>JAUWIB010000137.1 GCA_030605565.1 bacterium
TACCCGTCCCGACAAAGGCGCTCTCATGCTGATCAGTGAATTGCTGTTTCCAGCGATGCAACATGTTCTCGCCAATTCCCAGATCACGGGCAACTGCGGCGACCGGCCGATGCTCTTCTGTAACCAACCTCACGGCCTCAACTTTGTAAGCTCTGTCAAACTGACGACGTTTCTTCGACATTAACACACCTCCTGATAGAATTAAACACTATCTTCTCGATGTGTCCACTAAATCGGGGGAGGTTCATTATTGGGTCGCAAAGGAGAGATTCCATCTTCCGCATGTTCGATTCCTTCTGGAGAATCGCTCGTCTCAGGACCTCCTGACTTGGTGGCGTGATCTGGCGGTTACGAGACATGGAAACGTTTATGAGAATTACCCACTGTTTGTGACACATGGCCGGGAGAATGACGTCGACAACACAATAACAGTGGTTTCCGATCACTATTTTCCACCGCCTGAGCCATTCGATGTTATTGCTGCAGGCGGCGAAAAGGTCTATCAAGACTCAATTGATCTTGTGTCAATGTTTCATTCGTGGCCGAGAATCAAATTGGAACCTGGAAGATACTGGGTGCAGCTTCTGTATCGCAATTACCTTTGGCAAGATACGGTTCCGCCGGTTTGGGTCGGCGAGATTTGGTCGGATACTGTCTGGTTCAATGTAATCGAGTAGCAGAGCAAGATGCCCCACAGCTTGTTAGGGAGGCCAGCCTTCGCCGGAATGACAAACCCAAACAGTATTCTTGTGCCCGCTGAATCTTCAGACTCAACGGGTAGGTGTAGCCTGTCTTACCTGTAGCCGAATCTGAAGATTCGGCCACCACAAGTATCTGCCGTGCTCTCGAAAGAACACACCCCTAAATCCCCTCTCAAGAGGGGACTTTGAATTGAATTCCCGGAGGTCGAACCCCTGGCCCGAATGGTCGCCGAAGGCGGGTTCGAAGACGGACCCGCCCTACTGCTACTGCATTTACTTCGACGGTGGTCGCGGCGCCACCATCAGTGATTTCTCCCGCTGCACCGTCACCAGTCCCGGTTTGGCCTTACGCGGTTTGCGGACATGGCGACGTTCGGTGTAAATGACCGGCACCAATGAGTCGTGGCGCGCCTTGCTGTGAAAAGCGGCTACGGCTGCAGCTTCCTCGATCTCAGCTTTCGACGGCACGAACGACTTGTTGGGAAACTTGATAACCACGTGCGAGCCGGGGCACTGCTGCGTATGAAACCACAACTCGTATGGTCGCGCATGGTCAAAGGTGGTACGGTCATTGTCGGCGCCCTGCCGTCCCACCAGCAGTTTCAAGCCGGTCGATAGTCGATACTCTCGGTAGGGCAGCCGTACCGTTTGCTCACCCCGACCGGCCGTCACACCGGGCGCCAGCGCCGCCAACTCCTGCTCGTAACGTCGGCTTGCCGACTCGAAGTCGGCCTCCAGCGCCGCCTGTATTTCGTTCATCGCCGCCATCTCATCTCTGGTGATCTCCAGACGACGTTTCAGGAGTTTCTCACCGTCGCGTCCCTTGCGGAACTTTTTGAAGTAGGCCTCTGCGTTCTGCTGAGGCGACAAGGCTTCCTCCAGGTCAATCGTGGTCGGTTGGGGAGGATCGAAGTATACGTCATCGACCGTGATCTCCTTCAGGCCCGTCCGGAGCCGACCGAAATTGATCTGCAGCAACTCTGCATACTTCTTGTAGCGTTCGAAATCAACCGCCTGCGACAGATCCTTCTCCACAGATTTCAATCGTCTTTCGAGTTTCTTTACCTGACGTGCGACCGCATCGGTTACTTTCTTTTCGTCATCAGCTTCATTGCGTACGGTTCGTTTCACCTCGCACATGGCCAGCGTCGCCAGCGACAGAGTCTTGAATTTGGTCGGTGTCTCCGACGATGTCTTTAGGCGAAACGGAAAAACCTCGACCGCTCGCGGCGCGTCATAAAGGAAGCCGCCCAAGGGTCGGGCAAAGCGACTGACTATTTCCTTAATCTGCGTCACCAGGCGCTCGTATGCAGCATCATCGCATGACTCTGTTGTCAGATCGACACAGTCGGCGCGGGTTACGGTTTCAAGCGCCAGCGTTCGAGAGAAACCCTGAAGGTTCTTCTCCACGAAACGAGCAAGCGCCGTCTCTGGCGCCTCTGCAAATCGCGCGCGTAGCGACTCAACAGACAGTGCACGAGGATCTATCCTATCGGGAGGCGGAGGCGGTTCATATCGTGTGCCGCGCGTGAAGCTCTTCTTGCGGAGACTGGCCAATCGTCCCAGCGATTCATCCAGATGCCAAATGTTACCGTTAGGACCTAACGCTTCACATAGCAACATAGATGTAACGCCCGATTGTTCGAGAGTGAGGGTGAAGATGCGATCAAAACCGAGTTGCTCGACCTTTACGATGACCGCATCGTCCAGCCCGAACAGCGGTCGCGGTTTTTCTCTGGTCTCCATGCGTATCTTCGACGCCGGCACCAGGAACACACCGGAGCCGGCCGGATGGTAGCGAAAGCCCAGCGCCTGCCGTTTCTTGTCCCCCTTGATGAAGAAGTAGACGGCGCGTTCCTTCTTGTAGAACTCAGCGGACAGTATCCTGCCACCCACGGCCTCTTCGTTGAGCGCAGACACCAGCGCCATGATGTGCAGCGAGGTTTGCATGATGCGAATATAGGCGACGGCACTGCCGTTGGCAACCAGTGTTGCCTAACGCAACGATTAGTGCGAACAAATCACCTGCTCCATACGTTTAATATATGAGAAGCGGTGGGCGGTCGGAATCGTTTGTTGGATGTATATAATATCCCACCGCGTGCGATGGCGGAGCAAGGATGCTCCGCCTTTTTTATTGTCCCTGCTCTGAAAGCGCTTGGTTCTTGCCGCTACCAGCCAACCAATTAGCGTTCCTTCATGCCGGCCGGGGCTGGCGTCATGTAGCTGACAATCGGATTGAGAACCAGCGATGTGATCATACCGATTGTTCCCGCTTGTGGTGAGGGTGTACCTTGCGCGTACAAGACGAGGCACACGGTCAGACCGACTACGGACGACGATATGGCGCCTATCTTGTTCATGCGCCTGGTGAACAATCCCCAGATGAATGGTCCCAGAAAAACCGCTCCGATAGCTCCCCAGGATATCCCAAGGATGCTGACTATGGTCGAAGGGCGAAAATAGGCGAGGATGACCGCGAGCAGTACAATAAAAGCGCTGGAGTATCTCATCAGCAAAGTGAGACGTTTGTCCGAGATACCCTTGTTGACAAAACCGGCGTAGAAGTCTTTGGCGATAGTAGAGCTTGAGATCAGAACCAAAGCCGCCAGCGTGGACATTGAGGCCGAGAGGATTAGAAGTAGTATGACAATCGAGAGACCTTCGGGAATGATATTGGTCAGCAGTTCCGGCATGAGCGCGTCGAAAATCGGCTTGCCGTTATCGAAGGCTCTGGGTGCGCTGTCCGGATTCAGAAAGAAGCGAGTGGTCGCGCCCGCGAAATATCCGATGCCCGTTATGATGAGGGCGAATATGGTGGAGCATATCATGCCGACCCGAATCGCCCGCTTGTCTTTAATTGCGTAGAATTTCTGGATCAACTGCGGCATGGCCATAGGCGCCACGCTGGTCAAGAACACCAGACTGACCAGCGGCCACCATCCGGGCGGACCGACTTTCGATACTAATCCGGGATCAATTGCGGCGATGCCGCTGGTGATATTGGCCAGACCATCCCCTTTGTCAAGGAGGCTCACCAAGAGAACTACCACTCCGACCAACATGATCATGCCGAATATGGTGTCGATTATCGTGATTGATTTGTAGCCGCCAAGCACCAAATAGAGAGCCGTGAAGCCGCCCATCAGAACCAAAGCCACGGTGTAATCAATGCCGAACGTTGACCGGAACAGATATGACAGCCCCATGAAAACGGCGGCGGTGTAGGGAATAAAGAAGACAAAGATGCATACCGACGCGAACAGTTTCAAAAATGGGCTGTGGTAACGTTTGTCCAGGAACTCGGCCACCGTGTGGACACCGTACTCCACCGACATTTTCTTGATGCGATAGCCCAGCAGCCACCAGACGCCGAGCACACCGATCAGCGTATTGCCCAATGCTATCCAAAGGCCGGAGTACCCAAATCCCCATCCGATCTTGCCCGCGAAACCGATAAACAACACGGCGGAAAAATAGGCGGTACCGTAGGTGAAGGCTGTCATCCAGGCACCGACTTTGCCGCCCCCGAGGAAGAAATCCGAGAAGGACCGCGTCTTGCGAAAGCCGGCGATACCGACTACGATGATCATGAGGGCATAGGCAGCGAGGACGATTATTTTGAGGGACATGCTTATCCTTTATATCACGAACCGAGATTGCTTTTCATATTGTTTTCCATCGCTGCCTATTCTAAAGCAATCGCTCCCAAAACACAAACCGGAAATTTGTTTTCTGATGCAGACTTACGTGTCGCCCTGAGTGGAGCCGAAGGACGAGCGTATTGTGCCCGCGTGATCTTCAGATCGCGCGGGTTTGTAGCTGAGTCAGAAGACTCAGCAATCACAAGGATCGAAGAGTGAGCGGAGTCGAAGGATGACACGGAACCCACCAGCCGCTCCGCTCTTGGTGGGGTACCTGCGCCGGTGTAACATTTACTCTGAGGCTATTCGTTGCCGACAATGAATTCAAAAATTGTTTGACCTCGCAATCACCCGACTTATATTCAACACGTATGTTTCTTTACTGAAAAACAGCCTGACCTGCTTCATTTGAAGCAGGAGTCGATCGATGGCCGTTGCAAGCAAGACCGACGTTGAATCCAAACCCCAAGTCAAAGAAGATATCTGGATCCCGACCAGTTGTGGACAATGCTACTGTATGTGTGGCGTGAAAGTTCGCCGACAAAACGGCGTCATTACCGAGTTGGCGGGGAATCCGGACGCACCCACCGGGCGCGGCCATATCTGCGCCAAGGGCCTGGCCTCGCCGCAGTTATTGTACGACCCCTACCGAGTGAACTATCCTCTAAAGCGAACCAATCCCGAGAAGGGACTCCATGTCGATCCCAAGTTCGTGCGCATCTCGTGGGAAGAAGTGCTGGACACTATCTGCAAGAAGCTGAAAGAATGCCAGGAGCGCGACCCGCGCGGAGCTTTCTTCAAGGCGACCACCACTTAGGCATCTGAAATCCGGTTCGGCGTTATCGGTTTCATGAAGGGTTTCGGTACGCCCAACTATTGGGTGTCCGGCGGCGGGTTGCACTGCGGCAACGGTGCTCACTTCATGAACGGCATCATGCATGTCTCCTGGTCGATCATCCCTGACTTTGCGCACTGTAACTACGCGCTGAACTTCGGTTGCTCGAAAGGACACGGCGCCGGCCACGTGGCCGTTCAGAACGCCACCCAGGTCGCCGATGCCCGAGCCCGTGGGTTCAAGAACGTCGTTTTCGATCCCTTCCAAAGTTCACAGGCGTCCAAGGCGCACGAGTGGGTGCCGATTCGCGTCGGTACCGACGGCGCATTGGCGCTGGGACTGGTCAACTCGCTTCTCAATGAGCACGGTATATACGACGCCGAATACCTGATGTACAAGACCAACAGCCCGTACTTGATTCGGCCCTCCGACGGACGCTACATGCGCGACAAAGAAACCAATAACCCGCTGGTGTGGGATCTGGTCGACAACTGTCCGAAGGTGCACAACGACCCTTCGGTGACGCGGGTCGAGTATGAGGACGTTGCCCATGAGGTGGCGCTGACCGGGAAATACACAGTCGACGGTGTCGAATGCACACCTGCTTTCGAACTTCTGAAAGAGCACGTCAAGAAGTACACCCCTGAGTACGTCGAGAAGATTACCTGGGTGCCGGCGGCCACCGTTAGCTGCATCGCTAAAGAGTTCGGCGAGGCAGCGGAGATCGGATCGACCGTCACCATCCAGACCAGCAAAGGTCCCAGGAAAGTACCGAGACGTCCGGTGGCGACGCACTTCTTCCGGGGCAGCCAGGGGCACACTAATTCCGGCTGGACCTGTCTTTCGATCGACATGGTCAGCCACATGGTCGGCGCGGCTGACACCTACGGCTCAGCCCTCGGTCTGGGAGCGTCGGTCGGCCAGGGCTATGAACCGACCGGCAAGCCGTACCAGATTCCATACCCTTGTCCGGACGGTCTGCTGGTGGCCAAGACCTGGGTCTACGATCACAAACCGTACCCGTTGCGCAAACCCACACAGCCAACGCGGCTCGACTTGCACGACATGTTCCCGACCTCGATCTACAATGCCTTCACCATTACCAGCCCGCGCTGGTTCGAGATACTGGATCGCTTCAAGATTCCGTACAAGCCGGACGTGATGCTCAATTTCGGTTCCAACTCGGTGATGACGATGGGTAACTCGGAGGCGGTAACGGAGAATTTCCTGAAGAAGTTCAACTTCATCTTTTCTTTCCAACTCTACATCACGGAATTTGAAGAAGCGGTGGCGGACATTGTGCTGCCCGACGCCTGCTTCCTTGAGCGGTACACGCCGGCGGTGAGTTTCCCTTCGACCTTCTCGCACCCGCAGGGTGAAGATGACTGGGGTTGGACCATTCGGCAGCCGGTCATCAAACCGCTTTTCGAACGGCGTGATTTCAACGAAGTCATGTTAGATATCTGCGAACGTCTCGGCATCCAGGGCAAGTTTTACAAGGGGCTCAATGATTCCATCGGCGTCCGCTACGGTGGTGAGATGAGCGACAAATACAAGCTGGTGGAAGACGGCAGCGTCAAGTATTCCTGGGAGGACATCACCGACCGCTTGCTCAAGGACCGCTTTGGCGACGAACACGGTTTGGAGCACGTGCGCAAGACGGGCGTGTTCACCTGGCCCAAGAAGAAGGAGGATGAGCTTCCCCCCGTTAAGTGGACAGGTTAACAAGCATTTATCGACACCTGTTCTTCATGGTATTGATAGTTTCGTTCAAAGTCAATAGGGCTGACTGAGCCAATACTTGAATGGCGACGCCAGCCGTTGTAAAAGATCT
>JAUWIB010000136.1 GCA_030605565.1 bacterium
GCTCGGTCAAACTGACGACGTTTCTTCGACATAAACACACCTCCTGATAGAAGTAAACTCTATCTTCTCGATGTGTCCACTAAATCGGGGGAGGTTCAAGGAACGGCTAAGTATCTAAGAAGAGGAGGTGTGTTCGTGCGCAGACTGATCGTGTGTTGCTTGTGGACGGCATTGACCCTGGCACTTATGATGCCAGGACAAGTCCGGGCGGATGAACTGAAGAAGGAGATTGCTAAGTGTGCCACTATCGCTGGGGATCTTGAAAGACTGGAGTGCTATGATGCGCTGGCTAGATCCTTGAAAGTAGATAAACCAGCGGACCTCACGCCGAAATTGGAAGGAAAGGGAAAGTGGCAGGTGTCAGTGGAAAAAAACCCGATTGACGATTCCAAGACCGTTACTCTCGTGCTGAAAGCAGAAAGCGGAAGCTCAAGTTGGGGTCAGCCAGTCTACCTCGTGGTGAGGTGTAAAAGCGTTAAGATGGAACTGCTAATTAACTGGCAAGATTACCTTGGCAGTGAGGCAGAGGTCCTAACCCGAATAGGCAAGGCAGAAGCGACGACCAGGGTTTGGCATCTGTCGACTGACAGCAAAGCGACATTCTATCCCGGCACGCCGACCGCCTTCATAAAGAAGCTCATGGCGTGTGACAGGTTCATAGCCCAAGTTACACCTTTCAACGAGAACCCGATAACAGCAGTCTTCGATATCCGTGGTCTGAGCAACGTGATAAAGCCTCTGCAGGAAACGTGTAACTGGAGGTAGTCCGCACCTTGCCGTATTATCACCCGGTGGCCCACAGCTTGCTCCGGCATCGGTTCGCCATTGAGTGTCGCCCTTCGACTCCGCTCAGGGTGACAGAGAAGAGGAAAGACTTTATGCTGGATCAAGTCCAGCATGACGTCTACGAAAAGACAGCAGACCCTTAACTCTCGCGCCTGTCATTTACGCCTTTGTAGGAATACCAGTTCACGTCATTCCGGGCTTGACCCGGAATCCAGTTCTTCCGTTCTATGTTGGATGTTAGATTAAGTTCGGAGTGACTGAGGCCCAAGAACTACACGCTATGAAACCAGGCTACGTTTACATTCTCGCCAGCAAACGAAATGGCACCCTGTACACCGGAGTCACGTCCGACCTCATAAAGCGAATCTACGAACACAAAAACGATCTCATCCATGGGTTCACCAAGAAGCATGGCGTGCACACACTCGTTTGGTTCGAGGTGCACGACGACATCCGAGAGGCGATTAAGCGTGAGAAACAGATCAAGTATTGGCGACGCGCCTGGAAGTTGGAACTGATAGAAAAAACCAACCCCGATTGGCGAGAGCTTTACGACGAGCTTACCGGCTAAGACTGGATGCTGGATCAAGTCCAGCATGACGTCTACGAAAAGACAGCAGACCCTTAACCCTCGCGCCTGTCATTTACGCCTTTATAGAAATACCAGTTCACGTCATTCCGGGCTTGACCCGGAATCCAGTTCTTTGTTCATATACTGGATGCTGGATCAAATCCAGCATGACAGACGGTAGCCCGGGCATCGAAGCGATCAGCCCGGTAGTTGATCGGATTCGTCAGATTTCTTGTCCTTGTAGAACGCCCCAATTATTAGCGCAACTCCGACAATGATCGGAAACATGGGCCACATCTCGCCGATACCCGGCATGATACCCAGATTGCTCAGAAGAAAGATGAGACCGACGCCAAGCGTTATCAGTCCACCAATGAGCATGCCCCGACGATCCGCATCCATTTTCTTATCGGACATATCGACGACCTCTATTTACCGGATTGTTGCTGTCTTTGTTCTATACGAATTTAGCTGAAACCTACTTGTCGGTCAACTAATATCCGAGACCGGTGCTCCATCCCGCCCTTGTTATAGCCATATGGCGAGTCAAGTCAGTTTTCCTCCAATTTGATGAGGTCGGTGTACTGGACAATAACATGTTTGGCGATCTGGGTGGCCAAGTGAATGAAATCGAGGTTGTGGCCGAACTGCTGTAGAGTTTTGATGCGATGGTAGTCTTTTAGGTAACGATCCACAGCAGCCTGAGTATGATTACATTCTCGGGCGACATCGGCCGGGTCCTTTTTCTCAAGGATGACCTTTCTGATGATGGTGGTCTTGTGGGAGACCGAGGAACCCATATCATGCAGGGCGCCGGTGTGAGGTAAGGTGCAGCCATGCTGGGTTTCGTATTCTTTTCTGGTACTTGAAATCCATGAAGGTTGTCTCAGGAGGATGAGGCCGAGATCGCGGCAGGAAAGGATTCCTCCTTGCCGGTAAGCTTCACGGATCATACGGGCGATGGCGTTTTCTGCAACCAGGGACATAAGGGTTCCCTCGGTCAACTGAGTGACGTCCTCTTCGGAGATGACAGTGAGAACGACCGGTACGTATCGGCGGCGAGGAGAGTCGCCGCGGGTATTCTTGTCCAGAGCGTTCCAGAGAATTTGTCCATGTTTCAACCGAGAAGTTTCCGGCGCAATGGCTTCGAACAACTTGATCAATTCATCGGCCAGTTTTTCTCTCATCACCGGTCCGAAAAACCGAGGACATTCCCGAGCAAAGAAGTTCATAATGACCGGCTTGAAGAAACGCGCTTTGGCCGAACGATATCGTTTTATACTGTCAGGCATTTTAATCACGGACGCCTCCGGTCGGCGAGGTTTTGATCCGGTTTTTTAAAAACGATTTCAGCTCCCGACGACGATGGGGGACTATCTTAACTCTCTGATACAGTTGTTGATACGACTCAACAAGAGAGGTCGATAACTTGACCAGGAAAGCGATTGTGTGCAGGTCATACCCTTCCTCCATTAGAGCAATAGCCCGTTTGAATTTACTCACATAGTTCTGCACCGAACTTACACTGTGATAGGTGGCGCGAGCGATCTCAGAGTATTCTTTACCGTGAGACCATTGCTCAACGATCAACGACCGGTGACTGATGGATCGACCCATATCCTTGATGGTCGAACGCAACGGCAGAGTGATCCCCTGCCACCGCAACGCTTGCAGATCCCTGGTGATAGTTCTCTGACCACAATTAAACAACCGATTAGCCAAATCTTCAACCGTCAACAGACCACCCTGCTGGAACGCTTCAATGCAGAGTCGTTGCACCCGGTGTTGTCGTAGCGCCTCAACCCCTCCGGACCGACGGACTTCCAGATCCTCAGCACCAGCATCCACGGTCAGGGTAACCGTCACTTGCTTGCTCTGAGACAGCGCCACTTGTGAAGGAGTTTCTATAGCGACCAACGGAAAGAGCATCTGCCCAGGCTTAAGCGTCCCGCTCGTCTCGAAGTACGGGGCATAGACACGGTACACCGTATCCAGCATAGCCGAGGCTTCAAACGGTGAACACTGAAGCCCCTCAATGATCTCATGTAGGAACTGCTGATCCAACTGCTTCTGAGCCAAACGATCCCACTTTCTCAGAGAAGAATTGTTAATCATGATGACCTTTCGCATATCAAGGTTGCCAAGCCTGACGAACTCCCGTCGGGCTATGCCTTCCGTCCGTTCCCCAAGCTGCCAAAATAAACCAATCATCAGAACAATAAAGTCTCCAATGTCATTTGGCACAAATATAGGTGGGATACCAGTGACGATCTCGCCGGGGCAGATGTGGACATCTGCCGCCTACCTGAAGCAATACGGAATATCGAAACCCGCCCATCGACTGCGCTCAGGGCGGTCCTTCGGACCAGGGGTTTCGACCTACGAGATAATACTCTTGAACCCTTCCGGGTCGGTGTCCCCTTCGGTGTTGAGTAAAAGCACTTTAGTGCCGGGAGATAGGTCCAGGTGTGCGCGGGCATCGGCGGCAGTAACGCTGTTCTCATTGCAGAGAGTCAAAAGAGCGGCGAGAGTGGACGCGCCGGATTCGCCCGAAATGATGCGCGGGTCACGTTTCTCTTCGGTAGGTCGAACCCCGAGCCTGTCCTGAGCGGAGCCGAAGGGCGGTTTCGACACCCTGGGATAATAGTAAGTGCGCATCGCCTCGCGGGCGACATCGTCGGTGACGGTCATGAATAAATCGAAACCTTGCTTCACGAAGGGCCAGGCAATGCGCGACGGTGTGCCGCAGTTCAGCCCGGCCATGATGGAAGCAGGCTCCCCTCTTAGTGAAACGGGTTCTCCGGTCTCCGAAAGAACAGATTGCAGCAGGCAGTCCGCGCCGATCGGCTCCACCGACACAAGTTTGGGGCGCAGCTCCGGATAGATGCGGTTGTAGTACCATGCCGCCGCTGCGGCCAACGCTCCGACTCCCGCTGGTATGATCACGAAGTCCACCGGCACGGTCCCGTCAGCGTGAATCTCCTCGAACATCGTTAAGTATCCCGCCTGTATCCATCGGGGGATTTCCTCGTAACCCGGCCATGAGGTGTCGGAGATGATCTGCCAACCGCGCGCAAGCGCGTCTTTGGCGCAGCGAACCACGGCGTCATCGTAGCTGCCATCAACAATGATGACTTCAGCCCCCTCCTTGCGGATGTTCTCGATCCGAGCGTGAGCGCTGTTCTTGGGCATGTAAATGACCGCGTCCTGCCCCAGTTTGCGCGCGACCCAGGCGACACCGCGACCATGGTTGCCGTCAGTCGCGGTGCAGAACACAAAGGTTCCTTTTGGCAATGTCGGTTCGCGGTAGAACTGATCGGCCGCCGGGCATTGTCGCCCTGATTCTTGCAGATGCTTCTGCACGAAGCGGTAGATCGCGTAGGCCGACCCCAGCGCCTTGAACGCGTTAAGCCCAAACCGGTGCGACTCATCCTTGACCAGAATCTCGCCGACGCTCAGTTCATGAGCCAGATTCCGCAGCGATAGCAGCGGTGTGGGGAGGTACTCCGGCAACGAACGATAAACCGCTGAGATATCGGGGGCCGAAAAGGCGGCAACGGTATCGGCGGGCCACTGCGGGTCTGTTTCAAGGTGTATGTTGGAGACAAACCTCATCATCATCTCATCCATTTCAGTCTATCAGCAATCAATACCAGGTTACGGAGACAGGATAATATTCGCAACCTGAAACCGCTTGAAATGGCCGGCGGTTTGACTTACCTTCCGGCGTGCTGATATCGGTTAGTTGCGAAGGCATTGACCACAGCCACCAAAATAACAAAAACCTCAATAAGCAGGAATGGAGTTCCTATAATGCACTACGATCTACTCAGTAAGAGAGACCTCAAGGCCATCGACGCTTTGATCGATTCTTACGGCGGGGCGAAAGCTGTCCGCGAAAAGATCACGGCTAAGCGTGAGTACGCCAATCGCAAGAAAGCCGCCGCCGACAAGGGTTACGGTGAGATGCTTGAGCAGGCCGAGAAGTATGTTACCGGTTTTCCCAAGGTTGAAGATTTCATTGCCTCTGAAGGCATCAAGACCGACAAGCCGGGGGTTTGCACCACGCAGGTGTCCGGGTTCCAGGGTTCGCATGTGACGCTCGACTGTCTGCGCCGTATCGCTGAGAAGCCGGAGCTGCTGTTTGCAACCGAGATGATCTCGGTGGTGGCCCTGACCGAGCACTATGTTTATAGCGGTGACCTGCTGGCTACGCTGGCTATGGCCGAGAATATCCTTGGGGCCAGCAAGTTCTGCTCGACCAACCTCATCGGCATCCCTTGGCCGGAAGAGCGTTTCGCCCGCATCGAAAAAGTGACCGGCGAGAAATTCGACCGGCGCGACCTGGGCGATGGGTTGAGCCAACTGATCCTAAAGAACATGGGTACGCCGTTCGGCAACCTGGGTGGTGTCGAGGTGGCCAATAACAATCACTTGGTCTATCTCGACGGCATCATGCGCGCTGCCCTGGAGACCGGGGCGAATTTCTTCCTCAATCCCAGTTGGTCGACAATCGTGGCTGCCTGTTACTGGGGGCGCGAGATACCCGAGGTCAGTTTCAAGATATCGATGCTGCTCTCGATCCAGAATGCGATCCAGTTCCGGATGTTGATGAACATCGTCAAAGCGTACCTTCGTGACGATGGCGCCACGGCGCTCTACGAGATCAACATCGGTAACGGCGCCAGCCCCGAGACATTCATACAGTGCTCCGAGGAACTGAAAGCTTCCGATCTGCCGAACATCTCGCTGGCGGCGCATCTCCGCATCAATCCCGATTTGGGTATGGAAGGTTTCGACTGGACCGAGAACGCTTACAAAGTTCTTGATGCCGGGCACGATATCACCATCAAGTATGAAAGCGACGGAACCTCGCGACCTTACGATACCATGGAAACGTACTTCCTTCCCGACGCCGAGCGCGACGAGAAGGCGGAGTTGATCGGCGACGTCATCTACCACAAGTGCATTCGCTGTGACAAGGATATTCGCGAGATTATGCGGCGCGGTCACGCGGCCAGGTTCGCTGCGATTGCACACAAAGATGGAAAAGCAAAATGAAGGAACTGATGGAGCAATTCGACGGCACCGCCTTTCCGGACTCGATCCGAAACCTGCCGGAAGTAGACGTCCCGCTGGAGGGTGTTCGGGGATGGCTGCTTACCGGCTCGAACAAGCAGGTGGTCTTTTTCGATATCCAACCGGGCGTCGAAGTACCTCCGCATTCACATTGCGCACAGTGGGGGACGGTCATTGAAGGCGAGATGACTCTGACCATCGGTGACGACACCAGAGATTATAAGAAGGGCGATTGGTACTACATCCCGGAAGGCGTTACGCACGCTGCCAAAATCAACGTGCGCATGAGCGTCATCGATGTTTTTGACGCACCGGATCGCTATCACACAAAGTAACATAAGAACGGAGGAAACATAATGCGTTTGCTTTTGATTGGATTCGGAACGGTAGCCCAGGGCTTGGCCGAGCTACTGCTGGAGAAGGACAAGGAACTCAGAGAGAAGTACGGTCTTGACCTGAAAGTGGTCGGCATCTCCGACATGCTTAAGGGAAGCGCCTACGTACCCGACGGTATCGATCTGGCACAGGCTCTCAAACTGGCAAAGGCCGGTAAGAAGCTCGACGAACTACCGGGTAAGTTTGACGGCGATGCTCTGGCGATGATCGAGGCTGCCGATGCCGACATGATGGTCGAAGCGACTTATACCGACATCAAGACAGGTGAGCCGGCCACCTCGCACATTCGCGCAGCCCTGAACAAGGGGATGCACGTCACCACTACCAACAAGGGACCGGTAGCGCTGTTTTATCAGGACCTCGCCCGGCTAGCGGCTGATAAGGGTGTGAAGTTCCTCTACGAGGGAACCGTTATCAGTGGCACGCCGTTGTTGAATCTCATCCGAGAAACCCTGGCCGGCAGTTACATAACTGAGATGAAGGGTATCCTGAACGGCACTACCAACTACATCCTGTCTGAGATGGAAGAGGGGCAGCCGTACGACGATGTTCTCAAAAAGGCGCAGGAACTCGGTTATGCCGAAGCGGTCCCTGACGCCGATGTGCTCGGTTGGGACGCGCTGGCCAAGGTTACGATTCTGGCCAATACGGTCTTTGGTGTCGACGTCAAACCGGATGCTTTCCCGTGTAAGGGTATCACCGAGATTAGCGCCGACATGATCGCCGAGGCCAAGGCGCGCGGCAAACGGTACAAACTGATCGGCAAAGTCTGGCGGGACGGCGACAGTGTTAAGGGTAGCGTCGGACCGGAAGAGATGGATCTGTCACACCCGCTCGCCGGTGTCATGGGCGCCACCAACGCTGTCACGATATCCACCGACACTTTGAGTGACGTGACCATCGTCGGTCCCGGCGCGGGGCGCGTCGAGACTGGTTACAGCGTTCTGATCGACATCATTGCAGTAGGAGGCCAACGATGAAGATGTTGCTTAACGGTCAGTGGGTCGACCGCGACAAGAAGATAGATGTTATCGATCCGTTCGATAACTCAGTGATCGATACGGTCCCCGCCGGTAACGACAAAGATGTGGAACTGGCTCTCTCATCGGCTGTGCAGGGATTTCAAATTACCAAACGCATGACCGTTTACGACCGAGCGCAGATTCTGTACAAAGCAGCGGGACTCATCTCGGAACGGTTGGAGGAGTTTGCCACCATCATCGCCCGCGAAGGGTCCAAGACGATCAACGAGGCGCGCAAAGAAGCCTCGCGTTGCGTCAACACCATCACCTGCTCAGCCGAAGAGGCCAAACGTATTCTCGGCGAGACGATCCCCTGGGATTCGTTCCCCGGTGGCGAGAAGCGCAAGGGGTTCTATTATCGTTTTCCCATTGGAGTGGTGCTGGCCATCACGCCGTTCAACGATCCGCTGAACCTGGTGGCGCACAAACTCGGCCCGGCCATTGCGGCAGGTAACTCGGTCATATTGAAACCGGCCACGGTCACACCGCTGTCGGCGATCAAATTGGTCGAGGTGCTGCTTGAGGCGGGACTGCCGGAAAACGCTATTCAGGTCATCACCGGCTATGGTTCCAAGATCGGCGATCCGTTGGTCAGCGACGAACGTGTCCGCATGATTTCATTCACCGGCGGCGTTGAGGCCGGTAAGCATATTGCCTCCAAAGCCGGGATCAAGAAGATCGGTATGGAACTCGGATCAGATTCGCCGGTGATCGTGTGGAAGGACGCTGACATGCAACTGGCCGTCGAGTCGTGCGTCTCAGGCTCTTTCTGGGCAGCGGGGCAGAATTGTATTGGCGTACAGCGGCTATTGGTGCACAAAGAGATCTATGACGAGTTTAAGACGAAGTTCGTAGAACTTACCAAGACGTACAAGATCGGTGACAAGCTCAAAGAAGATACCATGATGGGTCCGATGATCACCGAGAACGAGGCTAAGCGGATCGAACAGTGGGTCAACGACGCCGTTGCGGGTGGCGCCAAACTGCTCACCGGCGGCAAGCGGGATGGAGCCATGTACGATCCGACAGTTCTGGAAAATGTTCCGGCTGATGCTAAAGTACACTACGAGGAAGTGTTCGCGCCGACGGTGAACCTGTACCAGGTTGACGACCTTGACAAAGCGATCGCGCAGGCTAACGCGCTGCCGTATGGGTTGCTCGCAGGTATCTTTACACGCGATCTTGAGACGGCGTTCAAAGCGGCCTACGAACTCGATTGCGGCGGTGTGATGATCAACGATTCGACCGACTATCGTTTGGACTCGATGCCGTTCGGCGGCGTCAAGTACTCCGGGTTGGGTCGCGAGGGACTCAAGTTCTCGTTGCAGGAGATGACCGAACCGAAAGTAGTCTGCTTCAACCTGCCGGGGATTTAGACAGGGTTCTTGTAGCCTTAGTAGGGCAGGATCCTTGCGATCCTGCCTGTGTCGGCTACAGGGTCTTCTCCGTCATTCTAGCGAAAGCCAGAATCCAGATTTCGTGCCAAAGAAGAACGGATGGATCCGCGCCATCGCGGGTGTGATATGCGCATAGATTCTTCGTAGGTCAGGAGCCCTGCGCTCCTGACATCCTCTAACGCATCAGAATCATGGGACGTTCGATCTACCAGCCTCAACTCTTGGTTTTGCTGGCCCCAGTATTAGGATCAGTAATCCACTCAACAAACTTCTCAAGAGATACTCTGTAGTACTTTCGGGCACCTTTGGGCTTCCACAAAACAGATGATGGTTTCAGTCTGATGGTACCGATCACAATTTCGTCGTGATCCACAATCGTCTCTTCACGATAGCTTGGCGATGCGAACTTGTGCACGTAGCTTGGCATGTTTCTACTCCTTCACTCTATGTCTAAGACATTGTTTGTTTCTACCCACGCCGGTTTATATGTCCGGTATCGGGATTACGATAAGGGAACTACCTCACACAATCAAGCATTTTCGAGATACTGTGGTTCCCTTTGAAACCTGCCGCGTTCAGTGCGCGGCGTGTGTTGTCATGCACCGCGTTCGTCTACCACCCCTCTTATCGCCGCAACATGCGCAGGCGTGGTGCCGCAGCAACCGCCGATGATGTTCACGCCGATATCGAGCAGCTCGCGGCACTTCTCCGCCATGAACTCCGGGGTCTCCGCGTACACTACTGAGCCATCCTGCATCTCAGGCAGCCCGGCGTTTGATTGCATGATGATCGGCAAGGTGGTATACTTCTTCAACTCGCCTGCGATCTTGATCATGTTCTCGATACCGTTGCCGCAGTTGGAGCCGATGATATCAGCGCCTGCCTTGGCTAACCCCTCGGCGGCCTGCTCAATACTGACTCCCATGATGGTGTAGAACCCGTTGGGAGTGTCATCGAAGGTCATGGTGGCGGCGACCGGTGTGTTTGGAGCGGTAGCCTTAGCAGCCTTGATAGCGAGTGTCGCTTCGGTGATGTCGGTCATGGTTTCGATACAGATGAGATCAACACCTTCGCGGGCGAACGCCGTTATCTGCCGGACAAAACTCTCTGACATCTCCTCCGGCGACACGTCACCGAGAGGAGCGAGCATCTGACCGGATGGGCCGCACGATGCCGACAGGTAGGCCCGGTCACCGATGACCTTGCGCACGGCACCGATGGCGGCGGCGTTGATCTCCTCAGTGTGACTATCGAGATCGTACTGCTGTAGCTTGAGTACCGAGCCTCCGAAGGTGTTGGTGCTGACGATATCCGCGCCCGCTTCAAGATACAATCGGGCGATCTCTTCGAGCACTTCGGGTCGTTCGAGGTTCCATCGTTCGGGGCATTCGCCGGGTTGCAAGCCGCGCTCGAACAGCATCGTCCCCATGGCGCCGTCGCCGACCAGGGTGGCGCCGCCTCGTATTCGTTCCAACAGCGGGCGCATCTCAGTGTGCTCCTATGAACCTTTTCACACATTCGACGGCGCTGACGGCGTCATAGCAGTACGCGTCGGCCCCGATCTTCTGCGCATACTCTTTGCTCATGGGCGCCCCGCCGACAATGAACTTGAGTTGGTCTCGCACGTTGCGTTCATGCGCCAGCGCGATAACTTTCCTCATCACCGGCATGGTGGTGGTCAGCAGGGCCGACATGCCGATGACAATCGCCTTCTCACTGACGGCGGCATCAAGGAACTTCTCAGGGGAAACATCGCGGCCCAGATCAACAACCTCGAACCCCGCCCCCTTTAGCATGATGCCGACCAGGTTTTTGCCGATGTCATGCTGGTCCCCCTGAACCGTGCCGGTGACTACCTTGCCGATGGTAGGTATCCCGTCCTTTACCAGCAGCGGTTTCAGAAGGTCCATGCCGGCATGCATAGCTTTGGCTGCCAACAGAACGTGCGGTAGGAATATCTCATGCTTCTTGAATTTATAGCCGACGACAGCCATGCCGCCGACCAGCGCGTCATCGAGGATCGTCTTAGGTTCGCAGCCTTCGTCGATCGCCTGTTGCGTCAGGCGCGCGACCTGATCAGCGTTCCCTTTTTGCATGTTCTCTGAAAGTTGTTGAAGGGTATCCATTATTCCTACCTGGTATCTGCCTTTGGCTGGTTCTCGATTATTGACATAATTCTCTCGCGACACGAGCGCGTTGCGCATTCGCTGCAAAAGGGAAAGTCATCGTCAAACTGGAAGATGTCTTTCGCCCCGGCCACCAGCACGCCGCTGATGGACTTGAGTGGCTGCATGAGATAGCTGTCACTCAACTCGATGCCGATCTCCTCCGGGTGCAATGTATCGAATAGAGCACGCTGTCCGCTCACGTGCCAGCCGCAATAGCCGGGACTGAACGGCATGACTCCCTTCGACCGGTCCCATCGCCCAACGACACTTAAGTGCTTCCGAAATCTGTCTTGAACGACATCGACAGCTTTCTCTGCGCTGACCGACGCGGCCGCGTCAAGCATCGCGCCGAGCGGGAATTCATTCGTCTCAAACAAGCGACGTATTTCCTGCTCGACATCATGGCCGACTGTTACCGCAAAAAGGGCAAGGGCGTTAGCGCGTTGATAAATGTTCGGCAAGGGCGTTTCCGGTTCGTTGCGGGACTCACCTATGTACACCTGCGCGAATTCGTGGATAGCTATCTCCGCGAAGATACCCACCGGTTGTGATAGATGTTCCCAAAGCGCAATTGCCTCACGCGCCGGTTTCAGGGTCGGCTCATCGGCCTGGACGTGTGGAGGCATGCCCTGATGTGCGAGGATGCCTGTGATCGAAGGAGTGATATCCTCAGTCTTGATGTCGATCACACGCCGCATTAACGTATCTCGGGCAAGCGGGACATACCGTGTCGCCTAGCCTCTGTTTCCATCAAAGAGGTCAGATCGCCAAGCACTGTTTCCGACAAGCCGACTGGTTGATGTTGAGTCACCAGAGCCTCGACCTGTTCGGCGGCACGGGCGCCCAGGGTCCGGCTGCCTTCCTCCTGCCACCGTGACCGATTGGCGCGATCGATAGTTGGTCCAGGGAGGTAAACCTCTTCCTTGAGATACTTCATAGTGTGTTCCGATATGAGCAGATGTTCTTCGCGCAGGAGTTCTTCAAAGCGCGGCAATGACGGAAAATCCTCTTTCGGTTCGATACCGGCTACCATCCGCTTGACCATGGCGCAGATTTCGTTGTCGAGGACAAGCTTTTCAAGACTGAAGCAACTCTCGAAATCGAGCATGCCCGGACCGGCGATGTTGTTGATGCCGCTTAGCGCTGCCAGCGTGGCGCCCATCGAAGTCTCAAAACCGGCCTGAGCATCCAGCAGCTTGGCGTCACTGAGTCCAATGTAGGCTTGGGTCGGCAGGCCAAGGTGTTTGCCGATTTCGCTGTAAGCGCAGTCCATCATCATGGTACCGATGTCACCCATCGGCGTGGTCTCGTAGCGCACATCGAACACGGCCGGCGAGCCGCCGTACAGCACCGGCGAACCGGGGTTGGACAGTTGACTGATTGCCAGCCCGCTCAGTGTCTCGGCGGTATGCTGCACCAACGAACCCACAAGTGTGATCGGCGCCATGAACCCGGACAACGGCATCGAGATGTACTCCACCGGTATCGAATAACGCGCACAGTCGATCACGTTCTGTGAGGTGACATTACTCCACTTGAGCGGCGCCGTTGGACAGCAGGAGAAAATCGTCAGGGGACACTCAGCCAACTCTTTCTCCGAGCCGCGAACGGCGAGTTGCAACTCCTTCATGATCTCGAACGCCTCTATCGTGAAGGCGCCCGTGACCACCGGTTTCTCACAGAACATCAGACTGAGGTAGAGACGATAGCTGTCGGAGATCATTTCGTGGACGTCGGCGGGAACCATAGCGGTGGACTGCGATGCGATATGCTCGAGTGACGCCATCAGTTTCGTGTACTTGACATAGTCTTTGCTGGTAGGACGACGCGAGTGTTGCGACTCGTGATCCAGAATGTTGATAGCGGATGAGCCGGGCGTGAAGTTGACGTTCATGTCCGACAGGTCGACAGCTTCGTTCCCCAGCGAGTCATACAGACGAAACGAATCCGGCGCGGCTTGCAGGGAGCGATCGATAATGTCCGGTGTGAAGTAGGCTCGTTTTGTGGCGTTGTCGATCCGCGCCGAATGATCACCGAGCAAGGCGAGCACGGCATCGTTATGAATCTCAACCCCAAGTTTGCAGAGCAACTCTCTGGCTTCCGCGATGATTTGTTCAATAAGCTGATCGGAAAGAAATCGTACCGTTGGTCTCACAGGGGATCTCCTCATCCGAATTGGCTACGGCCATCGTCGACAGAGTGGTCATAGCGTTTATGTTGGCTGCAATGTCGATCAGGAGAGCTGTCTTGTCAAGCCTTGCAGTTGCCGTTTCGCGGGGGGCATTCGCTGCTTTTCTGCGCAACGACCTCAGGTGACAGGACCATATGGGTCGCGGAAAAACGCCCGCGCGATCTGAAGATCACGCGGGCACAAAGGGGTGGTCTGCAGCTGGTCTGACTATCGATCAAAGACGCCTAACAGCACGCGTTCTATCAAGTCTGGAACAGATACTGCAACTTCATAAAGAACCGTCGGGAATTCAGGTCCCATTGAGATCCGTACGGCGTCCCACTTGAAGTGAACCTGTCGTATTCGCGGTAATCGTAAGTTGAGCCGAGATAGAACACCGAGAACGGGCTGATGCGATAAGTAATCAGCGGATCGATGTTCCATGTCTTTCTGCCGTCGTTGTATTGCAGCACCAGGCGGAGCGACAATTCACGATTGGCCTGAAGGCTAACACGCGCACGCGCGATATACTGGCTGAACAGTTCTTCGCCCGTTTTCGTGTCGGTGCTGCGCAGGTAGTTGAAGGTCGGCTCGATGGTGAGACGATCGATAGGCTTAACGTTCAACGAGGCGTAAAGACCGGTCTCGTTCCCTTTGGCGCCGTCGAAGCGGGCGATGCCCACGCCCTTGCGACCGTTAAAGCTGAGGCCGAGCATACTCGACGGGCGTCCGTACACACCGATGTTGGCGGACCAGAGATGATCGAAGTCAACCCCGGACCAGACCGCGTCGCTGCGGTTGAAACCGATATTGAAGCTGGTCTGCGCCACTCGCGTCTGGGCGTCTATGTTAAACCCGGACTCATTCGCTTTCCGGATACCGTCGTAGTCCCACTTCGCATGTACGTACGCGGAGGGCGTGACAGACTGGAAGATCGTCTTTTCCGGCCTGATCTCGTACCAACTGCTCAGTGTCAGGTTGCGGTAGTTCACCCACGGGTCGTATCCGGTCTGCGTCCGATAGGTCGGATCGACCTGGCTGTAATCAAGGGCGAAATTCCAGTGCCGGGCATCGCGCTTGAATCGGGCGATGAATGCGCCACCATAGAACGACTCCCCGTCAAAGACAAGCGTCTTGCTGCCATTGTCGAGCGTATACCCCTGCAGCCCGTCGGTTGCGCCAGGATCGTTCGCTTCCTGAGTGTGGCTCATCAGAAATTGACCGTCGATCGAGTAGTTGCGCGACAAACGGATATCGCCGTCGATCGCGAAAATGGTGCCGGAACCGTCATCCTCGAACCTGCGGTCGGAAACCATCAGACCAACCTGCGAATTGTCGCCTACGCGGTGCGACGCCCGCAGCACATTGACCATACTCTGGCCGGTGTTGACGACGATCGAGGCTTCATCGAGTGGGATCATGTAAGGGCTGTTTTCGTCGATGGCCGAGAAAAACCCGATACTGGTTTTGTCCATGCGAGCGGTGAGCTTCACGGCCAGGCTGGGGTCGTAGACGGTACGAGTGTAGAACGAATTGAACAGTGTTCTGAAGATATCGCTCCCTTCCTGAAAGAACGGCCGACGTTCAGGAAAGAGCAGCGCGATGGTCGTGTTGACGTCGATCTGCGCAGCATCCGCCTCGATCTGAGAAAAGTCCGGGTTGAGGGCCGCCTCAATGGTAACATCGGACGAGACTGAATACTTGGCTCCCAACGAGAGTTCCCCATCACCCTTGTGATTTGCAAAATGCGACTGTGGATCGCGGTAGTCGGCCAGTCCCGAATGTTGGCTGGCCACCAGGGCCGGCATGATTTCCAGACCCCTGCCGGGTTGAACATTGGCGATACCCTCGACCGTGCCCCACTGGCAAACCCAACACTGTTCATTACGGTCATAGGCCGCCCATGAGTACTGCTTGAAACTCTCACGGGGGCGATTGCGCCAGAAGTCGATCTTCCAGCTTTGCACGTCCTGATTGGGAAACCGCATACTTGCGAACGGCACCGCGATTTCAACCTGATAACCGGAATCAGTAATCTGAGCCGCCGATTGCCAGATGAGATCGAAGCCGGCATCCTCACCGCCGACACTCGACCATAGCCGGTCTTTCTGAACTCCGTACGGATTCACAAAGAACTCGTAGGCCCAGGAGGCGTCGCCATAAGTGTCGATCAACAGAACGACGGCATCATCACTGCCGAACTGATCGCGCTGGCACATGGTGGCCCGAATGGCGTCGGGATCGTCATGACAGAAGAAGGCCACGTACAAATGGTCGTCGTCGTAGGTCACGTAGGCCTCGGTTTTCACATCCGGTTCGATCATGTCTCCGGGATACCGCTCCACGAACATGTCGGTTCGGCTTGCCGACCGCCATCCGGCGTCGTCCAGCGAGCCGTCGATCTTGATGGGGTGCAAAGTTTGTTCAATCTTCATTTTTGGATTGAATACCGGTTTGAAATCCGTCGTCGCGGTTGTGGCGCTGGCGATTAAGACCAACCCAAAACAGCATAATAAGATTATTGAAAGATTTTTTCTCACGACACGTACCTTTCTGTCAGGACCTTGCAAGTTCAACACACTAATACATCAATACACTACGATTTCTCGTTGTGCTCTGACCCCATCCAACCCTGCAAGTTGGAAAAACAGAGACTTCCAGGCGTGCGGGGTACGCCTGATTAACTCTACGGAAAACATCTCAAGTTGTTCTAAAAGAAAGAGAGGTGTGTCGAATTATCAGAGAAGAAACCTGAGGAAGAGGAAGAACTCGCCCGCCGCAAAGCCTCTGTGTGTGGTACGTGGTCGAAGATAAATATTGACGAAAGTGATTGACTTACTGCTCTACGATGCTGTAGCTTACTCTGAAATGCTAGACAATAATGACAGAATTTGAGCGGATGACTACTTGGTTGATGGCCGGATTCTGCGAAACACCTCAAGATGGGTAGGTCCACGATTTACAGACTCGCCCGTGAAGGCAGACCCGGCAATATCGTCATGGCAGTGCTGTAGGAAAAGGATAGATGGTGTTTTAATCAGAAACCACATATCATCCCAACCAAAGTTTTGCAGATGCCATAATGGCCTGCAATCACAAAACTTATACCGATTCGAGTCTTGGTGGGTTATGCCGCGATTCTGCGACTAAAGAGTGTTATGGAAAAACCATATAATCATTGCGTATGTCAAAACCAAAATAGAAAGGGGTAATACCAATGGGTGTCAAATATCAATTTCTCGAAGACTTCTTGCGAGCTATTCCGGCAGACGTTACAAACATCAAACTTAGTTTTCAAAATGTTGAACAAATAATAAGGGATATTCTCCCTCCAGCAAGTTTTGACCATCGTCAATGGTGGGAAAACCAATCTGAACTTTCCACAAGACCTCAGGCTAGGGCATGGACGAATGCCGGCTTTAAGGTGGAATCGGTAGGACAAAAAGGGAGATGGGTAAGATTTGGTAGGCTGTGAGTGGTCACTTCTCAAGAGACAAAAGAAATAACACAAACCAAGGCAATGCAGCCGGTGCAAGAGGAGTAAAACATGACAACAATAAATATGACATAGCCGCATGTCGGCTGCATAGTCCACCATGTATGATGGGCCACCTACCGGCGAAGGTGAACCCAGCAACACGGTGATGGCCGTGCTGTAGGGGGAAGCGTTGGGTCATGTTGACCAAGAAGGAACAAGAGACGAGACAAGTGGTGGATTCGAAGATGGGTCCGGAAAATATTGAGAAAGGAATCTAAATGTCTATAATATCTAGAACAGGGAGTGTCGCGGGTTCGATTTTGGCAATTGTGATTATATGGATACTCCCACAAACTGCAACGGCAATCAGCGCACTGTTCCGCGGCATAATCATGTCGGCTATTGATGTAGATAGCCTTGAGGATTGGACCATCATACTCGCGAAGGCGGCTCTCACACTTGTGCTTGTCGTGTTATTGTTTGCTATCGACCGTCGATCGAAAGGTCTGGTATAGTGCTGGCCAACCCACAGTTGACATAGGGCAGGTCCGTCTGCGACCACGCCTTTGTTGGCAGGTTTGAAGACAGACCTGCCCTACAAGACGTACTTACGAGACTGCAAAGAGAGGGAAGAGGGTTCCGGCTCAGCCCGCCTTTTTCTTCTTCTTGGCGTGGGTGGTGATCTTCGGCTTGGCGCCGTCCTTGACGGTTTCGGCGCTGATGACCACTCCGGCCACTTCAGGCATCGACGGAACATCATACATTATGTCCAGCATCGCTTTTTCGAGGATGGAACGAAGGGCGCGAGCGCCGGTCTTTCGCTCAAGGGCGATCTTCACGGCAGCCTCCAAAGCCTTCGGTTCAAAGCTGAGCTTGACTCCCTCCATCTCGAACAACCGCATGAACTGCTTGGTCAGCGCGTTCTTCGGTTGCGTCAGGATACTCATGAGGGCGGCTTCATCCAGATCCTTCAATGGCGCCGTGACCGGCAGCCGCCCGACTAACTCCGGAATCAGACCGTAGCTGATCAGATCGACCGGCAGTACGTGATCAAGGATATCAGCCGAGTCCTTTTTGATGTAGCGCTGTTCGGACTCGAAGCCCATCGTTTTCTTGCCGACCCGACGCGCCACTATTTGCTCCAGGCCGTCGAAGGCGCCACCGCAAATGAAAAGGATGTTCGATGTGTTGATCTGTACAAACGCCTGCTCAGGATGTTTGCGGCCGCCCTTGGGTGGGATATTGGCCACCGTTCCTTCGAGGATTTTCAACAGGCCCTGCTGCACCCCTTCTCCGGAGACATCGCGCGTAATCGATGGGTTGCCCTCTTTGCGGGAAATCTTATCTAACTCGTCGATATAGATGATACCCCGTTCAGTCTGCAACTGGTTGAAATTGGCCGCCTGAAAAAGCCGGACCAGGATGTTTTCAACATCCTCGCCCACATACCCGGCCTCGGTGAGAACGGTGGCGTCGGCGATCGTGAACGGTACTTTGAGAAACTTGGCCAGCGTGCGGGCGATGAGCGTCTTGCCGGTACCGGTAGGACCAAGCAGGAGGATGTTGGATTTCTCCAACTCGACATCGCCGGACGTCGACTCTTTGTCGCTCAGTTGAACCTTAGCTTGAGCGTTGATCCGTTTGTAATGATTGTAGACCGCCACCGCGACGGTCTTCTTGGCCTGTTCCTGCCCGATTACGTATTGGTCGAGGAAGTTCTTGATCTCCGCCGGCACCGGAATACCGACGATCTCCTCCTGGACACCCGCCTCCGGCGCACTCTGCAACAAGTCGTTACAGAGTTCAACACACTCATCGCAAATGAATGACTCATAGCCGGAAAAGAGGCGGCGAACCTGTCCCGCCGGTTTCCCACAGAATGAACAACGGCGTGGAACTCTGGTTTGATCGTTTTTCTTCGGCATGGCTTCCTATGATAAACCTTTTAGTCCAACATATGCGAAGCGATCAACGACAACAGCGTCGATGAGCCTCTATTTCTTTTTGCGGTCGAAGTCGTAGACTTTGTCAATCAAACCGTATTCTTTGGCTTCCTCCGGAGCCATGAAGAAGTTCCGGTCGGTGTCCTTCTCCACCACCTCAATCGGCTGACCGGTATGTTTCACAAACAACTCATTTAGACGTTTCTTGGTCTTGGCGAACTCTTCAGACATGATAACGATATCGGATACCTGTCCCTGTGTGCCAGCCATCGGCTGGTGAATCATCACACGGCTGTTGGGCAGGGCAGCCCGCTTCCCTTTGGTTCCGGCCGCCAGCAGAAAAGCTCCCATTGATGCCGCGATCCCCATACAGGTCGTGGCGACATCCGGTTTGATAAACTGCATGGTGTCATAAATGGCCATCCCGGCCGTGACCGAACCGCCCGGTGAGTTGATATAGACAAAAATGTCCTTGTCCGGATCCTCGGCCTCCAGAAACAGCATTTGGGCAATGACCAGACTGGCCATCTGATCTTCGATCGGTGTGCCGATAAAGATGATTCTGTCCTTCAGGAGTCGGGAGAAAATGTCATAGGCGCGTTCGCCGCGTCCCGTCTGCTCCACCACCATTGGTACCAGGTGATTTGAACTAATATTGTCGCCCATCAGGTCTTTCCTAAATCTAACGGTGCTATGCCTTCGTTGTTTGCTTCTCTTGCGTGGTAACCTTGGCTTTGTCAACCAGGAAATCAAGTACTTTCTCTTCTAAGATCGAGTCACGAATATCCGCAATCGATCCGGACTTATTGAGCGCTTCCTTGGCTTGTTCCATACTCATCTTATAGTTATCGGCAAACTTCTTGATTCGTTCTTCGATATCTGACGGCAGGACTTCGATATTTTCCTGAGCGGCCAGGTGGTTAAACAGAATGTTCCAGCGGATAGTCCCGATGCCGACATCATGATAGGAACGACGAACTTCCTCTTCGTCGGTATCCTCATAGCGCTTCTTGAAATCCTCGACTATGTTATTGAGGTACTCGCTAACCAGACCTTCAGGGATCGGAATCTCGTTCTTGCTGCCGATTTGCCCTATGATCTGACTCCGCTTTGAACGGTTCTGATCCTGGAGCAACCGAGCTTTGAGTTCATCGCGAATCTTCATGCGCAGTTCCAGGGCGGTCTCCGCCTGTCCGGTCTGCTTGGCAAAAGCGTCATTGAACTCCGGCAGGATGCGTTCTTTGACCTCTTTGACCTGGCAGTGGTACTTCACCGTGGCACCGGCGAAAGTGGCGTCGGGATAGTCCTTGGGATAGTTGACCTCAACTTCGGTCTCATCACCGGACTTGGCGCCGGTCAACTGCTCCCTGAACTCCCGCACCGTAACCGGATTCCCCAGGTCGATCTCCTGATCGGCGAACTGGTCGCCGGTCAGAACCAGTGACGGATCGTGGAGCTTTTTGAGATCAGCCACTACTACATCGGTCGCTTGAGCCTCACGGTCGACCGGGCTAACATCGGAGAACCGTTTGAGCAGCCCTTTGACGAACTCATCAACATCAGAGTCTTTGACCTCGATCTCTTCGACAGTGACTTTCAGATCGTCATAGACCACCTTATCAA
Organism: bacterium; assembly: GCA_030605565.1. Taxonomy (GTDB): domain Bacteria; phylum Zixibacteria; class MSB-5A5; order GN15; family FEB-12; genus JAJRTA01. Next base: position 20,634 of record JAUWIB010000136.1, read on the forward strand.
CCTGTGGATACACTTCCACATTGGCCGTATAGCTGAAGCCGCCGCCATCATCGTTGTACCCGGCCTTGATGATAGAGGGATACGAAGCTACCCGCAGCGTCTCCTGCTTCACTGCTTCCGGATACGTCGTGCGAATCAGGTCCTCGCTGACATCTGCGCGAACAGCGTCGCCAAACATTGAGTGGATACGATCCATCGGCACCTTGCCTTTTCGAAAACCGTCGATCTGGGTATCCTTGCGAACCTCAGCGAACTTGCTTTTCAACGCGGCTTCCACATTCTCGGCCGGAAGATTTACCGTGACTTCGCGCATCAGTCCTTCGAGTTCTTTAACCTCAACCTTCACTCGGTTTCACTCCAATCTTGAAGCCGCAGCCATGATGAACCGCGAGCATTAGCATTCTGCGTTTCTTAGTGCGAAAGGGGGGATTCGAACCCCCATTCCTTTCGGAACTGGATCCTAAATCCAGCGTGTCTACCAATTCCACCACTTTCGCAACTGGCGCAGGGAATATACGGGTTTTGGAAACCATGTCAATCAAAAGGCGCGGTCGTGCCCCAAGTTCCCGTAGGTCAGGACCCCTTGGTGGTCCTGACGCTTGTCAGGAGGACAGGCCTCCTGACCTACAAGAATTGCTGGAGAAAGTAGCGCCCACGTTTTCTGCCAGAAACCGCTTGACATCCCGTTTTCGAAATGTATAATAGGTCGCTGTTTGTTAAACTATTTGATCGTGTTTGCTAAACAAGCAAACCTGGTGGTGAATTGTGATGGAACTGCGAATCGGTGAAAAAATCAAGGCCCTCAGGCTCTCTTCGGACCTTACTCAGGAGGAACTGGCCAACCGCGCCCGGCTGAGCAAGGGATTCATTTCGCAGTTGGAGAATGACCAGACCTCGATCCAAATCGATTCGCTATCGGATATTCTGGAGGCCCTGGGCGTGGGACTCTCGGAGTTCTTTTCCGATTCCCGGGAGACCAGGGTTGTCTTCTCGCCGGCGGACCGAATCGCTGTGGACGGTACCGGCGCTGCCACCTTCGAGTTGCTGGTGCCCGGATCGACCAATAGCCTGATGGACCCTATCATAGTCGAACTGAAACCGGGGGAGAGCCTCGAGAAACGAGCACCTCATTCGGGTGAACAGTTCGGTTATGTATTTCAGGGAACGGCCACGCTCAAGATCGGCCGCAAGAGCTTTGACGTTCCCAAGAACAACTGTTTCTATTTCACGTCTGATCGAGCCCATCAGATTGCAAATAATGGAAAACGAGCAGTTTCTCTTTTATGGGTAACGACGCCGCCGCAGATGTAGTCATTTGTAGTTATTAACCCCGAACCCCCATTATGGAGGGATGGACATGAAAATCCTCGGACGACACCTGATCGTAGAACTGGCCGATTGTGATCGCGCCATGCTTGACGACGTTGCACTGATGGAACAACATCTGACTGAAGCAGCGCGATTATCCGGTGCGACTATCGTGCGATCGGTTTTTCATCGGTACAATCCGCAGGGTGTGTCCGGGGTGGTGGTTATTGCTGAATCGCATGTTTCGCTGCACACCTGGCCGGAGTACGGCTACGCCGCCGTTGATTTCTTTACGTGTGGCAACAGCGTCGATCCCTACAAGGCTCATGATTATCTTCGGGAGAAACTGCGCGCCGGCAGTGCCCAGATTCGTGAACTCAAACGTGGTATCCCTTCACCCACCGACGAGACGATTGATCACAAGCCGGCGACACAACCACTTCGTCGGGCTGCCTCAGCCGGTTGACTGGAGTTAATGTCATGACGCACAGTCTCACGTTAGCTGCTGTTGCCAAAAGACCACCGGCCGGTGGGCTGGATTCGGTGGCCCTGAAAGAACTATTCAGCGATCCGGCTATCTCAAGTCCTCTGATGCTGTTGTCACGAGGTGAAGTCGCACGCAATTACCGTCGTCTCAAGGATGCACTACCGCGCGTTGCAATCCATTACGCCGTGAAACCGAATAACCATGCTGCCATAGTCGACGAGGTGCATCGCTGCGGCGGGAACTTCGACGTATGCTCGGCGGGAGAGATCGACACCGTACTCAGAACCGGCGCCAATCCGACCGGATTGGTGCATTCGCACCCGGTCAAGTCGACCGAGGAATTCGACCGGGCCGTAAAGCAGGGGGTTGAGATATTCGTCGTCGACAATGCCGAGGAGATCAGGAAGCTCCTACGCTATCAGGACAAGCGCCTGAAGATTCTCGTTCGTTTTCGGATCAACAGCAACCGCCGAGCCATCGTAAACTTGCAGTACAAATTCGGCTGCACGACTGACGAGGTCCTTCCGCTGGCTCGCCTCATTGAACAAGCAGGGCATGAATTCCACGGACTGTGCTTTCATATTGGATCGCAGTGCATCTACTCCGAGAATTTCGTCGACGCGATCGAGACCACTCGTGAGTTGATTCGCGATCTGGACATGAACGGACTCAGCACCCGCCTGCTCGATATCGGCGGCGGTTTTCCGGTGGAGTATGCCGAACCGGTTCCGTCGCTGGAGTCATTCTGTCGACCGATCTCCCGCGCTCTCGATGAATGCATCCGCCCCGGTATTCGGGTCATCAGCGAGCCGGGACGAGCTATCGCCGCAACCTCCGTCACGCTGGTTACGACCGTGTTAGGCAAGTCCATTCGTGACGGCAAAATCTGGTACTACCTCGATGATGGTCTCTATTCCACATTCTCAGGAATCGTGTACGACCACTGCCAATACCAGGTAGTGACGCTAAAGGAACAGCAGCCTCGTCTGTCGGTGTTGGCCGGACCGACCTGCGACTCTTTCGATGTCATGTACGACGGCTTGATGATTCCCGAGCATGAGGTCGGCGATCGTATCATTTTCCTGGCTACGGGAGCCTACTGCGCCGTCTCCGGTTCAAATTTCAACGGCCTCAGGCGACCGGCATATATGGTTGTGGAGTGACGGCATGTCCGAGCGCGACCGCATAGAAGATACCTACATCTCCGAAGAGGGGATGGCCGATCTCTGGAATGTCTGGTACAGTGAATTGCACGACGGCCATTCCGGGTTGACCGTGAAGGTCAACCGCATTGTTGAATCGACGCAGTCGGAGTTTCAACGGATCGATGTTCTTGAGACTAAGGACTTCGGCAAAATGCTGGTTTTGTATGGTTCTCTGATGGTGTGCGACAACGACAACAATGCCTACAACGAGATGATCGCGCACGTTCCTCTGTTCAGCCACCCCTCGCCGAAGCAGGTGCTCATAATTGGCGGCGGCGACTGCGGCACGTTGACTGAAGTCATGAAACATCCTGAGGTCGATAGCTGCCTGATGTGTGAACTGGATAAGATGGTCGTTGAGACCTCAAGAAAGCACTTTCCGCAGTTGTGCGTCGGCCTGAACGACCCGCGAGCCAAACTGATCTTTCAGGACGGTAAGAAGCTAATCGAAGAGACCGACGATAAGTTCGACGTCATCATTCTTGACCTGTCCGACCCGGTGGGTCCGGCGGCCGACTTGTTCCAGAAAGAGTTCCACGAGAAAGTTTACGGGCGGCTGAACGACGATGGTATCCTCGTAGCCCAGAGCGAATCGCCGTTCTACAACAAGAAGACGGTGCGAAGCATCTACGCCAATCTCAAACAGGTGTTTCCAATCGTCCGGATGTACACTTGTTTCATGCCCATCTATCCCTCGGGTATGTGGTCGTTCGCGTTTTGCAGCAAGAAGTACGACCCGCTGGCTGACTTCGATGAACAGCGCTGGCTGAACCTGGCGCTATCCACGCAATACTACAACGCCGAGACACACCGCGGCGCGTTTGCCCTGCCACAGTTTGCAAGGGATTTGTTGAAGTAGTGGTAATGAGTCCGGCCAGCCCCGGCTGATCTAACAAGTTACTGAAAAAGTGATATTCCGGTCATTATACTTCATCGTCGCCCTTCGACTCCCAGGCTGTGTCGCAATAGGGTTTTTAGTTGAGTATGGATTACATAGTCGATATGTTGTGGTTCAATCAAGATAGGTAGTGAGGATATTGAAATGGCATATCGATTTGGCAAACGTCATGAGCAGTCTCTT
>JAUWIB010000037.1 GCA_030605565.1 bacterium
TGTTTGACTGGATTGTAATGAACATAATCAAGGTGGCGTCTCATATCATCATCATCCCGAATCATGTGATCCCAGAACCTGTTTTGCCAGGTTCGACCCGACATCCGACCATGGTCCCTCAAGTGATGCTGGGCAAACGACAGCTTGATACATTTCATCAGTTTTGATACGTCATTTCGTTTTGGATCAATAATAAGATGCCAGTGATCCGGTACAATCACCCATGCTATAAGCTGAAACGGTTCTCTCTCATTGTATTTGTGGATAGCATCCCAGAGCAGATCAACGTTATCGAGAAGCATCGTTTTGCGTTCATAAGTAACATGTGTAAGGAAGTAGGTGTTACCGGGTGAGAAGTATCTTCGTATGTTTCTCATGTCGTGAATGTAATTGAAACAGATAAGACCGGCAAGTCATGAGCAAGATGTCGGAACCCGCAAGGGGGTTCCGACCTACTGCTGCTTGGAGTTGGTGTCGATCTCTTTCGCCCGCCGTTCGAAGTAGCGCAGGTCCATTTGATAATAGCGTGAGGGTCCGTCGGGGTTCTGGGGATCGGTGATGTCGAGCGGTTCGGCTTCTGGGTGTCCGTCGGGCATGGGGGAGACCTTGCTCACAACGCCATAGCTGGTCGGATAATAGGTCGCGGTCAGGATATGGTCCCAGGTGCGCGCTTCCGCCGGTGGCGCATCGTTGGCCCGTCCCTCCATGCGAAACTCATGGATCCCCTGCGGTTTCCAGTAGACTCTGGTCACGTAAACAGGGAAGTACGAGTCATTGGTTGAGGCATACCCGCCCAGCCCAGCCAGGGTGTAGTATGGAAACTGCGACCCGCCCCCTTCTTCCTGGTCTATCTGCACCAGGGCGATGTTTGGCCCGGTGGCGCCGCTCAGTTGCACGTAGCATTTCCCCTCCAGCACAATGTAGCCGTCGGCAGGGGTCTCGATTTGCAGCGTCACCAAATCGGTCATCTCCATAGTGACCAGAGTGACCGGGCTGACCCTGATGTATGTCACATAGCCTGTTTCATTCAGGATCTCGCCGCTGCTCACGGATGCATAGGGCAGAGTCACGCTTTCGTCACCGATCAGGTCGCCGTGCAGGGCAATACCGGTCTCGCCGTCGGTTCGGTTCAGCAACAACTGCCCGCCGGAATCGGCATCGGCCTGCAGACGAATGTGCTCCTGTCCCAGTTCATCATAGAGCGACAAACGTCGTTCATCGGCGAACGTCCCGATTGCCAGCGTGTCGTTGCTGTCGGTAACGAACAGATCGCGAGTGACCAGGGCGTACGGCACGACCCCGAGGAGAGTGCGCATGTTGATTACCTCGCCTTCCGTCGTCAACTCCAGATAACGCGGGCTCCCGTCAGTGAAAAGATTGCGAGGAAAACTGTTTAGCGATCCCATCAGGTGACTGAACAAACCATCGCTGGTGGTCACTGTGGTCGTCTCGGCCCAGAGTAGCAGGCCGCCGAGAGAATCATCGTAGATCGCAAACTGCAGGTCATAGGAACCATTTGCGACCGGACTGCCTCCGGCTCCTGTCAGTCGCCCCTGGTAATTGATCACCATCGGTGCGGCCAGGACCTGGGACATCATCAGGATTAGTATCACAATCGGTCCCGCCAGAGCGGCTCGACGCGTAGTGGTGGCATGTAGCATTCTCATCCTCACTTGAATGGTACGAAACGGCATGAAAATCCCATCTTAGGCAATATCGTCAAATGCCGGCATTTTTGCAATGGCTTTAGCTCCGTACGCAGTGGATCCATCTGACCGCTGTGAAAAGTGCGAGGCAGCCCGGTGGGTTGTGTCACGAATCCCTTGCGGTCTGTCGCCAACGCTATGAATCTATTTGCAGGAAAGTGTTCAATACTTGAACAGTTGTGACCCTGAAGTGCTCAGGCGGTGTTTATGATGGACTATGAGGATGATGTCTCATCCATTCCGGAACCGGCCACGTTAGCTTTGGTGGCGCTGGGTCTGATCGGCATCGCACTTTTGCGCCGTAGACGGTCGATAAAGTCGACCACCTGATCGTTCTAACGATGATCGTCAAAAGTTTGGGACCGGCCGTGATGCCGGTCTATCTTTTCTGCTCATAGTGGAATGTGAAACAGATTTCACAAAAAGAGCAGCAGCCGAACAGCTTTTATGCAAACAGCATCTGGATGTTTTCATAAGTCGTTGTCTGACAGTACATCCGGTTCCGGTAAGACATTTGCTTACATAGCCATCAGAACAAACAACAGCACAGGCAGCTTGAATATGAGTAACTACATTCGAAAAAACACGATGACGCTGGCTCTGATCTTTGCCCTGGTAGTGATCTCTACTTCAGTGTCGGCGCTCCCCAGTGCTTACCTCGGCGGCGGCAATGACGTCGAGAGTTGGAACAACTGGCCCGGCGGCAACATGGACTATTCTTCCGGCCAGGTGTATACGAATTACTACACGCCTGCTTCACTGAACGATGATCCGCCCGACGATTCGGTTTCCGCTGTTCCGGAACCGGCGACTATCGCGCTTCTGACTTTGGGATTAGCGGGACTTGGCCTTCTCCGGCGTCGACAGGCTTAGCCTGTTTCCCAGCTTTTGTTTCCGATCCATCTCAATGAGAATTCAAAACCGGCGTCAAGCCGGTTTGTGTGTGTGTGGTGGGCAGCTAACAGATCGGGTCGGTTTTGAGGTTTTCTTTCCAGAACTTGTTGCGCTCAATCACCTCCGGCGGCAGCTCGTCAATGTAGACCCTATGCTTCCGTAGGTAGGGGTGCAGCGCGGTAAAGTAACGATAATTGCCGGCCTTGTCCTTCTCGTCGATCTTCGGCAACAACGTTTCAGCCGTGGACTGATTCATGAGCTTGCTTAGAGTATAAGCGGCCTGCCAGCGGACAGAACCGTTCGCATCGCCGAGCAGCTCGATCAACGGCTGGATGGCTTTCTCACTTCCAATCTGTCCCACGGCTAGAGCCGCGCGCCAGCGAACATCACTATGCTCATCGTTCAACCGTTCATTCAGTGGCTCAAGCGCTTCCACACACCCGATTTGTCCTAAGGCTAAGGCCGAACGCCAACGCATATGACTATACTCGTCGTTTAGATGTTTGATCAACGGCTGGATAGCTTGCTGATTTCCGATCCGCCCCAGAGCTTCAGCGGCGCGGCAGCGGGCGAAGCGGTTCTCATCGCCTAGCAGTTCGATCAACGGCTCGACAGCTTGCTGATTGCCAATCCGCCCCAGGGCCTCAGCGGCGTGACCACGCACACGACCGACCTTGTCACCTAGGCGTTCGATCAACGGCTTGAGAGCTTCCTCGCTTCCTATAAGCCCCAGGGCATAAGCCGCGCGCCAGCGTTCTCTACCGTATTTATTACTGAAACGTTCGACCAAGGTCTTTACGGCCTCCTCACTTCCTAATAGCCCCAGGCCCTTTGCGGCGTGCCAGCGGACTTCACTGTCCTTATCGTTGAGACGTTCGATCAAGGGCTCAATGACTTTCTTACTGCCGATGCGCCCTAGGGCCAAAGCCGCGCTCTTTCGGGCAAACATGTCCTCATCGCTGAGCCTTTTGATCAGCGGCTCAATCACTTTCTCGCTTCGGATCCGCCCCAGGGCTAAAGCCGCGCGCCCGCGGACAAAACCGGAGTCATCCGCCAATAATCGGAGTAACGGCACGATCGCGTCAGCGCTTCGAATCCGCCCCAGGGCATCGGCAGCCCGCCAGCGGACATCAGTGTCCTCATCTTTGAAACATCCGACCAACGGTTCGAGGGCCTTCTCATTTCCAATCCGTCCCAGCGTGGAGGCCACGCGACGCCGAACATCTCTGTCCACATGGTTGAGACGTTTGATCAATGGCACGATGGCTTTCTCACTTCCGATCCGGCTCACGGCGTGGGCCACGCGACGGCGAACAGAAGCTGCCTCATCACTGAAATGTTCGATCAACGGCTCTATGGCTTTCTCACTACCCCTCTGCCCCAAGGCTAAAGCTGCTCGTCCGCGGACATAGGGGTCCTCATCGTTGAGACGTTTGATAAAACGCTCAACCGAATTCTCATCTTTGGATGCCACTAGCGCAGCTATGAGGGCAGGCCGCAGTGCCACGGAAGAAGCATGCCACCAGTAGTCATATAGTCTGTCACAGACATCTCGCCGTGTCTTTGGTGCCAGGCTCAAGGCGTCGCCTATGCAAAACCCGGCCAGGCATAGGTTGCCTAGCAGGACATCTTCGCGGCACTCCAGCAGGCGGTTGACGAACGGTGTTACGTCGCTCATACTGCACCATAGCAAAATGATCTCCCACCAGTGGGGGTTGTCCTTCTTGGCTATAAGCAGGCCGATGCCATTGTCCTGGTCTTTGACATACAATGCCGTAAGATACTCCTGAAAAGTGAGGTGCGAGAACGCGAAGATCTCCTGCCCGCTCTCGACCAGAAGCCCGGAGCGGTTCTTTACCTCGGCGATGAAGTCACCCACGGCAACACTGTCCCCGGCCACACTGGGCAGATAGTGACCAACTTCCCGCTTGAGCTCCTCCAGAGAAATGTTACGGGTTTCGCGACAGGCCAGGTAGTAGGCGATAGGTTTGAGCACTTCGAGCTTCTGCTCGGCACGCAGTTGGAGCGCGATTTTCAGCGCATCGTCCTTTGAACCCAGGAGGAGGTCAACGCAGTCCTTGTAGAGTGTGGATCTGCTCTTGGGCAGTCGACCGGCGTACCGATGGACGGTGCAAATTATGGTTAACAGCAGGGGATTAACCGCTAGTTTCTTGATTCTGTCGTCTTTGATGGCGTCTATGACATCCTGAGCGGCCTTTGCGGCCTCGGCCCTGACCTGTTCGGTATCCTCCTTGAGTTGGGTATCGACGACCCTGTACCAGTTGTTGGTGAAGGATTGGATATCATCGTGGTCGAAGTCGGAGACGTAATAGTGAGCAAAGCCGGCTCCGAGACGGGCCTGCTCGTAGCCCATGATTCGTGATGTAACAATGTACCGGTTTCGGCTGTAAACGGCCGCGAGTTCTTCAATCCAAGCGGCAATGGCGCGGCGGTTTTCGACGGCGGGAACCTCGTCGAGCCCGTCGATCAAGATTAAGCAGTTACCGTCCGCTAGTTGTTGTTCAAAAAACCCTAACGGGTACTTGCTCTTAAGCAAACCAGGCAGGCAGAACTTGTGCAAATCTTCCGTGGTGGGCGTTAAACCAGGGTCTAGGTCGCGGCACGCTATGCACACAGGTATCAGGTGCTTATTCACTCCCAGCCAGCTGGATTGTTGTTTCGAAGCAAAGGCCTGAGCCGCAAGTCCGAGGAATGTTGACTTGCCGCAGCCCGGACCGCCCAGGAGCATCAAGAGCTTTTCGCGTTTGACAAGTGTTGTGATCTCGACCGGACCGGCGCTTTCTCGGTCCTCGTACTCAAGTCGTTCCAGTCTGTCTTGGTCCGGTTGCCTTTCTGCCGGATCTTCTTGATCCAACATTTCGTCTTTCAGGTCACCGACGTAATTCCATGCCTCGCTGCCCTCCTTCACGCCTTTCAGCGGGACGTAGATGTCGCGCAAGGCGATAGACACATTAACTCGAGTTTTGATTCCGAACAACGGCAAATACCTGTACTTCTGTGCGACGGTGCTGAGGTAACGCCGTTCAAATGACCTATGACGGCCCAACAACTTCGCCATGTTCAGAACGGCGCCAGCGCCTCGCCCAATGGTTTTGCGGAGAAACCACACAATGGCCAGAGCCAGTAAACCAACTGTGGCCTTGGTCAGGGCCAGACTCCAGACCTCCTTAAGCCACGTCATCACGTCACCTGCCGGTTCGCTTTCTGCTGAATCCACTTCCGCGTGACTCGTCCCGCTGTCTGCGACGACCGCCATGTCGCGCACCTCGGTAGTGTCATCACCCACCGTGTCGGCCAGGATCGCCGTCGCACCCATCGTGAGAAACAATACCAATGCTGCAAACCCACGTTTCATACAATGTTCTCCATCTTTGTCAGCCGCCCCAAGTTAGAACATGTTCCCCGCCGAGTCAAGTAAGGCAGTCCCCCCAAAAGCGCTTGACAAGTATTGACCAAGGATATTACTTAGCCGGGTTAGATTGTTACAAATTTCACAAAGCCCCCCAGAAGGGCATGAAGGTCGATTATTGATGAATCCGATTGATTATAAAGGAGATGACGATGGCTCTGTTCGAACCGGCTGAGGATCAGATCACCGCCGATACCATCGTGGTCGGTGGCGGCATCGCCGGGATGACGACCGCTATCGAAACCGCCGAGATCGGTAAGGATGTTATCCTTATCGAGAAAACACCCAGTCTCGGCGGACGAGTAGCGGCTATGCACCAGTACTTCCCGAAAATGTGTCCGCCCACCTGCGGTATCGAGATCAACTACAAACGTATCCGCCCGAACCCGCATATCCGGGTACTCACGCTGACGGAAATCGAGTCCGTCAGTGGCGAACCGGGAGCATTTGAGGTGACCCTCAAACTGTCGCCGCGCTTTGTTAACGAAAAGTGCACTGCCTGCGGCGACTGCGAGAAAGTTTGCGAGATCGAGCGCGACAATGATTTCAACTATGATCTCGACAAGACCAAGGCGATCTACCTGCCGCATCTGATGGCTTACCCGATGCGACACGTGATCGATCCCGCGTACGTCGGTGACGAGCGGATGAAAAAGTGTGTCGACGCCTGTCAGTACGGCGCTATCGAACTCGATATGCAACCGCGCACGATCACCGCCAAGGTCGGCGCCATCGTCTGGGCCACCGGATGGAGACCTTATGACGCCGCGAAGATAGATAACCTCGGCTTCGGGCAGATCAAAAATGTCATCACTAATGTCATCATGGAGCGCCTGTCCGCTGTGACCGGTCCGACTCAAGGCAAGATCCTGCGGCCGTCGGATCAGAAAGAGCCGACCAGAATCGGCTTTGTGCAGTGCGCCGGTTCGCGCGATGAGAACCACCTGCCGTACTGTTCGACCATCTGTTGCATGGCCTCCATGAAGCAGGCGACTTACATACGCGAGCAATACCCTGATGCCGAGATATATTTGTTCTACATCGACGTTCGTACCCCCGGACGCTGGGAGGATTACTATGTCACCAAGCAGAACGACGAGAAGTTCCATTTCTATCGCGGCAAGGTGGCGAAAATCACCGAAGGCACCGACGGCAACGTGATCCTCGAGGCCGAGAATACATTGACCGGCCAGATCACCAAGACCGAAGTCGACCTGGCCATCCTGGCCACCGGCATGGTGCCGAATAATGTCGAGGCTCCACCGCCGTTGGAGACGGTGCTGGATGATTTCGGATTCATCGCCCCCGACGGCGACAAGGGCATCGTTGGCGCCGGGGTGGCGAATCGACCGCTGGATGTATCGGCGTCGATTCAGGATGCTACCGGAGCGGCCTTAAGAGCTATCAACATCGCAGGAAGGAGGTAGGATCATGGATACCAAAGTAGGTTGCTATATCTGCAAGGGCTGTGATATTGCCCAATCCCTCGATGTCGACAAACTGATCGAACTGGCTACGGGCGAAATGAAGGCGGCTGTTGCCAAGAGCCACGATGCACTGTGCAGTAAAGAAGGGCTCGACCTCATCAGAGCGGACGTCGAAAGCGAAGGTCTTGACCGTGTAGTGGTGGCCGCTTGCTCCGGCCGCGTTTTCCCGGAACTGTTCGAGTTCGGCGAAAAGGTCCTTACCGAACGGACTAATCTTCGCGAGCACGTGGCCTGGTGTCATGAACCGAACGATGAAGATACCCAGATGCTGGCCGAGGACTATGTTCGCATGGGTATCGTCAAGATGCAGAGTTCCGAACCGGCGGAAGCGTACACCGAAGATACCAGTAAGGATATCCTTGTCATCGGTGGCGGCATGACCGGATTGACAGCCGCCAAAGCAGCGGCTGACGCCGGCTACAAGATTGTCCTCGTCGAGAAGGAGGATCACCTCGGCGGCTGGGCTACGAAGTTTGTCAAGGTGTTCCCCAAGCATCCGCCCTATCAGGAGCTGGAAGATTCCGGTGTCGAGCAGTTGATTAAGGATGTCGAAGGACACGATAACATAACTGTTCATACCTCGACCACGGTCGCCAAGACTGCCGGTCAACCGGGACAGTTTGTAGTAAACCTGGAGAATGGCAACGGTGGCAAGGAACTGACAGTTGGTGCCGTGGTTCTGGCCAGCGGTTGGCAACCGTACCAGGCTGAGAAGCTGACGCATCTGGGTTACGGTTTAAGTCCGGATGTAATCACCAATGTCCAGATGGAACAGATGGCCAAAGAGGGTGCGATCAAGCGACCTTCGGACGGCAAGGCTCCGGACAGTGTCGCCTTCATCCAGTGCGCCGGGTCGCGCGATGAAGATCACCTGCCCTATTGCTCCGGCGTCTGCTGCCGCGTGTCGCTCAAGCAGGCGCGCTATGTTCGCGACATGTATCCCGACGCCAAGGTGTACATCATTTACAAGGACATTCGGTCACCCGCGCAGTGGGAGATGTTCTATGCCCACGCTCAGAACGACGATGGGATATTCCTGACCAAAGGTGAGATCGCTGCCGTCAATAACGGGGGCGGCAAACTCTCGATCGATGTCACCGAGACATTGTTGGGCGAGGACATGAAGATTGAAGCCGACATGGTTGTGCTGGCCACCGGCATGGTGCCGAGCACCTTTGTTGAAGGCGCCAAAGGCTGGCTTGAGGGTGGATCGGAGCCGCCGTCGCCGGATGAGGCTACCAAGAAAGTAGGGGAAGCCGAGGGTGACGACGCGCCCGATGGCGAGAAAAAGGCAGCCGCCAGCGCCGAAGAGGGCGCGGGCATTTTGAACCTGACGTATCGTCAGGGGACCGATCTTCCGACCCTCAAGTACGGTTTCCCGGATTCGCACTTCATCTGCTTCCCGTATGAGACGAGACGCACGGCGATCTATGCCGCCGGACCGGTACGCGCTCCGATGGATCTCGCTATCTCCGCCAACGACGCTTACGGAGCTGCGCTCAAGGCGATTCAGGCGGTGGAGGCGGTAGCGCGTGGTGAGGCGGTACACCCTCGCGCCGGCGATATGAGCGTCCCGGATTTCTTCATGCAACGCTGCACTCAGTGCAAGCGATGCACCGAGGAGTGCCCGTTCGGTGCGCTGGATGAAGATGAAAAAGGAACGCCGCTGCCAAATCCGTTCCGCTGTCGGCGCTGCGGTATTTGTCTGGGCGCCTGCCCGGAGCGAATCGTGTCGTTCAAAAACTATAGTATCAACATGATCTCGCAGATGATTAAGTCCATCAATATCCCCGATGAGTTCGATGAGAAGCCGCGGATACTGGCCTTCGTTTGTGAAAACGACGCCATGCCGTCGGTCGACATGGCCGGCCTGGCCCGCCTCAAATACAACTCCATGGTTCGGATCATCCCGCTCAGGTGTCTTGGATCCATGAACACGGTTTGGGTCAGCGATGCTTTGGCCAGCGGTTTCGACGGCGTCGTTCTGATCGGCTGCAAGAAAGGGGATGACTACCAGTGTCACTTCATGCGGGGCAGTCAACTGGCCGACACCCGGATGGAGAATGTGCGAGATAAACTGAAACAGTTGGTCCTCGAAGAGGAACGGGTGGAACTCCACGAACTGGCGATTTCGGATTACCACCAGATCCCCAAGATCTTCGACGATTTTCTGGAGACTATCGATACGGCGGGACCGAATCCGTACAAGGGTATGTAGACGCAACTCCATTATTGACCGTGATACCCTCCACAAGTTGGGGGGTATTTATTTTCGGAGATTTGAGGAGCCCTTTGGGCGGAAATCCTGCTTGAGGGCATGATATGTACATCTTTCTACAGGCAAAAAAACAGCCGCAATCTCTTTGGGGTCCGAAGTCGCCACCCTTAGTTTTTGTTAACTATAGTGACATTAACGAGTTATGGTTACACATTGCGAATGCGATAGTGTCCCGGGAACACAAAGGCAGAATGATAGATAATGAAACTTTTCACATTTTCCGCTTGACTCGTCTCCGGTTTTCGGTTAGATATGATGATGTGATAGTGAATTATTTAACATGATAAAAATTGGAGAATGCCGATAACCTTTATCTTGAAAGAAAGCTGAAGTTTCCTGGAGGCTTTGCAGCGTTCTCATTAGAATTAGAAAACAGAGTTAACAGAAAGTTCCTTGTTGAAATTTGAGGAGTGACCATGGCAGACCTTCCGAAGACACCACTGCTTGACGAGCTCGAGAGTGGGCCGTTTCCAAGTTTTGTGTCGGAAATAAAAAGGGCGGCCGAGAAGAATGACATGTCGAAAGACCTTCTCGGGCAGTTAGAACAGTCCTATCGTGAGAAAATCGGCCACTGGAAACATGGTGGCATTGTTGGTGTGATGGGATATGGTGGTGGCGTGATCGGTCGTTATTCCGATTTGCCGAAAGAGTGGCCGAACATCTCCCATTTCCACACCATGCGTATCAACCATCCGTCCGGATGGTTCTATACCTCCAAGTCACTGCGTGAAATATGCAATATCTGGGAGAAGCATGGCTCCGGTCTTACCAATATGCATGGATCGACCGGTGACATCATTCTGCTTGGTACTACTACCGATCATCTCGAGCCGGTCTTTGAGGAATTGGGGAAGATCGACTTCGACATCGGGGGGTCCGGCAGCGATCTGAGAACGCCGAGTTGTTGCTGCGGTCAGGCGCGTTGCGAATGGGCCTGTTATGATACCATGGCTCTCACCTATGACCTGACCATGCATTACCAGGACGAATTGCATCGTCCGGCGTTTCCGTACAAATTCAAGTTCAAGATGTCTGGTTGTCCCAACGACTGCGTGGCGTCGATTGCCCGCTCAGACATGTCGATCATCGGAACCTGGCGTGACAGCATTCAGATCGATCAGGACGCTGTCCGCGAGTATGCCGACAAAGGCATGGACATACGTTCCGATGTGATCGGTAACTGTCCGGCCAAGTGCATGGATTTCGATGGCAAGGAACTGCACATTGAAAACTCGTACTGTGTCCGTTGCATGCACTGTATCAATGTGATGCCGAAGGCGCTTCGTCCCGGCAAGGACAAAGGTGCTACGGTGTTATTGGGTTCCAAGGCTCCGATCGTCGAGGGCGCGATGCTTTCCTCAGTTCTGATTCCGTTTTGGAAGCTGGAACCGCCGTATAGTGACCTTAAGGAAATCGTTGACAACATCTGGGACGTCTGGTGCGAAGACGGCAAGGCTCGTGAGCGTGTGGGTGAGTTCATTCAGCGCGTCGGCTTGGGCAATTTCCTGGATGCTATTGGTCTGGAGCCGGTGGCTGAGATGGTGGCGCACCCGCGCGAGAATCCTTATGTCTTCTACGAAGATTACTTCGAAGAAGGAGACGAGGAAGAGGAAGAAAAGGGTTAATCAGCCCTCCGAAATGTTGGAAGATAATAACGACTTAATTGTTGAGGTATAGCATGGCTGACGTACAAGAAAGACGGACCGACTTTGGACCGCCTCATTACGAACAGTTCTTACCGCCGATCATCAAGGAAAACTACGGCAAGTGGAAATATCACGAAATTCTGAAACCGGGCGTCATGGTCCACGTCTCGGAGACAGGTGACAAGCTTTTCACCATCCGGGCAGCCTCACCGCGCCTGGTCTGCATCGACAAGATCCGGGACTATTGCGATCTGGCCGATAAGTACTGCGACGGTTACCTGCGCTTCACCAGCCGTCACAATGTCGAGTTCCTGCTGACCAAGCATGAGAACATCGAGCCGCTGGTTGCCGACCTGAAGAAGCTCGGTCATCCGATTGGCGGCATGGGGAACTCCATTACCAGTATCGTTCACACTCAAGGCTGGGTGCATTGCCACTCGGCAGCCACCGACGCGTCCGGTATCGTCAAGTCGGTTATGGACGATTTGTCGGAGTACTTTGAGAACATGAAGCTGCCGGGCAAGCTGCGTATCGCCCTGGCCTGCTGCCTGAATATGTGCGGCGCCGTGCACTGCTCGGATATAGCCATTCTTGGCATCCACCGTCGTCCGCCGAGAACCGATCACACCAGGGTCAAGGCCATGTGTGAGATCCCGAGCGTGAGCGCATCGTGTCCGACCGCGGCCATTCGACCGGCGACAGTTGATGGTCGTGCCTCGGTGGAAGTGATCGAGGAACGCTGCATGTACTGCGCCAACTGCTTCACCGTGTGTCCGGCCATGCCGATGGCTGACCCGCTCAACGACGGTGTCTCCATTTGGATCGGCGGCAAGGTATCGAACGCGCGTTCGGAGCCGACGTTCTCCAAGCTGGCGATTCCGTTCATACCGAACAACCCGCCTCGTTGGCCGGAGGTAACCCAGGCCGTCAGGGGTCTGGTTGAGTTGTGGGCGTCTAATGCGAACAAGTACGAACGTATGGGTGAGTGGATTAACCGCATCGGCTGGCCCAAATTCTTCAGGATGTCCGGTATCGAGTTCCAGAAGGAACACATAGACGATTTCAAGCATGCCGGATTGACGTATAAGCGGTCAACACATTTGACCTTTTAAGAGGTGCCAAAGTGGCTAAGACAGCAGAAGAGATCGCCGATGCCATGTTTGCTCTGGTCAAGGACAGCTTCGGAGTCAAGAAGCTAAAGCCAGGCGATTTGATCAAGGCAATGAAAGAACTCTACGGCGACGAAGCGGACAAGAAGCTCTGCAAAGAGGCCATCAAGCTGCTGGTTAACAGTGGCCGATGTGTCTATACTTATTTCGGCGGGAGCTTCCTGGAGATTCCTCACAAAGAGGGTGCGGCCAACGACTAATACTCAAGCGCACCGAATTCGATAGATGGGTCTCCGCATTCCGCGATTGATGGTCGCCGGCTTGTCCGGCGACTCAGGAAAGACCGTGGTCAGCCTCAGCCTCTTGGCAGGTCTGAGGCAAAGGGGGCGGTCTGTTTCCGCTTTCAAGAAGGGTCCCGACTACATTGATGCTGCCTGGCTCAGCGCTGTGGCGGAGTCGAACTGCCGCAACCTCGACACTTATATGGCGCCGCGCGATACTGTTCGGCGGCGATTTGTCGCCCAGGCTCAGAGTGCCGGGGTGACTGTTATCGAGGGAAATCGTGGATTGTTCGACGGTATGGACGTTGAGGGTACGCACAGCAGTGCCGCTCTGGCCCGTCTTTTGGACACGCCGGTAGTGCTTGTTGTAAACGCCACCAAGACCACGCGAACCTTGGCGGCTCTCATAAAGGGTTGTCAGTCGTTCGACTCGTCGCTGAATATCGCCGGTGTGGTTCTTAACCGGATCGCCGGATCACGCCATGAGGCGGTGATACGGGGAGCAATTGAGCAATACTGCGGCTTGGCCGTGGTGGGTGCAATTCCAAAACTTGGAGACGATGAGAGTGTGATCCCGGGACGCCATTTGGGTCTGGTCACGCCGGCCGAATTTGGATCGATGGATACTCTTATGGCGCGACTGACCGAGATCGCTACGCATCATCTGGACATGGAGCAGCTGATCGCAATTGCCGAGAAGGCAGCACCGATGGATGAAGTATCGATCGATTCTATCGAACCGGTGCAGCGCCGGACGCGGATCGCCTTTTTCAAAGACGCCGTCTTCACATTTTATTATCCGGAGAATCTCGAGGCGCTCAAGGCTAACGGCGCCGAGTTGGTGCCGCTTTCCGCGATCGACGATGCCTCGTTGCCTGATGATATCGATGGTCTGTACATCGGTGGTGGCTTCCCTGAGACTCAGGTGGAGCGGCTGGTGGCCAATCGTGCCATGATGATTTCAGTCAAGCAGGCGGCTGAGGACGGATTGCCTATCTACGCCGAATGCGGTGGTCTCATCTACCTGTGTCGTTCTTTGGTTGCACCGGACGGTTGTTCGTACCCCTTGGCTGCGCTGTTCGATATCGACCTGAAGATGCATCAGCGCCCGGTAGGTCACGGATATGTTGAGGTGGAGGTGGACCGGCCCAATCCGTTCCTGGAGGTTGGGACAGTGCTGCGCGGGCACGAGTTTCATTACACCGGTCCCGTTGCGGACGCGCCTATAGATGGTTGCTTGACCGTACGCCGTGGCGTTGGTTTGAGCAAGGCTCGCGACGGTCTTGTTTACAAATCCGTGATGGCTTGTTATACCCACCTTCATGCCGATGGCGTGCCAAAATGGGCACCCGCGTTTGTCGAGGCAGCGTGCAGATACCGGGCGATGTGTCGTGGCAGTATCGGTGGCGGGAGCGTGGCGATGACTGTGGCTTAGGGTGTGGTGAACGGCTTGCAGACCATATCATGAAGCTGAAGAAACTGGAAACAGATTGACTAAGTAATAGAATCGATCGAGTGTATATTGCCGGCATGGCAAGGATACGTGGTCCCAACCGACCGCCGATACCAAGCCGCTTGAGCCGTCAGAAAGACATGAACGGGAAAGTTTCACCATGATAAAGATAGTCAAGAAAAAGAAAAAGAAGAAGCTGGGGAGTATGGGCTTTTCCGGCGGTGGCGCCGCGGGTGAACAGTCGCTCCTGCGACCCTTCGGCAAGACACAACCGGCCCCCTGCGGCGCCGAGGGCTGTCCTAATCACAACCACATCCGGCCGATGCTGATGATTATCTCCAAGGCTGAAGATATGGGTCGGTCCATGGATGATGCGTACACCGACGCCTGGAATATCTTCGCAGAAACCACGCCGTTCCATTCGGTTTGCGGTCGCGTTTGTCCGCATCCTTGTGAGAGCGCCTGTAACCGCAGGGAAAAAGAGGGTGCTGTCGGGATCAACGCGGTGGAACGGTTCATAGGTGACTTTGGGCTCGAGAAGAAACTCAAGCCACCGATGATAACCGAGGAAAAACGTACTGAGAAGATTGCGGTGGTCGGTTCCGGGCCGGCCGGCATGTCGTGCGCCTATCAGCTGGCGCGCCGTGGCTATCCGGTCACTGTGTTCGAGGCGTTCCCCAAGTCCGGTGGCATGCTGCGTTACGGGATTCCGGACTATCGCCTGCCGCAGGATGTCCTTGATGCCGAGATACAACGTATCCTCGACATGGGTGTCGAACTCAAGTTGAACACGATGGTCGGTCGCGACGTACCGGTGGACGATCTCAAGAAAGAGTACGCCGCGATTTTTGTCGGTCTCGGTGCTCATCAAGGCTTACAACTCAAGATCGAGAGCGAGGATGCGCCCAATGTCTGGACCGGGACCGATTTTCTGCACAAAGTGAACGAGGGTGAGATGATCGAGGTTGGCGATCATGTGGTTGTGATCGGCGGCGGTGACACCGCTATCGATGCTGCTCGCATGGCCCGACGTCTTGGCGCGAAGGCGACCATTCTGTATCGCCGTACGCGCACTGAAATGCCTGCTATCGAGGAAGAAATCGAAGGCGCCCTGGAGGAAGGGGTCGATATCCATTTCCTGGCCGCCCCGATTGAGATCTACAAAGATGGCGATAAGGCTACCGGCATGAAATGTCAGCAGATGGAGTTGGGTGAGCCGGATGCGTCCGGTCGCCGTCGTCCGGTGCCGATCGAGGGTGATACCTTTGATCTACAGTTCACCACGTTAATTGCCGCGATCAGTCAGCAACCGGATTTCACCGGTTTCACCGATCTGATCGAAGGCAGGGACTGGATCAAGACTGACGACAAGTTCAAGACCAAAATCGAGTCGATCTTTTCCGGTGGCGACAACGTTAATCTCGGTTTGGTGATCGATGCTATCTATCACGGTCGACGGGCTGCGGAAGCAATCCACGAAATGGTTACCGGCGAAGCCATGTCCCCAGATAAGAAGGCTGAGGCTATTCACTTCGACAAGTTGTACCCCGACTTTTATGAGGAGATGCAGCGTCAACAACCTGCCGTAATGCCGGTAGAGACCAGGTTCGAGGATATTAACGCCGAGATCACATCCACGTTCACGATTGAAGCGGCGACCGCTGAAGCCAGGCGGTGTATGAGTTGCGGTTTCTGTTTCGACTGTGGCGTCTGCTGGAGTCTTTGTCAGGACAGCGCTATCACCAAGTCGATGGTCAAGGGTGGTCCGGTAGTCGGCAAGCCGGAGTATGTTTACAAGCATGACGTCTGTACGGGGTGTAAGAAGTGCGCCGAGCAATGCCCGTGCGGCTGGCTGGAGATGCGATAGAGCGTACAAGTATGAGTATCGAGTATAAACCAATTCACTATAGGTGGCAAACTACGGAGGTCCAACGATGGCGACATTCACGCTTGGTGAAGTGAGTATTGAGGTCGACGAAGACGGGTTCATGCTGGAGCCCGAAGAGTGGAACGAAGATATCGCCAAGGCGCTCGCAACGACCGAGGCTGTGGACATTCTGACCGAAGAGCACTGGAAACTGGTGCACTACCTGCGCGACTACTATCTGAAGTTCGGGATCGCCCCGATGATTCGGAAGCTGTGCAAAGAGACCGGTTTCCCGCTGAAGAAGGTCTACGAACTGTTCCCGTCCGGTCCGGCCAAAGGCGCCTGCAAAGTCGCCGGCCTGGCCAAACCGACCGGCTGCGTGTAAGCGGTTAACGCTGTGGCGATAACGAACTAGCGCAGGAGTCCCTGACTTCTGCAACGTCAGGACTCGTGATGTCCTGACCTATTGATTAGCACAGCGCATACAAATGTCGTCAGGCCTCCCGGTCTGACGGCGTTTTTGGAATTGAGGGACATGGTATTGATGCGGTTGCAGACCTTGTTCGCTGGTTTGCGATAGCTTTGCGACTATTTGCGGCAGTGAATTCGGCAGAGCACTTGACTGACGTTTCTGAGTGTGTATCGTCTGTTCCGGTGCTCGTAGAAGTTTTAATAAGCACGTCGGTTAATCCGGATCAATCGGTGTGTGTAACGACTTGAGGTGATGATTGTGACGTTGCAAGAGCTTCTGACCAAAAACAGAGAGAGAGTGGTTGAGAAGTGGCGTCAGGGAATTATCGATACTTATCCCGTCGATGGTCGCGGTTTTCTGCGGCAGCAAGATGATCGTTTCGCTAATCCCATCGGATATGTCGTTCGCGAGGAAACCGATCGACTGTTCGGGTGCCTCGTCAACGACACGGACCCCGAGGCTACGCGGTCATCGCTTGACAAGCTTATTCGCATCCGCGCTGTGCAGGATTTCCTTCCGTCTGAGGCGGTATCTTTCGTGCTGCTGCTCAAGCCGATCATCCGCGAGTTGCTGGCTGAGGAGATCGAGACGCACGCGCTTCACGACGAGTTGCAGACTACGGAGGATGCTATTGACGGCATGCAGTTGATGGCGCTTGATTGTTACACCCTGTGTCGTGATCGCATCTCTGAGATCAAAGTGAACGATGCCCGACGCAGCACGGCTAAACTGATTGAGCGTCTCAATGCTCGGCTCGCCGAGGGCTCCACAGGCAATAGCTGCAACAACGCAGACAAAGACAACGATAGATGATAACGGAGGAGTAGGACAGCTTATGAATTTGTTTTTTTCGCTGGTGGTTATAGCAGTTCTGATTGCCCTGCCCTGGCTTCTGGTCGGTGCGGCCGGGCTGGACTATCTGTTCGGCGTGATCGTGCCGTACGTCGCCCTGGCTGTATTCGTAGTCGGCCTGATAATGCGGGTACTCCAGTGGGCGCGCCTGCCGGTGCCGTTCCGCACCCCGACTACCTGTGGGCAGCAAAAGAGCCTTCCATGGATCAAACCCAGCAGGCTGGAGAATCCGCACTCTACCCTTGGTGTGATCGGCCGCATGCTTCTCGAGGTGCTCTTCTTCCGCTCACTGTTTCGCAACACGAGATCGGAGCTGAGAGATAGTTCCAGGCTGACCTACTTTGCTGACAAATGGCTTTGGGCCGGTGGCCTGGCCTTTCACTGGGCTTTCTTAATCGTGGTTGCACGGCACTTCCGGTTTTTCCTTGAACCGGTACCGTGGTGCGTGAGTGTTATGGAGGGTCTAGACAGCTTCTTTCAGGTCGGCCTGCCGATCATCTATCTCACCGACGTTATCATTATCGCGGCGCTGACCTATCTTTTTTTCCGTCGCATAATCAACCCGAGACTTCGTTATATATCACTGGCCGCTGATTACTTCCCATTGTTGCTGCTTCTGGGAATTGCCGTCAGTGGTGTCTGGATGCGCTATTTCGACAAGACCGACATCGTTGGTATCAAGGAACTAACCATGGGTCTGGTGACCCTGTCTCCCGTGGTTCCCGAAGGCATCAGCGCGCTGTTTTTTGTGCACTTGTTTTTGGTCAGCGCCTTGCTGATCTATTTCCCTTTCAGCAAGCTGGTGCATGCGGGTGGCGTGTTCTTCAGTCCGACACGCAATTTGGCCAACAACAACCGCGTGAAACGGCACATCAATCCGTGGGATTACCCGGTGAAGGTGCATACCTATGAAGAGTACGAGGACGAGTTCCGTGACGTTATGAAAGCGGCTGAGATGCCTCTGGAGAAGGAGTAGCTATGGCCGAAGACGTGAAAAAACCGGAAGAACTGATTCAGATAGATTACGGGCCGCCCAAACGCAGTTGGATGGACCCTACTGTCAAGTTTGAGCGAGGATCCTACAACTACGCCGCCGTTAAAGACAATCAGGAATATCTCAGTCTGCCGTTCCCGCGCAAGTGGCAGCCTTACGAAGATGACTGGCAGCTTCCCGACGGTTGGGAGGAGATTATCTTCAAGGGGTTTAAGGAGCGGCTGGAGAAGTACCGTTCATTGCGCATCTTTATGGACATCTGTGTGCGTTGCGGCGCCTGCGCCGACAAGTGTCACTTCTTCATAGGAAGCGGTGATCCCAAAAACATGCCGGTGTTGCGGGCCGAACTCTTGCGGTCGGTCTACCGGAATGATTTCACAACAGCGGGCAAGGTTCTCGGCAAGTTCGCCGGCGGGCGCAAGCTGACGGTCGGCGTGTTGAAAGAGTGGTTCTACTATTTCTATCAATGCACTGAATGTCGCCGCTGCTCCGTATTTTGCCCTTATGGCATCGACACCGCCGAGATCACTATGATGGCGCGCGAGTTGATGAACCTGATAGGTATCTCTATCGAGTGGATCGGCACGCCGGTGGCGAACTGTTTTCGCACCGGCAACCATCTGGGCATCCAGCCGCACGGTTTCAAAGATAGCATCGATTTCGCTGTCGATGAACTGGAAGAGTTGACCGGCGTGCGTGTGGAGGCTCCGATCAACAAGAAGGGCGCGGAGATTCTGTTTGTCGCGCCGTCGGCGGACTACTTCGCCTCGCCGCACTATTACACGCTGTTGGGATACCTGCAACTGTTTCATGAGATCGGTCTGGATTACACCTGGAGTTCATACGCATCCGAGGGCGGCAACTTTGGACTGTTCCATTCGGCCGAGATGATGAAACGACTGAACTCCAAGATTTACATGGAGGCGAAACGCCTCGGTGTGAAGTGGATCATCGGCGGCGAGTGTGGTCACATGTGGCGGGTGGTGCATCAGTACATGGACACGCTGAACGGTCCGGCTGATTTCCTGGAGGAACCGGTCTCGCCGTTTACCGGCACGCGTTTTGAAAACACGCGCGCGACCAAGATGGTTCACATTTCGGAGTTTACAGCGGATCTGATACATCATAATAAACTGAAACTCGATCCCAGCCGCAATGACCATTGGCGCGTGACCTATCACGACTCATGCAACCCCGTGCGGGCGATGGGTCTCCTGGAAGAGCCGCGTTACGTCATAAACAGCGTCTGCAACAACTTCCACGAGATGCCGGAAAACACGATTCGTGAGCAGACCTTCTGCTGTGGCAGCGGCGCGGGTTTGGGCACCGATGAGAACTTCGAGATGCGCATGCGCGGCGGTTTGCCTCGGGCCAACGCCGTGCAGTACGTGCATGATAAGCACGATGTGAACATTCTGCTGTGCATGTGCGCTATCGATAAAGCAACCTTGCCGCCTCTGTTGGAGTACTGGGTACCGGGAGTGGAAGTCGGTGGGGTTCACGAGATGGTCGGCAATGCGCTGATCATGAAAGGCCAGCACGACCGGCCTACCGATCTGCGTGGCACACCGTACGAACAAGACGGAAAGGAGGGCGACGATAATGTATGATGCCGGAAAAGTGATCCTCGGAATCGTGGTGTTCCTCGCCCTGGTTACCTTTCCCTTGTGGTATAACCTGGCTGGTGAGGTCTCGGTGGCCGCGCCGGAATTGGAGAAAGCTGAGGGGTCCCAATGTGTCCAGGACGCCGAGTGGATGCGTGGACATCACATGGACCTGCTCGACGACTGGCGCGATGAAGTCGTGCGTGACGGAGAGCGCTATTTCGTGGGACCGGATGGTCAGCGTATGGAGAAGAGTCTGTCCAACACATGTCTCAGTTGCCATGTCAACAAGGACAAGTTCTGTGACCGTTGCCACAACTATATGAGTGTGGATCCTTATTGCTGGGACTGTCATGTTATCCCCAAGGAGGTGATGTGATGGGTCTCGATAGACGAAAATTCTTCAAGGTATCCGGTCTCACCGCCCTGGGGTTGGCCGGTGGTTCTGTGAGCAAGGTGTTCTCCGGTGAGGATTCTCTCGGGACCGTTGCTCCGGTGCGACCTGAGGGACCGCTTACGGCACAGCGCTGGGCGATGGTGATCGATCTGCGCAAGTGTCACGAGCAGGCTGACTGCAATGATTGTGTGACCGCCTGTCACACGACGCACAATGTGCCCAAGTGGGAGAACCCCAAAGACGAGGTCAAGTGGATCTGGAAAGAGTCGTTCGAACACGCCTTCCATGATCAGGAGCATCCCTTCCAACAGGAGAGTCTGAAACATCTGCCGGCGCTGGTGTTGTGTAACCATTGTGACAACCCTCCCTGCGTGCGCGTCTGCCCAACGGGGGCGACGTGGAAACGCGAGAAGGATGGCATTGTCATGATGGACTGGCATCGCTGCATCGGTTGTCGCTACTGCGTGGTTGCTTGTCCCTACGGTTCGCGCAGTTTCAACTGGCGTGACCCGCGCCCGAAGATACAGAAGATTGAGCCGGACTTTCCGACCCGCTCTCGTGGGGTGGTGGAGAAGTGCACCTTCTGTGAAGAACGGTTAGCGCGTGGAATGTTGCCGGCCTGCGTGGAGGCGTGCAAATACGGGGCCATGCATTTCGGTGATTTGGAAGACCCGCATTCAAATGTCCGGGAACTGCTCAGCGAGCGCTATACGATACGCCGCAAGCCCGGTCTTGGTACTAACCCCGAAGTGTATTACATAGTGTGAGGTACCAATGTTAGAAAAAGCGCTTGTTGGAGATAAGAAATATTGGGTCTGGGTGATCTCACTTATGACCGTGATCGGTGTCGCCGCCCTGTTCTACTTTAAGCAGTATAACGAGGGTTTGGGTGTCACGGGGTTGGGTCGCGATGTTACCTGGGGATTTTACATCGCCCAACTCACGTTCCTGGTCGGTGTCGCCGCCTCGGCGGTGATGGTGGTGCTACCATACTACCTGCACGACTACAAGGCGTTCGCAAAGATCACCATTCTGGGTGAGTTCGTGGCCATATCAGCCGTCACCATGTGCATAGCATTCGTGATGGTCGATATCGGCCAGCCTTTCCGTGCGCTCAATATGCTCCTGCATCCTTCGCCGAAGTCGATGCTGTTCTGGGATACGATCGCACTCAACGGTTACCTGGTTCTGAACGTTATTATCAGTCATGTAACTCTCGGCGCCGAGAGGCAGGGGATGGCCCCGCCGAAGTGGATCAAACCGGTTATCATTTTGTCGATCCCCTGGGCGGTCAGTATCCATACGGTCACGGCTTTTCTCTATGCCGGGCTCGGTGCACGTCCATTCTGGATGACGGCTGTTCTGGCGCCTCGGTTCCTGGCGTCTGCTTTTGCCGCCGGTCCGGCGTTGTTGATTCTGTTCTGCCTGATCCTGCGCAAGGTTACTAAGTTCGACGTCGGTCGCGAGCCGGTGCAGACACTGGCCAAGATTGTCACCTACGCTATGGCGATCAATATCTTCCTGATCCTAATGGAGGTTTTCACGGCCGTCTACAGCGGCATCCCGGAGCATCTGGAGCACTTCAAGTTCATGTATTTGGGGCTTGAGGGCAACAGTACGATGGCTCCCTGGATGTGGGTGTCGTCAATACTGGCCGTCCTGTCACTGATAATGTTACTTAACCCGAAAGTGCGTCGCAAAGAGTCGTTGTTGGTCGTGGCTTGCATCGCGGTCTTCATGTCGCTTTGGATCGACAAAGGGTTGGCCCTGATAGTGACCGGTTTCGTGCCGTCCGTGTTGGGTGCGGTGCCGACATACGTACCTACCGTGACCGAGTTGATGATCTCGCTCGGCATCTACGCGCTCGGTTTACTTATGGTGACCGTGCTATACAAGATCGCGTTGTCGGTGCGGGGCCAGTGGGTCACGAAGAGGATTATCGAAACGCAACGCAGTCCGGTGAAGGCTGGTAATTGAAGGTCGACGGCGCGTGAGCGTATCACCGTACTGACGGCAATAACAGGATAGTGATTTGTGGGTGGGGTTGTTTTCGGACAACCCCACTGTTATCTTAGGTGATGGACAATATCGGCGACAGATCAGATGTAATCATTGTCGGCGGCGTAGCCTGCGGTCCCAAGACCGGCGCCACGCTGGTCCGTCGACTGCCCGGTGCGAAGATCACGCTTTTTCAAAGGGAGTCATTGTTGTCCTATGGCACCTGCGGGATGCCGTACTATGCCGCCGGTGAGATTCAGAGCTTCGACGAGTTGACGATAACTTCCTACGGTGTGCCCAGATCCGCTGACTTCTTCAAACGAACCAAAGGGTTTGATGTCTTTACTGATGCCGAAGTGACAAGTGTCAACCGTGCGCAGAAAACGGTTACCGTAAGAATGCTGACCAACGGCGAGACGTTTGAGCACGGTTACGACAAGCTCGTTCTCGCTACCGGCGCGATTGCCAATGATCCGCCCTTTGAAGTTGCATCCACCGATCGTGTCCGACCCTTCACCCGTCCCGATGACGCCATTCGTTTTCGCAAACTGGTCGAAAAGGGGAAGGTCGGTCGAGTAGTTATCGTCGGTGGCGGGTTCATTGGATGCGAACTGGTTGAGGCCGCGGCAGGGCTCTGGGGTCTTGAGACCGTTCTGATCGAGAAGGAGAATCAGGTTCTGCCGTTACTGCTCGATCCGGAGATGGCGCGCATGGCTGAGACCGAGATGAAGCGTCAATCGGTGCAGGTGCATACATCGACAGCCGTTCAGAAGATCGATGAGGACGATTCGGGCACGGTTCTCGTGCACCTTGATGACGGCCGTACCATCGAAACGGATTACGTGGCGCTCTGTCTTGGTGTCCATCCTGAGGTTACGCTGGCTCGGCAATGCGACCTGAAGTTGGGCGAGACGGGCTGTATCGAAGTTGATAACCACATGCGCACTTCTGATCCCGATATCTATGCCGGTGGCGACTGTGTGGAATCGCATCACCTCGTGACCGGTCGGAAGATGTTCCTGTCCATGGGGTCGCTGGCCAATCGGCACGGGCGTGTGATTGCAGAGAGTATTGCCGGTTATGAGACGACCTTTCCGGGTGTGGTCGGCGCCTGCGTACTGAAACTGTTCGATCTCAATATCGGCATCGTCGGGCTGAGCGAGCCGGCGGCGGCTGAGGCGGGCGTCGAGGCGCAGGTGGTCACGGGCGTTTTCATGGACAAGCCCGACTACTACCCAGAGAGTGCATCGATGGTGCTGAAGATGGTTTATGCCGTTGATGACATGCGCCTGTTAGGTCTGCAGGCTATCGGCGCCGGGGATATTTGTCGGCGCATAGACGTTTTCTCAATGTTCCTGCGGCACGGCGCCGCCGTGAGTGATCTGATCGATCACGAACATGGATATGCACCGCCTTATGCAGAAGCACTGGATCCCTTGCACCACCTGGCGGCGATGGCGCAGGCGCAGGCTCGCGGCGTAAACTTCATGACGCCGGGGACTCCGGAGGAGATTGTTTCCCGATTCTCCACACCGAGTGATATCGTCTGGCTTGATGTGCGCGAAACGGAGGAGGTAACAGCGGCTCCGTGGACGATCCCAGACGGTTACGGCAAGACCGTGAGCATTCCACTGAATGACCTCCGGGATCGTCTTGAAGAGCTTGACCGGTCGGCTGAAGTAGTTATTATCTGTCGTCGCGGTCCGCGCTCTTACCAGACAGCGTTAATTCTCGCGCAGGCTGGGTTTGAAAACGTACACTTTATTGGCGGCGGCACGACCGCTGTGGGAAAAATAGCGGGATATTGATAAGATGAGTACGCTGAGTTCAGACAACCTACGCGCTGCCGGATGGGGTCTCGTTATGTGCGGGATCAATCACAAGACGTCGCAGTTGGAAGAGCGGGAACGCCTTCAGATCGACAGGGAGTCTATCGCAGCAGCCCACGCCGGTCTTGCCTCGCTTCCGGGCGTGCAAGAGGCGCTAATCGTTTCGACCTGTAACCGCATCGAGTTTTACATGGTTGCGCGGCGCAACGACGATCCCTTCAATATAGCAGTCACGTTTTACCGGAGGCTTCGCGATCTTGATATTACTGCGCTTCGTGAAAACTTCTACGTTCGCAAGGGCAAGCATGCCGCCGCTCACCTCTTTCGGGTGGCTGCAGGAATCGACTCGATGGTTCTTGGCGAAAACCAGATTCTTGGTCAGATCAAGGAAGCATATAGCTCTGCCTGCGCTGTCAAAGTAGCCGGTAAGATTATACATCGCCTTTTTCACCAGGCCTTTCGTGTCGGTAAACTGGTACGCACAGAAACTGACATGGGCAAAGGCAGTTGCTCGATGAGCTCGGCGGCGGTCGGGTTGCTCAAGAGCCATTTGGATGCCGAGGCACGCCCGGCGGTTCTGTTTGTTGGGACCAGTAAGATGATCGCGCTGGCAGCCTCGAGTTGGAACCGGCTGCACCATGGTCGATTGATGTTCGCCAACCGCACGCAAGCTGCATCGAAAGTGTTGGCCGCGAAGTACGGAGCATCCCACTACTCATTGGACGATCTTCCGTCGCTACTGGCTGAGGCCGACATCGTCATAAGTTGTACCGGATCGCCTGAGCCGATCATAACGTGCGACATGCTCCAGGCGCATCTGTATGCCTATCCATCGCACAAGTTGATGATAATGGACATGGCTGTCCCCCGCGATGTCGAGTTCGACAAGGACGGCCATTCAGACCTGACTATATTCGACACCGACGATATCCAACGATACGTGAAGGAACAGCAGTCGATCCGGGCGGCGGCGGTACCGGATGCGGAACGACTCGTTGATGAGCGACTGAGCGAATTTGCGTTCTGGTATGACCACGTTCGCAACGAGATGACACCGCTGCGAACGATGGAAGATTTCGAGCGCGTCCGTCGTGAGGATCTCGCTTTGCTTCTAGGAGATTTGCCCGAGGACGTCCGCAGCAAAGTCGATGAGCAAACCAACCGGTTGGTGCAGAAGCTGGCTCAGATGAAGGTGAACACGGGGGCCGGCAGTTCCCCTGATACGGAGTAGATAACAATGGCCAACAAGTACTTGCCGATAGGTATCTCGGTAGCCACGCGAACCTGCCTGGTGGTGGGCGGTGGGGCCGTCGCCCTGCGGAAAGTGGAGACCCTCCTCGACTATGAGACCAGGGTCACGGTGATTGCCCCCAAGCCGGATACCAAGATCGAGTACCACGCCGAACAGGGCAGAATCGAGTTGATAAAGCGTGAGTATACGTCACCCGAAGCCGGCAAGTATGGTTTGGTGATTGCGGCGTCCAGCGATGCGTACGTGAACAAGGAAGTGTACAATGATGCGATCGCCGCTCGCGTGCCGGTGAACGTCGTGGACAACCCACCCTTATGCGATTTCGTTTTTCCTGCTATCACCAAACGAGACTGTCTAACGGTGGCGGTGTCGACCGACGGTCAGGCCCCCTTTTTGGCCGGTTTCCTGCGTGAGTTCCTGGATGGTATCTTTCCGGACCGGTGGTGTCGGATCGCTGGGTACGCCGGCAAGTTCCGTCGCATGGTCATGAAGGAAGGTCCCAAAGAGGCTAAGGAAAAGCAGCAATGTCTCCAGCGCTTCCTCAATGCGGACTGGAAGGTTCTGTTGAAAGAAAAGAACGAAGAAGAGATTGAGGCAGAATTCCAGGACTGGCTGAAGGTGTAGCGTCGGACGCAGTGCCTGCCAAGTAGAGCGCAAAAGACAATGAGCAAGAGCACAGGAACAGTATATCTCATAGGCGCCGGTCCGGGTGATCCGGAACTGATAACGTTGCGTGGGATGCGTCTGCTCAAAGAGTGCGATGCCGTCATTTATGACCATCTGGCGCCGGACGAACTGGTCACCCTCTTGCCGCGCCGGGTCGAGAAGCACTACGTTGGAAAACTGGCCGGTTCGCACTTGATTCCGCAGAGCGAGATCAACGACTTGATGGTCAAGCTGGCCCGCGACGGCAAGAACGTGGCGCGTTTGAAAGGCGCCGATCCGCTGGTGTTCGGACGCGGCGGGGAAGAGGCACGATACTTGCGGGAACATGGCATCGAGTTCGAGTTCGTGCCCGGCGTGACGGCGGCAGTAGGTGCTGCGGCGTACGCGGGTATCCCATGCACCGACCGGAGCAAGGCCTCCTTTGTCGTATTCGCTACCGGTCACAAAGCGGTGGACAGTTCGCGTCCTCCGGTTCCTTGGGAGCAACTGGCCAAACTGGAGGGCGGGACGCTTTCGGTCTACATGGGTGTCGGTGAGATACAGGGCATCGTGGAGAGACTCCTGACCTTCGGGATGCCTCCCGACACGCCCGCCGCGGTTATCGAGCGAGGCACCCATGCCACGCAAAGATGCTTTGTCGGCACGGTTGCGACGCTTCCTGATTTGGTCAACGATAACGATGTGAAACCGCCGGCGCTCTTCATGGTCGGCGAAGCGGTCGGACTGCATACTGAACTGGACTGGTTCGGGAAGGGTCCGTTGCACGGTCTTCGCATATTGGTGTTGCGCCCGGCCGATCAAGCGGGCGAACTATATCAAACGCTGCGGGACCATGGCACCGAGGTAATGCCTTATCCATCGATTGCGACCGAGGAGGTGGTTGACGAAAAGGCATGGTCGACTTGGCGGAAAATCGACCGTGCAGACCGCTGGTTGATCATTACCAGCGAAAACGGCGTGCGCTATTTCATGCGCCAGTTCGCGGACCGCATCGGTGACATCCGGCAGTTATCAGCTTTCAAGATAGCGGCAATTGGATTCGGCACGGCGCGGGCGCTGAAGAAGCATCACCTGGCGCCGGATTTCGTTCCGAAGGTCTCCACCGTCAAAGGACTGGCGACAGAGTTGGTCGAGAAGTACGAGTGGTCGCACGCTGCGGTGGTGCGGGTGCAGGGGAATCTGTCTGATTCCACCGTGCCCGATGCGCTCAGCAAAGCCGGGGCGAAAGTCATGCCGATGGAGGTGTACCGCACATACTTCCCGGAATGGCCGGTTGGATTCAAGCGCAAGCTCCTGCAAACGCCACCTAATGCCATTCTGTTCAGCAGCGGTTCTACGGCCGAAGGTCTACGCACGCTGTTGAGCGATGAGGAATTCACAAAGGTTACGGCGCATGCGCAGATCGTATCGATCGGTCCATCGACCACTCGCGTCATCGAGTCGTACGGACTGAAGGTGACAATTCAGGCCAGGCGCCATTCAGTGCCGGGGTTGGTAAAGGAACTGGTTGAGTTCTACCGGTCACGGCCACAGTAAAGAAGCGCCCATGAGGGGCGCTTCAAAGACTTCTGATCAGGAATATCGCCCCGCATGACTGTGGTTTCCCGCCGCGTCTGAAGACCCGGTGGGCACGAGCAGGAATTTAGGCTCATCCGTAGGGATACATCCCTTTCTTGATCGTCTCCAGGTTCTCCAGAATCTTGTTGTGCTTTTCCTCGTCAATGAGCAGGTAGTCGAGCAAGTACTCCTGCACCACCATCTTCCTGCCCTTGAGAACTATCAAAGCTGCTTCGGCAAACTTGATGGTCTGTTTCTCCAGTTCAATGTGTTTCTCGATCAAACTCCAGACCTGGCCGAGCTCATCAGGGTCGAGTGATACCGTTTTGTGCTCGAGGCTGTCGGCGATAAACTCCTGGACACGATAGTGCATCTGCGAATCGCGCTGGATAATCTCCATGACCATGCGGACAACCGGGTTCTCGGTTTTCTCGATGACCTTGCCGGTCGAGGCCACCGACGCGTTTTCCACCTTCTGCCATTTCCGCATGTTGGTGACGATTTCTTGCTGGATTTCCCTGGTAGACATTTCGACTCCTCTCGTGCTGTCTTCAGACAGACATGGATTACAATAAGCTGTGTTCAGCAGAAGTAACAACCCCGGGACCGAAAAGTTTCAGTCGTTTCCCGCAGCCCGGCTTCAAGTTGATCCATGTTCTCCACGTCCGCATAAAACAGCGGCGAAGCATTGATATTATGGGACTGGTTGTGCCGCAGCACTTGGCCGCAAATGCCGGGGGGATTATCCGGAGGCAAAGAAAGCGACGACGGCAAAGAGTATCATCGTGCCGATCGACTATCTGTCTACTGCCGATCCGGCTGTGTCCGGTCGTTTATGTTCGCGTCTCGCGACCGATCTGTTTGGCGTACACCAAAGCCATAGTGCGGTAGAACATGTGCGCGAACTTCGAGTACGGCATGTACCACAGCAGGAAGAACACCACCAGCATATGGGCAAAGTAGTTGGCATAAGCAAGTAACGGAACACCGACCAGTCGGGTGAGCCATGAGAGCATTCCAGTCAGGCCGACCAGAAACATAATCCACAGGAAAAGATAGTCGCTGTATCCGTTGGCGCCGACCTTATCACGATTGGCTTTGCGGCGGACAATCAGCCAGATACTACCAAACATCAGAGCTACACCGCTGACGGCTCCCAGTATCTTGACCGGGTTGGGCAGATTGATAGGCAGTTCGAAGAACGGTTGCCAGTTCTCCAGACCCAGCAGATGCAGGTAATATGGTATGAAAAAGAAAACGAAAACGCAGCCGGTCGTAATCATGGCGCCGACAAAGCCAAACATCAGAACCATGTGGCCCCAATACCGAGCTTTGTTGGCTTCGCACTTGTTGAAGCGGCTGTGTGATATTATCTCAATCACCGTTTTCATTAGGGCTGAGACGAACGACAGTTTCTTGGGTTGCCCATCGATTTGCAGCCTTTTCCAGAAGCGAAAGAAACCTATCGCTGCGAATATGAAGATCAGTATATTTCCGAACACAAACAACGCATCCACTGAACTGTGAGGCAGGAAGATGTTGTAGTCAATGACACTGCTGGTTAGAAAATCGTACGATCCGTCTGTCTGCGGCGCAAAGGCGAGAATGCAAGCCATCAATATCAGCGCCGGAACCAGAAACAGGATCGGCAGAGCCGAAGGTTTTGCCAGAGCCTTGCCCATGAACGAGGGGAAGGAGGCGCGTTTGTAAACCGACGAGCGCACAGCCGCCAGGACATCTCCCGGTCGAGCGCCACGGGGACAATAGGTGGTGCAGTCGCTACACTGGTAACAGAGCCAGATATCCGGGTCACTGATCAATCGATCAACCTGACCCCACTGGGCCATCAACATCTCCTTACGAGGAAACGGATGATCAGCCGGTGACAGGTTGCAGACCGTGCAGCAAGTGGCACATTGGTAACATTTATTGACATCGGCTCCGCCGGCGGATCTGAGTTCCTTAATAAACCCCATGTCGGGCGGGGTCATCTCTACGCTGGCCATTTACGCGCTCCTTTTCCACAGTTGGGTATCGTGCTGCCTCGAAGGCACGTTTTTCCAAACGTCAGAAATTGGTGCGGCAGACCGCGACTGTCAAGCTTTTTGTTATTTTTTTCACAAACTTTGCCACGTCATAGGGACGATTCTGTAGAGGCGATCCCAATTGCGGCTGTTTCGGTAGTTCTTTCGACATCCGCAGGAAGTCGCGACAACCGACGGAACCGGTACTTGTCGGACAATCTCTGTAATCAGAGCAACCCCGATTCAGGGGATGTCTTTTGCCAGGACTACCCGGTCTCGACCGATAAGGCTGAGGTCCTCATATACAGGTTCGACCAATACCCCGAAAACAACGGAAAATCGCTTATTACGGAAGGTGACTGACGAGCGCCGATTAAGGAAGAAACATGACCCATGACACCCTATTTAGTACCAATAATCCCTCCGCCGCAAAATCTCCGTATACTCATTGTTAGTAAGTATGTGGCAATTACTGGAATTTGCAACGGCTTGTCAAAGAAGATGTTAGGGTCACTAGTATTCGAACGGAAAGTTAAAATATTCACAAAATCCGTAATTTTCGCTTGACAGTGCTTGTGAAAAAAAGTACTATGCGACTTGGATTGTGTTAATCGTATAGAGGACAAAACGAGTATAGAAATTCCTGATTTACCCAATAGATTGTCAAGAAAGTACATGCCCATCCCCCAACGGATCGGCTGAAGATCACTCATAACACGACAGGTAAACGCACTATGGCTGCATCAAAACTGATTCCTCCGCATGGTAGCGACAAGCTGACCATCTGCCTTCTGGAAGGCGGCGAGCGGACAGCGGAACTGAAAAAGGCCGAAGGACTACCCAAGGTAGTTATGACCACGCGAGAGACCGGTGACCTGATTTTCATGGGTATCGGCGGCTTCACACCCCTGACCGCCTTCATGGGTCAGGACGATTGGAAAGGCGTCTGCGAGAAGATGACTCTTGCCAACGGTACTTTCTGGCCGATTCCGGTGACGTTGTCGCACGATAAGAAGCTGGACGCGGGCACCGAGATTTGTCTGGTTTCAGGCGAGACCAGTGAGATCATGGGTACGATGAAGGTTACCGAATCTTACCAGATCGACAAGGAATTCGAGTGCAAGCATGTCTACACCACCAACGACCCGGAACATCCCGGAGTGAAGATGGTGATGGAGCAGAAGGCATGGAATATCGCCGGTCCGGTGAAGGTGCTTTCAGAGAGCTACTTCCCCGAGGAGTTCAAGGATGTCTACCAACGTCCGGCTGAGAGCCGCAAGATATTCGAGGAAAAGGGCTGGACGACGATCGCCGCCCTGCAGCTTCGCAACCCGATGCATCGTTCGCACGAGTACCTGGCCAAGATAGCCCTGGAAGTCAGCGACGGGCTGTACATCCACCAATTGGTCGGCAAGCTCAAACCCGGTGACATCCCGGCCGAGGTGCGCGTGAAGTGTATCGACACTCTGGTCGAGCTTTACTTCGACAAAAAACGCGTAGTCTGCGGCGGTTATCCGCTCGACATGCGTTACGCCGGACCGCGTGAAGGTCTGCTGCACGCCGTTTTCCGTCAGAACTTCGGCTGCTCGCATATGATCATCGGCCGCGATCATGCCGGTGTCGGCAACTACTACGGTCCCTTCGATGCTCAGGATGTTTTCCACAAGCTTCCCGAGGGTGCGCTTCAGTGCAAGATGCTGCCGATCGACTGGACATTCTGGTGTTACAAGTGCGGCGGCATGGCCTCCATGAAGACCTGCCCGCACGCCAAAGAGGATCGGCTTTTCCTCAGTGGTACGGCCCTTCGCAAATCGCTCTCCGAAAGTGGGGATGTGCCGGCTGAGTTCAGCCGTCCCGAGGTGCTGGCCATTCTGCGTGAGTACTATGCCAGCATCAAGGAAGAAGACAAGGTCGAGGTCAAGATGCACGGCCATGCCACTGGTGACGCAAAGAAGTAACGAGATAGAGACAGAGACAAAACGAGTTTGAATACACGTTACTAAGCATTAGTCATTAAGGAGGATTTAATGCCGAGTTTTGTGATTGTTGACAAGTGCGACGGGTGCAAGGCGCTGGACAAGACCGCTTGCCAGTACATTTGCCCCAACGACTTGATGGTTCTGAACAAAGACCTGATGAAGGCGTACAATCAGGCCCCGGAAATGTGCTGGGAGTGCTACAGTTGCGTCAAGATTTGCCAGCCGCAGGCGATTGAAGTGCGCGGCTACGCCGATTTTGTACCGCTCGGTGCTATGGTAACTCCGATGCGGAGTACCGACGCCATTATGTGGACCGTCAAATTCCGCAATGGTACTTTGAAGCGGTTCAAGTTCCCGATCCGGACCACGCCTGAAGGCTCTGCGGTTCCCGATGGTGGATACTCCACGATGCCCGATGACCTGGGTGACCAGTTGCTCATGGGCGAGCCGGAGCAGCATGGATGTAAATCCGACACGGTGCCAGTCAAGTAAGAAAGGAACGGTTCAAACATGCCGAATTTTGAAACTGTAGAAGTCACCACTGATATTCTGATTTGCGGTGGTGGCATGGCGGCCTGTGGAGCAGCCGTTGAGGCGTCTTACTGGGCGAAGAAAAACGGCCTCAAGGTTACCCTGGTCGACAAAGCTGCGATGGATCGTTCCGGTGCGGTGGCCATGGGTCTTTCGGCCATCAACCAGTACGTTGGCGTCAAGGACGGCCAGAACAGCATCCACGACTATGTTAACTACGTTCGCAACGACCTTATGGGCATCACCCGTGAGGATTTGGTAGCGAATATCGCCCGCCACGTCGATTCCACCGTTCATCTGTTTGAAAAGTGGGGTCTCCCGATCTGGAAAGATGCCGATGGTGGTTATGTCCACGAGGGACGCTGGCAGCTCATGATCAACGGTGAGTCCTACAAGGTGATCGTGGCCGAAGCGGCCAAGAACGCCCTTGGTATGGACAACATCTACGAGCGCGTCTTCGTGACCGAGCCGATACTGGACGGTAAGGGCAATTGTGTCGGCGCGGCCGGTTTCTCGGTCCGTGACGACAAGTTCTACATCTTTAAGGCTAAAGCTGTGATCGTCGCTATGGGTGGCGCAGTGCATGTCTTCAAGCCGCGGAGTTCCGGTGAGGGCCTGGGTCGTTCCTGGTATCCTCCGTTTAACTCCGGCGCCAGCGCATATTTCACCCTCAAGGGGGGCGCTGAGATGACCTGCCAGGAAGTTCGTTTCATCCCGGTGCGCTTCAAGGACGCTTACGGTCCGGTCGGCGCCTGGTTCCTGTTGTTCAAGTCCCGCGCCACTAACGGTCTGGGTGAGAACTACATGGAGACTCGTCGTGACGAGCTTCAGAACTGGAAACCGTACGGCCTGGTCAAGCCGGTTCCGGCCAACCTGCGTAACTGGCTGATGATGCTCGACGTGATGGACGGCAAAGGCCCGATCTTCATGCGTACCGAAGAGGCCATAGGCAAGATCGCCAATGAGGTTACTGACGAGAAAGAGCGTAAGAAAAAACTCAAAGAGCTTGAGAGTGAAGCCTGGGAAGACTTCCTGGATATGACGATCTCGCAGGCGATCCTCTGGGCGGCCACCAACACCGCTCCGGAAGAGAAGCCATCTGAGATCGCGGCCTGTGAGCCGTACTTCATCGGTTCCCACTCCGGCGCTTCCGGCGCCTGGCTCAGTGGTCCCGAAGATCTCGCTCACAAGGACTACTTCTGGGGTTATGCTCAGATGACTACGGTCAAGGGTATGTTCGCGGCCGGCGACGCTTCCGGCGCCTCCAGTCACAAGTTCTCCTCCGGCTCGCACGCTGAGGGTCGTATTACGGCTAAGGCGGCGGTGAAGTTCGCTGTCGAGAATACCGACGAGCCTAAGGTTGATGCTGCTAAGGTGGAAGAACTCAAGAAGACGATCCTGGCTCCGCTGGATCGGTTCGAAGAGCATAAGAACTATACCTCCGATCCGGACACCAACCCGAACTACATCCGTCCGAAGATGTTCATGTTCCGTTTGCAGAAGATCATGGACGAATACGCGGGCGGTGTTTCCACGCAGTTCACCACCAGCAAGCCGCTTCTGGAGAAGGGCCTCGAGTTGCTTGACTTCCTCAGGGAAGACTCTCTGCAACTCGCTGCTGAGGACAAGCACGAACTGATGCGCTGCTGGGAAAACATCCACCGGATGTGGCAGGCCGAAGCTCACGTGCGGACCATCCTCTTCCGTGAGGAAACGCGCTGGCCGGGCTACTACTTCCGCTCGGATACTCCGAAGATGAAGGATGACTGGGAAGTGTTTGCTAACTGCAAATGGGATCCGGCGTCCAACAAATGGGAAATGATGAAACGCGAGATTCACCACGTTTTCTAGTTGTTACTTCGGTTTTGATATGACATGACAAGTCCTCCGGGCAATTCGCCCGGAGGACTTTCAATTGAAGGTGTTGATAACCGGTCCTCTGTCACCCCCGCCATATTCCGTCACCCCCGCGAAGGCGGGGTCCAGTCTTCCTCCGCGACATGAACGACTGGCTTTCGCCAGTATGACAGGCAAGCCTGATTCTCACACTGCGCGCGGCAACGTGATGGAGCGTTTGTCTACAGTTTTGTGGGCGGCCTATGTCCACATGCGCCGCCGTGAGACTCGACTTGATCGGGTGGCTTGACCGGACGGCAGATGTGGACATCTGCCGTTCACCTGAGGATCGTCGTCTGCGGGACTCTCCCAAAGCCAATGATTTGTTTGTGAACAGCAGACGTCCTGAGGCTGTCCCTGTGTCCACGTTTGTTGGTGTTGTCAGGCGCCTGACAGCCATCATGTGTGAAGGCATGCGTCGGGGGGCGGGGTCGCCCGACACCACCCGAAAATCTTGTGCCCGACGGGTCTTCAGACACGGCGGGAAACCGCAGTCATGCGGGGCGATCTGAAGATCACCCCGCCACAATATGGGCGCGTCATTACGCAGGCTACTCCACAGACTTAACCCTTGTTTCCGTCTGCGCCTATCCGGCCACTAACATCACCATCAATGAGGCACAAACAACTTGCCGATAGGTATAAGAATGCAATATACTCCGGCTGTCTTTGCCGCTGGTACCGGACAGAACCACCGGTGGCGATGGTTACGAGGTTGAAAACGAACAGGAAGTGCTGATGATCAGACTCTTATTGATAACAACTGCTTTGACGATCCTTGGATCGCTACCGGTCTGGTCGGCGGGCGTCGCCCAGGAAGAAATCTATCGTGCCCGCGACCGCGTCATGCCGGCGGTGGTGCATATTCAGCCGGTGATCAAGAATTATCGTACCGGCGAACTGGAGAAACAGGCGGTGGTCGGCTCCGGTGTAATTTTCCACCCGGATGGCTACGTGGTGACCAACTATCATGTAGCCGGCAAGGCCGAACGAATCCTGTGCACTCTTTATGACAAGGAAGTGGTGCCGGCTGAGTTCATCGGTGGTGATCCCCCAACCGATATCGCCGTAATCAAGCTGAAACTGGATGACTACACCGGGAAGATCAGCATCGCCGAGTTCGGCGATTCCGATTCGATCGAAGTGGGCCAGTATGTTCTGGCCATGGGATCGCCGTTGTCGCTTTCGAGATCGGTCTCGGCCGGTGTCATCTCGACTCGGGATCGCTATTTCTCCAGTGAAGTGCGACTGCCCTCGGGCGAGCGGACCGGTCGCTACAATCTTTGGATACAGACCGATGC
This sequence comes from bacterium, assembly GCA_030605565.1. Classification (GTDB taxonomy): domain Bacteria; phylum Zixibacteria; class MSB-5A5; order GN15; family FEB-12; genus JAJRTA01. The sequence goes on from JAUWIB010000037.1 coordinate 35,504, forward strand.
AGCTATAAACCCCGGCAACTCCGGCGGTCCGTTGGTCGACATGGCGGGTCGCGTGGTCGGTATCAATTCGCGGGCCACAATGTTCGCCAACAATCTTGGGTTCGCTATCCCGGTCAATGTAGTCAAAGGGGTCACCGAGGCTATCATCAGGGACGGCAAAGTCACCCGTAGCTGGATCGGTCTGCACTGCCAGGCGATGCAGGAGATGGAGGACCACTTTGGTACCGCCGTCAACACGGGGGTACTGATCTCATCGATAGATGCCGGTTCTCCGGCCGAAGCCGCCTTTCTGAAAGCGGGTGATGTTATTCTGGCCGTTGACGACCAACCGGTGTCGGCTCGGTTTGCGGAGGAACTACCCGCTTTCTACGCCCTGATCGCCAATCGCACTCCCGGTAGCGACATCGAACTCAAGCTGCTCCGCGGTGAGCAGGAGTATCGTTTCTCGCTTGAGACCAGGCTGTTGGGAGACTTGCAGGGAGAGGATTTCGAATGCAAGGACTGGGGCTTCACGGTCAAGGCTATCACTCAGCAGATGCAGATCGAAAACCAACTCGACGACACCTCCGGCGTCTTTGTGGTTGGTGTCAAAAGAGTAGGCTCGGCCGATCAGGGGGGGCTTCGGCGTGATGATGTAGTCTTGCAGGTGAACGATTACCCGGTGGCAGGGCTGAGTGACTTCATCCAGCTTTATCAGCAACTCGACGAATCCGACGCCGAGCGCGTTCTGTTGACCGTCAAGAGAGGCGGGGCCAGGCGCTTTGTGCTTCTGAAAACCGACGATGAACAGGGAGAACCAACCGATGAATAGCGCCAGAAGTAGAAACCTTTCGCGAACTGTGGTTTTGGCCGGGCTACTCCTGGTTTTCGTGGGTGGGCTGGCTCCATCCGGCTGGGGTCAGGAGTTCGACTTTGAACGCCTATATAAGAAAATCCGACCATTTACGGTGATCATTGATATGGAATTGGAGATATCGTTTGGTGTTCACTCCACTGAACAACAGGAACGGTATCTCGGGACCATTGTCACCGAAGACGGGTTAGTGATGTTCAACGGTAGCGACCTTTCGGGCGCCGGTTTCATGTCTGCCATGCCGGGTCTCAGTGTGACCACCGAGCCGACCAGTATCGAAGTCTCAATCATGGACGGCGCCTCTTACAACGGCGAATACCTGGGTGTTGATCGCTTCACCGGAATCGGTTTCATCAGGATAATCGGCGCCGATGACCAGTCTTTCCGACCGATCAAATTCAAAGACCGGAGCATGTTCGAGGTGGGTGAATGGCTGGCGCTTTACATGCTGCTCCCGGAGTTCATTGATCCGCCGATAGCGGCTGACGTCGGCATGGTGTCATCATTGGTACAGTCGCCAATTCATTTTGCTTTGACCGTTGGCTTCCATCCGCTGCAAACGACGTCGGTGCTTTTTGACGAGGATATGGAGCCGGTGGGTGTCCTGGGGACCTTGATTGATCCGGCCGCGGCTGGTCACGATGTCGCAGGACTAATGGAGGCGCTCGGTCGATTTGGGGTACCGCTTCTTGGTGTGATCACCACCGATCGCCTTGAGCGGATTATCGCCGACCCCCCGACTCGCACCGGTGAGGACCGCGGCTGGTTGGGGATCAGACTTCAGGCGCTGACTTCCGACATCGCCGACTACTGGGGGCTGGGTACTTCCGGTGGTATTATCGTCAACGAAGCCCTCAGGAATTCGCCGGCCGCCAAAGCCGGTTTGCAGGTGGGTGATGTTATCATTCTGGTGAACGGGGAACAGGTCGATGTCGATCGTGATGAAAACCTGACCATATTCCAGCGCCGGATCGCTGAGTTGGGCCCGGGCGCCTCGGTTGAGATGACAGTCCTTCGCCCGACTAACGGAAAAGCGGACACGCTGACCCTGTTGGCTTCGTTGGAAAAAGCTCCCATCGGCCCCACCGACGCGCCTGAGTATGAGAATGAGCACCTCGAATTCAAGGTGCGCGATCTGGTGTTCGACGACTATCTCTATCTGAATCTGGACCCCGCAACCTTCAATGGTGTCTTCGTGTCAAGGATGGACCAAGGTGGTCTGGCTATTGTCGGCGGCCTCCAATTCGGCGATATCATCCAGCGTATCGGAGAAACGGAGATCAGTACCGTCGACGATGCCCGGGCGGCAATGGAACAAGTCGAAGAGACCAAACCCAGCGAACTGATTTTGTTGGTTTGGCGCAACAACCAGACTATGTTCGTCAACATCAAGACCGATTGGGACTGAGCCTTTCCGACGGCTTCCCTTGCGGCCGTTCTCCATGCTGTGTCCTTTCATTCGCAGTGAATCTGCATCCGATTGCCGCTTGGGCAGTGTTCTGCGCATTTGCTTTGCTTGCCTGGCTTCGCTGATCACTCAAGGTCGCTGCAAAAGGATGCCTGCATACTTCAGTAACTCATTGCCAATCAACGAATCATTCTACCCGCTGTGCACCGATTGAACAGCTTGCCGACCGCGCCCCGCTGGCCCGGCCAGGGGCACGAGGTTTGCATTTGGTGACGTTGGCGGGTTCGCCGATTGCGCCGCACCCGTCATGACAGGCAACGATAATGATGCGTAAGCGAAAGGATAGTCGATGAAACGACAAATGTTACCGATTCTCATAGTGATCTTGCTGGTCCTGCCATCGCTGGCTGCCGCCCAGTTCTCCAGCTTCGCGGGCACGGTTATGGTCGATATGGTCGAGGTGAACCCCGGCGCCAGCTTTGAGGTCAATGTCAGGCTGGTCGGGAACAACATGGCCATTGCCGGTATGCAGTTGCCGCTCAAGTTCAACAGTCCGTTTCTCACGCTGGACTCAGTCTCATACGCGACATCGATCAAGCCCGCCGGTACGGGCGCCTCGGGACTGATTGATCCCGTATCGGACACTCTTTCGATCAACTACTATCCCAACTACAACGTCTTCCCGATAGCCACCGTATCCGCTGCCGAAGGCGTGCTGGCCACTATGCATTTCACCCTCTCGTCCTTGGCGCCGGTCGGTGCGATCGCTATCGATTCGATCTACCATGGTGAGGGTCCGCTACTCTGGTCCGGAATCGGGTTCACCGATGCCGATGGTCTGGAACTCAAGCTGCCGTCCGGCTTCATCCCGGGCGAGATCATGGTGCTCATGCCGACCGCCGTCGACGACGACGCAGCCGATCAAGCCCTGCCAGGGCAATTCGGTCTGGCTCAGAACTACCCCAATCCATTCAATCCGACGACCACAATAGAGTTCGCCCTGCCGACGGCCTGCCATGTCAAGCTCGAAGTGTTCAACGTCCTGGGTCAGAAAACGGCCCTGCTGGTGAACGGTCCTGTGACTGCCGGCGTCCATCAGGTCGAGTTCGATGCTTCCTCAGCCCCCAGCGGTATTTATTTCTACCGGTTGATCGCCGAATCAACGAGTCTGACCAAGAAAATGATCCTCGTCAAATAATGATACAGGCAGGTTCTGCCGATTATTATAGGGACTGCCCATAAAGGGCCGTCCCTGTTTTTTTTGAGTGTTTAGAATGACTACCGATGTACAGGAAAAGAAGGAGGTCCGGATAGGCGACTATGTCGTCACCGGCAAAATAGGCCAGGGTGGTATCGCGGAGATTTTCCGGGCGCGGCAGGAATCGCTGGATCGTGATGTCGCTATCAAGATACTTTTCCCCAAGTTTACCTCCGACCCTGATATAGTCCGACGCTTCGAGCGCGAGTCATTGGTCGTGGGTCGGCTGAATCATCCCAATATCGTGCATATCATAGATCGCGGCACAGCCGGCGGGCGCTATTATTTTGTAATGGAATACGTGGATGGCACCAATCTGCGGGAAGTGATCAACGCCGACAAAATTCCGCTAAGAACCAAACTGGAGGCAATCGTGTCGGTCTGCAAGGCGCTGGACTACGCCCACAAAAACGGTGTTATCCATCGCGATATCAAACCGGCCAACGTGTTGATCGACCGTCAGGGGAATGCCCTGGTAGCCGATTTCGGCATTGCGCAGATTGTCAGCACGCCGGAGAGCGAGACGACCTCGACCGACGTGATCATGGGGACGTTTGCCTATATGTCGCCGGAACAAAAAGTCAGTTCCACCAATGTCGACCACACAACCGACATCTATGCGGTCGGTGTGATGCTTTACGAAGTGTTGATCGGCCAGAAACCGATGGGACGCTTCAAACTTCCCAGCGAGATCAATCGTCAACTCGATTCCCGCTTTGATGATATCATCCTGAAGTGCTTGTCTCAGGATCCGAAGGACCGCTACCAGTCGGCTGTCCAGCTAAAGGACGCTATCCTTGAGATAATCGGGAGTGCCGAACCGGGTGAAGGCGGCGACGGTCCCGGTTATGACGATTCCGATTCATTTCTTGGCAAGTGTCGCCATCTGGATACCATCAAAGAAACCAAATTCGGGTCCACTATCCTGGTGGAGAACAAGCTCAACAAGCGGCTCTACGTCATCAAGAAGCACAACAAGGGGGAGGCCGGGCGCAAAGAGGCCAACTTGCTGAAGTCGCTGAAACACAAAAACGTGATCAACACCTTCGGCGCCGGTGGTGACAAGAAGACCACCGTGGTCATCTCGGAGTATGCCCCCGGCGGTTCCCTGGCCGATCGGTTGGTTCGACGGTGGGATTGGGAGAAGGCCTTTGGCGTCATGCTGCAGGTTGCGGCGGGGATAGATTTCGTTCACAAGAACAATATCGTTCACGGTAATCTGAGACCGTCCAATGTCCTGTTCGACGCTAACGAAGTCGTCAAGCTATCGGACTTTGGGTTGCCGATTCACTACGATGGTCCCGGCAAGAAAAACTGGTATTCACCCCCGGAGCGTAAAGCCTCGCGTCAGGGGGATATCTACGGCATGGGTGTCATTCTGCACCAGATGCTGACTGGTCGCAACCCCGGCTACGATTCCGGCAGCAATCTGCACCTTGATGACATGCGCGGCGAACTGCCCCACGACGTCTGCGATATTCTCGGCAAACTACTGGCTATCCGCGTGGCTCATCGCTACCAGACGGCTGAGGAGTTCATGTTTGATTGGAGCGAGGCTGACCGCCGCCGTCGTGACAAGGTCCAGCGCCAGGTACCCAAGACCGAAACCGCGCCGCCACCCAAGGAGAATCCGGCATGGATATACGCTGCCGTCGGAGTCGGCGTGATTCTCACGGTGCTGATCGTCCTATACGTCTCCGGCGCATTGTCGTAGCGACTTGTCACTCTGTTTTTCCAACTGAAACTCATCGACCGACTGCCGACCGCACGCAACCTCACCCTGCACGCAACCTCATCCTGAGCGGAGTCGAAGGATGAGCGGAGTTGAAGGATCGAATCCTCAGTAGGTCAGGATCACAATCCGCCGCGGCGGACTGACCTACAATACTGGTTGCTCGATTTATATACTCATTTATCAGTCGTAGGATAAGCGAGTTTTTTCATCAGCTAATAGTGGCTGAATAATCGCTTGCCATCCTGTATCATCCCATGTTCCCAACTGCTCATGTATATTGAGGTACTTCTGAGGTATAGGATGAGAACCATAAACGACTTCAAGACTATATTTCGTTTTAATAAAGTCACGAAAATACGTGATATAAGGACATGGAGGATAACCCACGATTAATCCGGTGGCAAGATGTATCGCCTTTGCTCCGTTCCCTTGCATTTCCTCCACGGCATATTCAATATTACCACCCGGGCACCCATCGCATGTGGTGTATCCGATGATTTCAACTTCCATGTTCTTGTACCTACTGAAGGCACCTTCTCTGTTTCGCAATGATCTGAAGCATTTTCCGCCTGCACACCTGCGATAGCGGTCACAGATGATTATGCCGATCTTTGTTTTTTCTTTCATATCGCCTCCAACTGTAAGAAAATATGAAACATGTTGTTAACCACTTTATATCTAAGTCTCTGTCGAAACCCCTGTGCTGAAAGTCCGCCGTAGGAGGAGTTTCGACACCGTCAAGCGCTGTCTCTTGTCAGGAGCACAGGGCTCCTGAGCTATATCGATCAAATGCGTATCAAGAACACTGGGTCATTATAGAATCGCGACTGCCTGCACGAGAAGTTGTGGTACTTTGCGGTCCAGATGTACTTCTTGTATATGTCAGGGTTTTCCCGAAACCTCTCCAGATTCGATTTTATGGAACCCTTGTGATTCAGAAGTATTATTGCTTCTTTAGAAGGATCGCGACCAGTGTGAACTGGATGTAAGTAGTTAATGAATCTTACGTTATCATAATCCACGAACACACAATCAGTATACCGCCCATTGGCTTTAATGTCAGGGCGGGCGTCAACAAACTGTTCCGCTGATTGAAGGAGAATAATCCGCGGGTACGAAGCCCGCTTTTCAGCCTCTGCCAGCTCGTTCAGAAGATGACCGAACACGAGGTTGTCCCCAATGTGGATGCTGCCAACAGCGATCCCGCCTCTTATGAACAAACCATCTCTTGCCAACTGCAATTGTAAATGAACCATGTTCCAGCATGCTTGGGAAAACTCGAATCGTACGCTGTCCGCCACAAGGGATGGATATCCAACAATCACGTTGTCGGAGAAAACCTTCATGCGCCATTTCACACCACTGGGATCATCAATGTGTGAATGTGCGTTCTGCAGTTTTTGATTGAGCCACTCGAGTTCTTCTTGCTCTGTCCCGTTTTCGTGCGCTGTGCGCATCCTGTCCTTGTAGCCAAGTATATCAACAATTGCGACCACAGATTGCTCCATGATCGGCTTGCCGTCAGCATCGAAGTATGGCTTTTGTTGATTGTTCACAATGCTGTATACGTTCCTCCCTGTTAGGAGCACAGGGCTCCTGAGCTTGTCGACTCAGTTGCGGTCAGCTATGCTTCGGGATCAAACATCTTCTGCGCATATTTGGATTTCAGTTCATCAATGTATCGCAAGAAGACTGGCTTCTCTCCAACCTTCATCTTCTGTATTACAGTTTCAAGGCCACGGATACTGTTCCCAATCCTGGACTCGATGCGCGAAGCGATGTCATCAAGACTTAGCAGCCGCAATCCAGAGACCAGAATGTCCTTGGCTCCTACTACCGCTCCATACGGCATAACGATAAGAGACGCAATCGTATGAACGAAATGAGCAGTTCGGCGCTGCATAAGTTCGCGGTGATGGCGAGGTAACTCACTGTTGATTGCCCGCCTATACTCCTGCAGCAAGTCCTGTTCGATCTCGTCAAGTTCATGCATTAGGTAGACAAGACGTTCTGGATCAGCCATGGTGAGCCCTGCTTTCGTCCTCGTCTGAATTGCATTGTACTTGTCGACAAACGACCCTTCGATTGCGATCCGGTGCAATTCGATGGCATCTTCAATCGTCAGTGCATCTAGAAGGTCTGTTGGAAAATAGGTGGACGTACTGGTTTTAACAAGATCGACAAAGATCTTGAAGAAGACCTCATGTTCCGATAAAGACGTTCTCGCCCCGCTCAGATCCGATAAACGAAAGTCAATGATGTTCTCTTGGGGGAGAATTCCTTCAGAGTCAACCGCTCGCGCACCGGAGAGATAATACAGAAAATCAGCGTAAGAATTGATAGTCTCTCTGAGTGTCAATTCGTTACACTGCTTGGACGCTCGGTAGACAACACCACGGCTTAGCGACTCTGTGTTCTCTAGTTCAGAACACAAGGATTCAGGAACCTTCAGACCCTTCTCCAAAAGTATGAGGCTTGGTAGACTGTTGGTGTTCCGAAGATCGGAAATTAGACGAGACTTGAACCAGTTACTCGTTTCGCTGGTGTTCCACTTCACTGGTTGGGCACTAGTGTCGATCAGTTGAGCCATTTCGCGCTGCTCAGCACCGTGATATAGCGTTGCCTCCCCTGGTGATAGAGATTCCCGTTTGGCCTCGAGAAAATCGACGCAGGTCGGAAACTCTTCGCGGAGTGCAGGAACGATTATGCGTTCAGAGAATAGTTGGGGGTGCGGGAATATGACCTCACGAGCAAGCTCTGATTCGAGCAAGTGAGAAGCAGCTATAATGACGTGTCCCTTTGTTAGAGCTAGTAGCTTCAGTTTTCGGATCAGGTTACGCTTGATCCCCTCCACGTCACTAGCCGTCCACGCGACTTGGGAATAGGTAACGCGGTCGAATTCAGTGAAGTAAACTCGGTTTGTATTGAGTCCGCCCGGTTCAGCTTTGATCACTGCCCTGTTACCTTGTTTTGTCGCGAGGCCCGTCAGTCCCATAGGCAACCACTACGGTATCCAGACCACGTACCGTTTCTTGGAGTCCACTATGCGGGGCTCGGTATTCCCGACATCTACTTTGCGTCAGGATCACAAGGATCCTGACCTACAATACACAAGCAACCACACCCTACTTCCCATACGATTCCTCATCACCGGGGTAGTCGCCGGCTTTGACGTCGGCGATGAAACGCGTGACGGCGTCTGAAATGATAGGGGAGAGGTCGGCGTATTGGCGCACGAACTTTGGTTTGAATTCACCTTCGCCCAAACCAAGAATGTCATTGATGACCAGTACCTGGCCATCGCAATGAACGCCCGCGCCGATCCCGATAGTGGCGCATGTCTTCAGGCTTTCAGTGATCTCTCTTGCGGTGTCGGTCTCGACTAACTCAAGCACCATCGAAAAGCAACCGGCATCTTCCAAAGCAAGAGCGGATTCCTTTAGATAGGTCTGAGATTTTTTCTTCCTGCCCTGAATCTTCGGTCCACCGAAGCGATGTATCGACTGCGGTGTCAAACCAATATGCCCCATCACCGGGATACCTACCTCGACCAGTCGCTTGATAGTCGGCGCCATCTCGGTTCCGCCTTCGAGTTTGACGGCGTGCGCGCCGCCTTCCTTGAGGAACCGCCCGGCGTTCAGGATAGCCGTCTCGGTCGATGGTTGAAACGACAGAAACGGCATGTCGCCGACGACCAAAGCCGACTCATTCCCACGCGACACGGCAGCGGTATGGGCAATCATAACGTCCATTGTGATCGGAAGGGTCGAGTCGTAACCATGCACTACGTTGGCGGCGGAGTCACCGACCAGGATGATGTCGATCCCACACTGGTCAAGAACCTTCGCCATGAACCAGTCGTACGCGGTCAACACGACGATCTTCTCGCCGCTCGCCTTCTTCTTGACGATCCGACCAACCGTCATTCGCTTTTTGTCGGTAATGTATCCCATTCTGTTTCGTCAAAATAACACGTTGCCGGCAGGAACATAGTACTTCTTGCCGGTTACAGGTTTTCCGATCTGCTCGATCAAGTCATCGAAATGCTCTGGGTTCTCCACGAAGTCGATTTCATCCGTCTTTATTACCAGCAGTGGTGTCTCCGTGTAGTTGAAGAAGTAATAATCGTAAGCCTGATTCAGCATTTCTACGTAATCCGAGTTGATTACTTTCTCAAAAGTGAAATTCCGTTTGCGAATTCGCTGCAACAACACCGGGGTCGAGGCCTGAAGATAGATAGCCATGTCCGGGTTGGGAATGTCCCTTGACAGGATCGGGGCGATTTTGTCATACAAGGTCAACTCCCGCTCGGACAGATTGACCGACGCGAAGATAGCATCTTTGGCAAAGAGATAGTCGGTAACAATGCGCTGGGCGAACAGGTCGCGTACCATCAACTGCTGCTGCTGCTGGAATCGTGACAGAAGGAAAAACAACTGGCAGGAGAAGGCGTACCGCTTGCGCTGCTTGTAGAAATCAACCAGGAAGGGGTTCTCGTGCACTTCCTCGGCGATCAGTTCCGCCTTGAGGCGATCGGCCAGCATTTCGGCAAACGAGGTCTTGCCAACTCCGATCACTCCCTCGACAGCGATATAGTTGGGCTTATGGTTGTCGTGCAACATGGTCCTTATAGAGCATCACTTTACTGCGATCATCATCGCTGAGAAAGTCAGACACCGGCCTCTTTGTCACGGGGTGCACCACCTCTGGGTCGATTTGCAGCATCGGCGCCATGGCGAAGGGACGATTCAGCAACTCCCGGTGCGGTATCGAAAGCCTGTCGGTCTCGATAATCTGCTGACCGAACATGAGGATATCCAGATCGATAGAACGCGGCAGCTTCTCGCCTTTTGCCGTTCGCCCAAGTTTCTTCTCAATCAGTTCCAGGCCGTTCAGCAATTCGTTGGCGGAGTAGCGGTAGTCGGCCATGATGACCTGGTTCATGAAAGACGGATTTTCGCCGACCATGTCCTGCGCTTCCGATACGTAGATCGCCGATGTAGCCACGATTTCCAACCCCTCGATGAGGTGCATTTTCTCCAGCGCAAGCGCGAGATTTTTCTCGCGATCACCCATATTGGATCCGGACAGGATGAAGACAGTTTCAGACATCGCATACCTCTATGACTGGTTATCGATAAGTTTTGCCGTATCGGCCTGGTGGCGTGTCAACTCCACTTCGATATGTTTGACACCACCGCGCACCGGCGGGTTCAGCTTGCGAACGCGCAGGGTCACGCTGTAGACGCCGAAGCGATCCAGCACCCGCGCCGCCAATTCTCCGGCCAACCGCTCCAACAGGGAAAAGGCTTTGCCCTCGACCGTTTCCCTTATCGTTTCGTATACGCGGGCATAATCGACGGTGTCGGTTAATTGATCGGACTTGCCGGCCTCAGCCAGGTCAACCTCAAGCTCGCAATCAACCTCGAACATCCGGCCGGTTTCGCGTTCGGCGGCGCTGACACCATGGTAGCCGTAGAACGACATGCCGATCATGCGGATTATATCTTTCATTCTTCCTCGGTCAGTTTGGCAGCGCGGCGCTTCCGGAGTCGTTTGCGGGCTTGAGCAAAGGTCTCCGGCCCGGCGGTAAGGGACAGGCGCAAGTAACCTTCGCCTACATCACCGAAAGCGGCGCCGGGTGTGACGAGGATACGACTTCGTTTCAGCAGCCGATCGGCGGCGCGTTTCGAAGGGCTGCGACGGGGCAGTCGAGCCCACGCAAAAGGAACGGAATCGACCCCGGCCTTTTCCAGTTTCAGCATATCCATCAGCACGGTCGCCTCGGCGGCGGCCAATGATATCAGTCGGCGAACGTTCTGCAGCGATCTATTAGGGTACTGCCGAATTGCCTCCAACGCTGCCTGAACCTGATACGCCGATAGATGAGGACGAACCAGGCCCGAGGCCTGCTTCAGCCCGCTGATAACGTCCCGGTGGCCGACAACAAAAGCCAGAGGCAGGGAGGGCAGACCGAAGTGATAGGCGAACGAACCGACCTCGACGCCCACTTTCCGACCACCGGCGGCACTCATCAGACTGGCCGGCTTGCGACCGGTGACGGTCTGATAGGCAGCATCATTGATCACCATGATATTCTCTTTGCCGGCCAGCCAGACCAGGTCAGCCATGTCTTTCTCGCCCAACTCTGCTCCGGTCGGGTTGTGGGGTGAATTGACGAAGAGGACGCGTGCCACCCGTCCCAGCCGTGTTCCGACCCGCTGGAAATTCGGCAGCCAGTCATCCTGAGACGACACCGAGTAAGTCACCGGTTCTCCGCCGCAGGCTGTCACCACTTTGCGATACAACGGTAGGCCAAGAGCGGGCACGAAGGCGATATCACCGTGATCGACAAAGGCCAAAGCCAGGCACAGCATATTGCTGGAAATCGAGTTGCCGATGAAGACTTCCCGCAGGGGGCTGAGCCGCGCGTTGTACACTGAGTTGTACCATCCAGCCAAATCTTCCTTCAGGCGCTGCATGGCTTCCTTACCAGCCGGGGCCAGGGGATGATCGTCGGATAGTGCGATGTCGGGCGGTGGTGGCCACCGGAAATCGGCCAGATTCAGAACTTCCGGTTTCTTTAGAAGGGATCGACTTTTCTCGGCCCGTCGGAACGACATCAGATCCGGCGGTGACTGGTAAAGCCGATTAGCCTTCTCGACAATGATTTTCTTGATCGGCACGGAAACGACCTGTTAGACTTTGTGGTCCCAGGTTTTGTCCATATTTTGGCGCATTTGTTCGAGTCGTTTGAAATCCTCGCTGGGGATGGCCTCGATATTCCCCAGATGTCGCGCCAGCAAGACAATCCGGGCATAGTGCTCGACCAGCTCGTGACGATTGTAAGCCTCTTCCAGACTCCCGCCAATCGTGAGCAGACCGTGGTTTCTCAGCAGGAAGGCGTTACAAATGTCGACGTGCGGTTCGATAGATCGCGGCACCTCATCGGTACCAGGACCGGCGTAGTCTGTCAATGGAATGCGCCCGACCGACACTACTACCTCCGGCAGGATATCCTCCTCAAGCTGAATCCCGGCCACGGCAAATGCGGTCGCGTGCGGAGGGTGAGCGTGGATGCAGGCCTTGACGTCACTACGGCGCTGGTAGACAAGCAAATGCATAGCCAGTTCGGCCGAGGCGCGGAGATTGCCCTGGAGATGATTGCCGTTGATATCGACTATCACCATGTCCTCGGCCGCCAGGCGACCTTTGGGCAGCCCGGAGGGGGTGACCATTATGCGGTCATCGTCGAGCCGCACGGATAGATTGCCATCGGTGCCGGCGATCATGCCCTGCTCGTACAGGCGGCGGCCGTAATCGGCCAGCGCGCTCTTCATGGTAAACGGTGATGCCATAATCACAGGGCAAGGTAGAGGCTTCGGACCGGCTTGTCAACAACTTAGACGGGTGGGCAGGCTTGGACGCGCGGAGCGCAAGAAACAGGCTTAGGCTTGTCATGCCGGACTTGATCCGGCATCCAGTTCTGTATTAATGCGCGGCGGACGTCCCCGTCTGCCGCGAGCAAAAGTAGGTCGAAACCCCTGGTCCGTAGGACCGCCCTGAGCGCAGTCGATGGGTGAATTAAAGGCGCATGCTTCGACTCCGCTCAGCATGAGGTTGAGTGTACTGTTTCGAACTGGCACGTCCTTTGAGGAAATGGTAGGAATCCTATGACTGACGACAATATGGAAATGATCGCCTTCAACACCAATTGATTCAAACTTAAACCAATATCTTTCTCCAATTCCTTATAATAATTCTCTAAAATATCCCAAAGGAATTCTACTGAGTAACATGTTCTTTCTACATTTCACAATAAAAACAATATGATATCTTATTCGATATGTGCAATGACATGCTCTTTCAATTTCCATCGAAAAAAGAGGTGATAATGGTTCTTAGCTCTACTCAACCGCAGCAGAGTTGGGGTGTATTTTTCAGATTGATAGTCGAAAGCTCCCTTCGTCAATCACAGGTCAATTAAGACATTTGACATAATACTTCCGTTTTACTTCACCCCGATAACCATGTAGTTAGCAATGTCGTTATCAAATCCGCCATAGTGAGCATTCTGTGACTGGGCTCGAACTCTCCAGCCCCCGCTCTCCTCTGTTACGTAACACCAGTGCCGGTAGGCTTCTTGTGAACTCCCCGAGGGACCGAAGGTGTGTGGGCTAACTATGCACTTACATTGCGCGACAGTATAACCTGCGGGTGGAGTGATTAGCGAATTATGAGAGGCACTGCCGGTTATCACAGTAACGTCACTGCCTGTAGAAGCAGCTGTGGTCTGAAGTGTACCGTCGGGAAACATGATTCCGTCTACTCCGGGTGTACCCCCGACATGGAGGATTGCCTGAGGCGCATTTGTTCCGATGCCAACATAATCTGTTTCTGTGGTTAGCCTAACTACGGAGCCGTCATCTGTCCAGCCGCCGCCTGATAACGCTGTGGTTGCGACATCCGCCAATGCCGCATGATATGCATAGGGAGAAGATACAAGTCTTATGCGAGGAGCGTACTCCGAGACGTCAGGGTCCACCAAGATACCTAGCCATCGAGAGATACCAGTAGCGAAAAGGTCTTGGGGAAGTGAAACGGATTCGCCCAGGTTATAGGTAAACATACCATTGAGTACTTCAACGGTTCTATCTCCGCTACTCCATAGATTATCTCCCGGATCAGTGGACGTTTCATGCCCCCAAATAGTAAACCTAATAAGATAATCCCCATCGTTGACAGGCTGACCGTTGTCCTTTGTGAGAAATCCTTGGTAGTTGATGAGTTGAGGTATTTCGGCAATGGCACTTGGCGCCCAAAACACGAATGTGATGACAGCTAAAGAGATTATTGTTGTTTTCATAATTTCCTCCTACAATGAATATGTAACTAGTAGTCCTGTTTTAGTTGTCCGGCGTGGTGTAAGTGATGGCCTTTTCTACCGATAATATACGGCTATTAGGCCAGGTCTGTCAATGTCTATTAAACATTCAGTTACCTCCGAATTAACTGCTTGAGTTTCTGCCGATTGCCTGTTAACCGAGATTTGCCATATAGAGATTTCAAAAACACGGTTTGTCCCTTTCAGCATTTTGAATATGCAAAAATCTCCTCGAATAGTCAAGATTCTTGTCGTTTCCCTGAGTAATCAGTTCTACGACCACAAGCACGACGCCAGGTGACCCAGACCTTCGGGCTTGTTGAAAAAGCTCCTTTTCTCATCATTGCGAGCAACTTGACTATCACAACAAGTTTTTGTTGTCGAGAATCCACGGGCAACGTACTATCGCAGCATGGACAGTACCGACGACAGGTTTGACATCGCCATCGTGATGCCGGTCCTGAACGAAGAAAAGTACGTAGGCGGCACCCTGGATCAGATCTACATGCAGGACTACCCGATGGATCGGGTGGAAGTAGTGGTGGTCGACGGAGGATCATCGGACCGAACCCGCGAGATTGTCGGCTCTTTCAAGGATCGATTCGGCTCGCTGAAACTGCTGGACAACCCGCCACGCCTGCCGTCGTCGGGGCGGAACATCGGTGTCAACAACTCAAGCGCCCCGTACATTATGGTGCTCGATGGCCACACTTATCTTCCCTCCAAAACTCTGCTGAAGGACATGCTGGAGATCTTCGAGGCTACTTCGGCGGATTGCCTTTGCCGACCGCAACCACTCACACCGCCGGACATCAGCGAGTTTGAGAAGTCGGTGGCGTTTTGTCGCGCCTCGATTCTCGGCCACAAACCGGGGTCGGAGATCTATTCGGAGGTCGAAGCCGAGGTCGACCCGACCTCATCGGGGGCCATGTATCGCCGTTCCGTTTTTGACAAGGTCGGACTGTTCGATGAGACTTTCGACGCCTGCGAGGATGTGGACTTTAACTACCGCGTTCACCAGCATGGCCTGAAAGCCTGCATCTCGCCGAAACTGACCGTCTGCTACTATCCTCGATCATCGCTGTCATCGTTGTGGCGACAGATGGTCCGCTACGGCAAGGGTCGGTTCCGGCTGGCCGCGAAACACAAGCTGTTTCAGCCGGTACAGTGGCTCGCGGCGGCGGCAGTGGCCGGGCTGGGTCTGCTTCTGTTGTTCTCTCTCGCGTCGTCGTCGGCAGCATCGCTTCTCAGGACAGTGTTGGGATTGTACCTGCTGTTAGTCGTTTTTTTCTCGGGATACCTGGCGCAGCGACACAGCCACATAGGTTGCGTGCTGCACGGACCATTGATATTCCCAGCGATACATTTCGGCTTGGGCTTCGGCTTTTTGTATGACCTGGTTGCGAGAGTGCTGGAAAAACCTCGCAACTGAACAGCCAGAGCAAACATTTCGCCGCGTCGAATGCGATTGCGTCCGCGCCGCCGTCAAACTATCTTGGGACTATGTTAACCACTTTTAGTTACTCAAGTCTGAACTGCTTTCGTCAATGTCCCCGGCAGTTCAAGTTCCGCTATGTCGACAAGATCAAAGTGCCCAGAGTGGTCACGCCCGACACTTATCTTGGCACAACCATGCACCGGGTGCTGCGAAAACTCTACCGCCTCGGCGCTGACGATATCCTGATGCCTGAAGACGACGCGGTCGCCGAATATCATCGCGAATGGGAGAAGCTTGACCTGACGACCCTCCAGGTTACCAGCGATTACTACACGGTTGATGACTACATTCGCATCGGCGAGAAGATGCTTGTTCGCCATTACGACAAGCACCGCCCGTTCAATCAGGGTACCATGCTCGGCGCCGAGTTGTACCTGAGTTTTGAACTGCCCAACTCGCCGTTCAAGATTCGCGGTTACATCGATAAACTGTGGCGCCGTGACGATGACGTGGTCGAGATATGCGATTACAAAACCGGAATGACCGTGGCGCGTCCGCAAGACGACGCCTTCCGCTGGCAGATGGGTATTTACGAACTGGCTGTGCGCGCTACCTGGCCTCAGTACGAGACAATTGAACTGGCCCAGCATTTCCTCCGTCCGGACGAGATAGTTAGTTGCCGTCTGAGCCCGGACCAACTCGACCTGCTGACCGAAGAACTCAGAGACGTCATAGTCGCATCACATCAGGCCGAACGGTTAGGCAACTTTCCGGCTCAGGAGGGCGGTTACTGTCGTTTTTGCGATTACCAGGACTACTGTCCGGCCAAGCGCCACGAGAAGATGCTTGCCGAAGATACGACCGACGAAACTGAGGATGACGTGACCGAGTCGGTTCGTCTCGAACAGTTGGCTGACCGTTACCTCAGCGTCTATGATCAAAGCAACGCCGCCAAAGCTGAACTGGATGCCCTCAAGGAGGAGTTGCG
This sequence comes from bacterium, assembly GCA_030605565.1. GTDB lineage: Bacteria > Zixibacteria > MSB-5A5 > GN15 > FEB-12 > JAJRTA01. The sequence continues at coordinate 52,068 of JAUWIB010000037.1, forward strand.
GCAGATAGTGCGCAACGGGGGGCCAAGCAAACTGGTCGGCTCAACCGGCGCGGTGATAGTGAAACTCGGCAGGGTGGAGAAGTTCATCACCAGGACCCGTGACGCCGTCGGCTTCGCAGAACTCTCTGCTGTAGCGCGTAAGTTGGGACTCGAGGAGTTCTTCGAACTGAATGGTCGCGCTCTTATGAAGAGCCTTTACCAGAAAGAGCGGCTGACTGCCGAACAGCTTGAGAAACTGAAACCGTTTGTCCACGAGGATGAGGAATCGCGGGTAACCGCCAAGCCGTTCAAGAAGACAGGGCCTGACGACAACAAGTAACACCTGCGTGGGTAGCGCATCAGCGCCCCACAAAGGACTGACAAGGTGAAAAGACGCGAATTCCTGAAGCGAACGACGAAGGCAACGGCTCTGGCCGCCGTGTGCGGTGGCGCCGGATGGTTTTTCAACAACCGTCAATGGTTCAACTACGAACCCCCCATGGTCAGCAAACACAGTTTCGAGGTTGCCCCCGACAACCGTTTTCCGCAACTCACTCTGACCAGAGATGAGAACCATGCTGCCGCCCTGCACGATGCTCTCGACGCCATTGGCTCCATCAAGCGGTTTGTCCAACCGGGTGAGCGGGTAACCATCAAGCCGAACGTCGGTTGGGATCGCACCGCCGCTCAGGCGGCCACCACTTCCCCGCTACTGGTCGGTGAGATGGTGCGACTTTGTCTCGAGGCCGGTGCATCCAAAGTGATCGTGTCCGATGTCACCTGTAGTGAAGCACGACGATGCTTCCTGCGTTCCGGGATCAGGGAAGCTGCCGAAAAAGCCGGCGCCGAAGTGATCCTGCCGATGCGGGATGACTTTGTCGTGATGGACCTCGGCGGAGAACTGCTGACCAGTTGGCCGGTGCTGAAACACTTTGTCGAAACCGACCGTCTGATAAACATGCCGATCGTCAAACAGCACTCGCTCACGTCGTGTACTATCAGCATGAAGAATCTCTACGGTATCCTCGGCGGTCGCCGCAATAAGTTGCACCAGGAGATCGATCGGTCAATCGTTGATCTGGCATCGTTTAGTCGCCCGACTTTGACGGTGGTCGACGCCACTCGCGTACTCATGCGCGGTGGTCCGCAGGGCGGCTCGCTGGACGATGTCAACATCGAACACACGGTGCTGTGCGCCACCGATCAGGTGGCCGCCGATGCCCGAGCGGTCGAGTTCCTGGGACTTGATGCCGCCAGGGTCGGACATATCGTACTGGCCAAAAAGGCAGGTTTGGGTGCCATCGATTACCGTTCGGTGGGTTACAAAGAGAACATCTAATGACGATTCAGACCGTCCGCAACCTTCGTCGATTTTCGCAAGTCCTGTTCTTTGCCGTTTTCTGCTGGCTGATTCTGAAAACCAACTTCGATATCGACATCGACCCAACAACTGTTTCGGAGATTACGCTGCCTTATCCGGTATCGATAGCGCTTCAGTTCGACCCCCTGGTGGCCCTGGCGACTCTTCTGGCCAACGGCACCCTTTTCAAGGGTCTCTTGTGGTCGCTGGTCATTCTGATCCCCACGATTTTTATCGGACGGTTCTTCTGTGGATGGGTTTGTCCGCTGGGTTCGTTGAATCACTGGCTATCCGAAATCCGGTCGGAACGACTGAGTTTCAGGGGTAAGGGCAAAATCGAATCGAATCGCTACAAGAAGTATCAACGTATCAAGTACTATATTTTTCTGTTCGTAATCGCCGCGGCTCTCTTTGGCACCCTTCAGACCGGACTACTGGACCCACTTCCTTTGATGGCGCGTTCAATCGGCACGGTGGTGCTGCCCGCCACGCACGCCGCAGCCGACGGCGCTCTGGGTTGGGTTAAATCCTTCGGGATTCCGCCTGTGTCCAGCGCCGCCCAGTCTGTTTACGATTTTGTCGCACCGACGCTGCTGAACTTTCGCCGCGTTCACTTTCACGGTATCCTGACTATCGCTTTGTTGTTCGGCTCGATCCTTGTTCTCAACCGTGTCTTCACACGCTTTTGGTGTCGCGGTTTGTGTCCCTTGGGCGCTATGCTGGGCATCTTTTCACGCTATGCAATTTTCGGTCTTCAGAAGGACGAAAAAAGCTGCGACCACTGCAACCTTTGTCTGCTGAGTTGTCAGGGCGCGGACAATCCGGATATCGGCGCCAAATGGCGACAGCCGGAGTGCCACCTTTGTCTGAACTGTCAGGCAGTCTGCCCGCAGGGTTCTTTGAAGTTCAAGTTTTTCCCGACCCTGGAAGGCACAGTAACAAACCCTCCGCCTATTCAGAAAGTGGACATTTCGAAGCGAAAAACGATAGCATCATTGGCCGGCGGCGCTGCGCTCTTTCCTCTGCTTCGTTCCGGCGATAGTTTCGAGGTCAATGCCAACGAGCGTCTGATCCGTCCACCCGGTTCGGTTGCCGAGGACGATTTCCTGGCTCGCTGTATTCGCTGCGGGCAGTGTATGCGCGTCTGTCCCAACAACGCCTTGCACCCGACGCTTCTGGAGTCCGGAATGGAAGGTATCTGGACGCCGATCCTGATCCCGCGCATTGGCTATTGTGAACCATCGTGTACGCTATGCGGCCAGGTCTGTCCGACCGGCGCCATTCTGGAGTTAACGATGACCGAAAAGGTCGGCGACAAGGAAACACCGCCCAACCGTATCGGCACCGCCTTCTTCGATCGGGGACGCTGTCTGCCCTGGGCGATGGCCACCCCATGCATCGTGTGTGAGGAATGGTGTCCCACCTCGCCCAAGAGCATCTACCTCAAAGAAGAAGTTGTCCTCGACCGAGAGGGCAATGAAGTCCGCGTGCAACGTCCGTACATCGACCCGAATATTTGCACCGGCTGCGGCGCTTGCGAGTTCGCCTGTCCCGTAGTCGACCGACCGGCGGTGTATGTTACGTCCGTAGGCGAATCACGCTCACCGGACAATCAGTTACTGCTCAGAAGAAAAGATCCTTCGCGACCTTCCAGGGAGATTCCGTATGAACGATAGACACAACCTTCTCGTGGTTACGATCATCGCAGTCATGCTCGGCCTGACTTGCGGTGGTGAGCAACCAGTCACCAATCAGACTACGGCCGGATACCTAGCCGCGAGTTATGATGCGATTGGCGTCGGGCGCAGTTCGCCGCCGCGCACTTTCATTGGGCAGGATTTGTGGGAGTACATTAACGGCGGCGCCGAACTGTACCACACCTGTGGTTTCATCGAGGTAGCCACGGCCGACTACCGGAAGGACGAAACAGAAATAGTCGTGGACCTTTATCGCTTCGATTCGGCAGTGAACGCTTTCGGGCTGTACTCAATGTTGCGTCCTGACGAAGCCGACCTGGTCAAATTCGGTGTCGAGGGCTATGTCGCGCCATCGAAAATTGAATTCGTCAAAGGCGACCTACTGGTACGAGTGATCGGATTCGACCAATCCGACGAGACCGGTCTGGCCTTGATCAACCTGGCCGATGAGATCAACAAACAGCTCCCCGGTGGGACACAACTGCCGCCGGCCTTTGGTCTTTTTCCATCCGACAATGCTGTAAGAGGTTCGACCAGGTACTATGCCGCGGCCTTTCTCGGACAGAGTTTCCTTGTCGGGGTATACTGTCAGGACTACCTGCTTGATACTAAACGTGTCACCCTCTTCCTGTGCGAAGATGCGGGCGGCGCTAAGCTGCTTCAGTGGTCCGGTCTGGCGGAAGAAATGGGCGCGCTGGGCAGTGCACCGGATGGTCTGCCCTTCGACATCGGTAAGGCATTTACCGTCGACAATAGTTTCTATGGTCAAATCGTAGTGGGTCTGCGCGCTGGTCGCATGGTCGGCATGGTTGGATATGTTGATGGACATCTGTCATTTCTGTCAAGTTGGCTGGAGTCGATGGAGTAGACACAACACGTCATGCTGAGCGGAGTCGAAGCAGACGTGTCACATGAGAACCGCCGCCCTTCGACTGCGCTCAGGGTGACACGGCTCTCTACGTCTGCACAAACGTCAGCTTGTCCATACCGCGGTTGGACTTGAAATGATAGTGCACGTGGTCGACCTCCTGCCCCAGGCCATTGTTGATCTGAATCTGAAAATGGTCGCTGATACCAAGCTTCTTGGCGATCATCTTGGCCGTGCGGTTCATCATTTCGAGAGTGTCGGGTGGCGTTTCGTAAAAGTTCTTGTATTCAGCTTTGGGGATGATCAACAGATGCACCGGCGCTTGCGGACGATGGTCAGCCATGACGAACACTTCGTCATCCTCGTAGAATATCTTAGCGGGCAACTCACGGTTCATTATGCGCGTAAAGACAGAGGGCATGGTGGACAATCCTCTTGCTTTCGGGGTCGTGTTCATTTCCCACAATGAAAGCCTGGTTCTGATCGCGAACAAGATAGAACATCTTCTCGATAGCTGCTGCCCCCCCCCAACCCCCGCTTGCCAAACAAGCGCTGATTAGTTATTCTGTGGGTGATCAATAGTGTCATCCCGGCGAAAGCCGGGATCCAGGCCCGCGGAATACGGATGGATTCCCGCCTGCGCGGGAATGACAGAGGCGCGGATGAGGTGCGTTCCAAGTAGGGTAGGAGCCCTGCGCTCCTGCCACCATCGGCAGGTCTGAGGACAGACCTGCCCTACTGTCGAAACCACAGGGGTTTCGACCTACGGCCACGCGCGAAGCGCGAAAGAGTGGCTTGCCACCCGGCCTGCGCGGGAATGACACACGGTCAAGCCGTGTTTCTCCGCCTGCGGCGTTGTCCGTGAAGTGTGAGCGTATTGAGAATATGAGAATGTTCAGATAAGGGAGATCGGTCAAATGTCAGGTCATTCAAAATGGGCGACAATTAAGCGCAAGAAAGGGAAGACCGACGCCGAGCGCGGCAAGGTTTTCACCCGGCACATTAAGGAGATAACCATAGCCGCCCGTGAGGGCGGCGGCGATCCCGAAGGCAATCCCCGTCTGCGCACTGCCATTGCGGCAGCCAAGGCCTCTAACATGCCGGCCGACAATATCAAGCGGGGGATACTGAAAGGAACAGGTGACCTCCCGGGGGTCACCTACGAGTCGATCACCTACGAAGGCTATGGTCCCGGCGGCGTGGCGCTCTATATGGAGGCGCTGACCGACAACAAAAACCGCTGCGTGTCCGAGGTGCGACACGCGCTGACCAAGTACGGCGGCAATCTCGGCGCTTCCGGATGCGTGGCGTGGATGTTTGAGAAACAAGGGCTTATCACGATCGATCTTGACGCCACGGATGAAGACACGATCATGGAAGTGGCTATGGAGGCCGGCGCCGAGGACATCAAGAGCGATTCCGGTACGTACGAAGTGATCACGCAGCCGGGCGATATCGACACGGTGCGAGAGGCTATCGAGGCCAAGGGCATCGCGATGGTGTCAGCCGAGGTGACGATGATTCCCAAGGATTCGGTCAAGCTCGAAAAAGAGTCGCAGGCCGGTTCGATGTTGAAGCTGTGGGATATACTCGAAGAACTCGACGACGTACAGAAGATCTACGCCAACTTCGACATCTCTGAGGAGCTTCTGGAAAAGCTGACCTGACGCGGAGCGCCGGCCGAGCCTGAATGGTCTGTCGAACAAGTCCCTTTGGTTGTCATTGCGAGCGACCGAAGGGAGCGCGGCAATCTCATACGTCAAGTCTGCCAACGAATTGAGATTGCCGCGTCGCTACGACACGAGTGTCTTCGCTCCTCGCAATGACGGCCTCTGGGGTTTTTCATCACTCCCTGAAAACTTGTCCATCACAATACTGCGAGCCAGTTCGTTGTGCCAGCGTGATCTTCAGATCGCGCCGGGCGCCGTAGCCGAGTCTGAAGACTCGTCCACCACAACACCCCATATCAATTGACCGGATCAAAAAGGGTTGACAGGATGCGATAGCAACGTAGTATAAACAGTATGAGCCGGGTTGTTGTTGTCAAACACGAGGGCGCGATCAGCGGTGAGCCGTTACCGGTAGGCAGCTATATGAATATGCTGAAGGAAGCGCTGACCGTTCTTACGGGCGAGACGGAGGAGTCGGCGTCGTTGCGAAAGCTCCTGCCGCGCGGGACCGTTGGTATGAAGACGAATTGTCTCACCGGCAAGCTCAACTCCACGCCGGTAGCGCTGGTCGATGCGCTCTCCACTATTCTTGAGGGCGCTGGATGGGACGCCAACAACATCGTGGTGTGGGAGCGCACCAATCGTGAATTGCAGAAGGCGGGGTTCAAGCTCAACGCCTCCAGTTTCGGTCGTCGCTGCCTGGGCACGGATGCGAACGGGGTCGGGTACAGTGCTCGGTTCTACAGCGCCGGTGAGTCGTCAAGTCTGGTTAGCCGCATCCTGGAGGAAGTGGTGGCCGTGAATATCAACATGCCGGTGCTCAAGGATCACTCCATTGCCGGGCTGTCGGGCGGTCTGAAAAATATGTTCGGCGCCATCAATAATCCCAACAAGTACCACGACAATAACTGTGACCCACACGCAGCCGAGGTGTCGATGATGGATCCTGTAAGGTCGAAAAACCGACTGACTGTCATGGATGCCGTGCAGGTTCAATTCCAAAACGGTCCGGGGTACGACCAGCGGTTTCTGGTGCGCTATGGAGGTATCATACTGTCCGATGATCCGGTGGCCGCCGACCGAATAGGTCTTGAGATAGTTGAGCGCTTGCGCAATAAAGGCGGTTTGCCGAACCTGGCAGAAGCCGGACGTCCGGCAACGTACCTCCGGACAGCCGAGAAGTTAGGACTTGGCGTGGCGACCATGTCAGACATTGATCTGAAAGTACTTGTGCTCAACAACAAGGGTCGCGCGCGACCGGGGGAGTTGCTGTGATGGACCGTCGGTTCTTCCTGAGGTGTCTCGGATGTTCCAGCGCCATAGCGGCTGCCTCACACAGTGAATTGTGGCCTGAGTTCCTGGGGGGGATTCAGAATGTCTGCGCCTTCGACAGCGCCGCCGGACTATCCTCGGTTGAGGCCAGGTACTATAAGAAGCTGGAGGAGGGTGGCATTGAGTGCGGACTCTGTCCCCGCAAATGCCAAATCACTGATCTCGAACGCGGTTACTGCGGGGTGCGGGAGAATCGCGGCGATGTCTATTACACGTTAGTTTACGGACGACCCTGCTCAATCAACATTGATCCCATCGAGAAGAAACCGCTGTATCATTTCTACCCCGGCGCCACGGCCTTCTCGCTGGCCACCGCCGGGTGTAACGTCAACTGCAAGTTCTGCCAGAACTGGGAAATCTCGCAGGCGCGTCCGGAACAGGTCGACAACATGGAGCTACCTCCGGCGGGCGTCATCGACATCTGCCAACAGCGCAGTGTTCCCATCATTGCTTACACCTACTCTGAGCCGATAATTTTCTATGAGTACATGTACGATATCGCCGAGCTTGGTCACAAGCATTCGATCAAGTCGGTGATGATAACCGGTGGTTACATTGAGAGACAGCCGTTGGCCGATCTGTTTCCACAGATGGATGCAATCAAGGTTGACCTCAAGTCATTTCGTGAAGACTACTACCGCAAGATCGTCAGCGGTGAACTGAAGCCGGTTCTTGATGCGTTGGTGCAGATCAAGAAGGCCGGCGTCTGGCTGGAGATAGTTTACCTGGTGGTGCCGACGCTGAACGACAGTGATGAAGAGTTCACTGATCTGGCGCGATGGATCAAGTCCAACATAGGTGTTGATACGCCGATTCATTTTTCCCGTTTTCACCCTCAGTACTTGCTGCGCCATCTGCCGCCGACACCTTTGAAAACGCTTGAGCGAGCGCATGCAATCTGTCGCGCCGAGGGACTGCAATTCGTTTACCTTGGCAACGTCCCCGGTCATGCCGCCGAGTCCACTTATTGCCCCGGTTGTGGTGAGGTGCTGATTGAAAGGCGCGGTTACCACATCGTTCGCAATACTCTCAAGGGGAATCGGTGTGGACACTGTGATCGCACCATACCCGGGCTGTTTTAGATGAACAGAAGCAAACCGTTTCTGCTCGGTCTGTATTCGATCTCCGGGCAGGTGCTGCTGTTGCGGGAGTTGATATCATCGTTCAACGGCGATGAACTGCTCATTGGGTGGGCCATGTTCGGCTGGCTTTCAGCAGTAGCCGTCGGCGCGTATGCCGGGGGACGCGTAGGGCGAGCGGTGGGCGCTGAAGCGTTGTTCATAGGGGGAAGTATCATGCTGGTACTACTGGTACCGGCTGTGCGCCTATGCCCGATATTGATAAGCGACGTGGTCGGTCAGGTGATCCCGTTCGGCACGGCGGCGGTTATATCGACGCTGGCGATGTTGCCGGTGGGACTGCTCTCAGGTTGGCTGTTCACCACTCTTGCCCGTGAAGGGTGGGCCACGGCGGACGCTATCGTCACGGTATATCTCTGGGAAGGGATAGGCGCTTTCGTCGGTGGTGTGATGATAGCCTGTCTTGCCGGGGGATTGATGTCCAATCTGGCCCTGACGCTTTCTGTGTCCATAGCGGTTGTTGCCTTCGTGTTGCTCATGCGCCGGGATCGAAAACCGGTGACCACTTGGCTGTTCACTGTCGTCACGCTACTGCTCTTGACCGGCGTGTCATCCCTCGCCGGCAGACTCGACGAGTATCTGGATCAGATTAAGTATCCCCAGTACCAGGTGCTGAAATCGTTCGACACACACTACGGGCGACAAAGCCTCTTGTCACGCGACGACATGGTGATACTCCTATCCGACAACAAAACCGAGGCTACCCTGCCGGATCTGGAAACGGCCGAAAACCTGTTGATTCCACCGCTGTTATGCCGATCCGGCGCGTGCGATATCCTGTACTTCGGACGTTGCGAGTTCGGGGTCGCGCAGTTGGCGCGCACCTTTCCGCAGTTGCAGATAACAGCCGTCGATCCCCGTTGGCAGTTGACCGGTGCTATTGACCAAGCCATGCAGTTCCCGGGCGGGGTCTCGCGCCTGACCGCTGACCCGGTATCGTTCATCGCGGCTCAAGCCGGTCTCGACTGGTATGACGTCATCATCGTCGATGCCGGGGAGCCGGACAGCTATCGCACCAGTCGCCTGCTCGGTGTTGAGTTTTTCACGCAAGCACGAAGACTTCTCAGGGAGGATGGTCTCCTGATTGTGCCGACCGGCTATGATACCGACCGCTACGTGAGCAACGAAACCGCTGCGATTCTATCGACCATACACCAGAGCCTGGCCGTTTCGTTCGAGGATGTCGTGATCTGGCCGGGCACAGGGACGGTTTTCATGGCATCAGCGTCGGAAGTCTGCCGCCCGGATGTCGACGCCTTCGTGAACAGGCTGGACTCCATGGAGTACCAGCCGGTTTATCTGAGTGAGGGTTTTCTACGTGATCGTCTGTCCGAATTCAAGATTGATAGGCTCAACGCTTCCCTGATTGGCGCCAACCAGGTGAACAGCGTGGCTCGACCTGTCTTGCCCCACTTGCAGGGAATGTATCGTTCACGCGGTGGTTTTGATCGGGCCATCCTGTCTCTTTGGTTCAACCAACCGTACGGAGTAGTGATCGGTCTGATTCCCCTGCTGGCTGTCCTGGCTTACGCCTTGTTCGGTCATGCCCGCCGTCGACGGTTCGGACTGTTCTTGTACAGCACCGCCGGTCTGGTCTCAATCGCTCTGGAGTTACTGTCGTTCTACGTCTACCAGACAACAGCCGGTTCTCTGTATGCTGAAATGGCAGCGCTGGTGGGAGCGTTTATGCTCGGCCTGGCCGGCGGAACGTACTACTCGCACAAACTACAAAGCAAACACCTCGAGTACCCGGCGCTGATCGTGCTTTTGATCGCGGTGACAATCTTTTTTGTATCATGGCATCGTGTCGATTCGCAAGTTGCGCTCGCTTACCATCTGATGTTCCTGTTCGTGGTGGCCTTGGCGTCGGGTTCGCTTTTCGTGGCGGCTACAGTACGTTACTACGAGGATCGTCCGCTGACCAACCGTGGCGTCGGTTATGCCGTCGAACTACTCGGCTCAGCCGTAGGTGCGTTGTTGACGTTGACGATACTCTTGCCGATGGTAGGCATTTCGTGGGTTTTGATACTTCTGGGCGCTGTCCTGGTGGTGGCCTTGGTCGGTGCTCTGCTTACCGAACGATGCTACTGATTGCGTTGTCTCCGACGTACCGGTGCTGTCGTGTGTCTCTGTCCGACAGTGTCATGGTGTCGGGCGATTCCGACGTTGTGCCAAAAGCGTGTGTTCCGGCGGTTCTTGTCCGCCGCGGCAGATGTGCCCTGCCGGCATTGTCCAATAAGGAGTTATGTGTCGGGTCACAACCACGCTTTCAGCGTGTCCAAGTTGGAATAAATCGCCGCCTGGTCAGCGGAAGGCTTTATGTTTGCGGATGTTGATGTTAAAGAGAGGGTCTCCTATCATATTAAAACGAGGTCACCATGAGATGCCTCAAACATGAAAGGAGACCGTCATGAAAACGTATTGTGGTATTGATCTGGGGGTCAAGTCAAGTGCTTAGTTCCGATCAGTTCGGCCGGTTGGATGAGGACTTTGCTGTTGGCCGTAGGTATCTGAGATTTCGGCCTCATCTGTTCAGCACCAGAGCGCCCTCCAGCCAGTGCTTGTAGAGCCTTTTGAGATTGAAAACAGTGCAGATCAGCGACCATTGGGTCCTGACATTCTCTATGCCCCGAACAGTCCAGCGTCGAAAACCCATGTTCTCCTTGATCTGGCCACAGATCGGTTCCACAATCCACTTTCGGGATCTTATTATCTCTTGTTGTCGAACTGACTTCTGCTTCTCGCGTTGCCGTGACACCGCCGCTTCATGCTCCCCTCGAATAATCGTCCGACCCTTCTTATTGGGACTGCATTCCCAACGAACCGGATAGTCATTGTCGCGGCAGGCTCGCTCAAGGCCACGACTACTACGTATCTTCTGTACATACCCGAACAGCCACGCACTCAGCAACAGTTCATTGGAATATGGTGGACGACCGGTGTCACCCAACGGTGTCCGAAAACCGAGAGCCTCAAAATCAAGACTTTCTACAAAATCACGGATGAAACGGGCCGGATGCTCGGCCCCAACCCAATCCTCAAGACTGGGCGGCAACAAAAACGTCTGGCTGTAATCGGCACGAATCGCTCTGGTCATGAGACTCCTCAATCTGATACTACCAACAGACTAAGAACATGATCATTCCAAATCAACTATAGAGTTCCAAGTTACTATGTCATAAAAGTCCTGAGTGTTTGTTGTTAAATAATTGAGGCTACCTTTTTGGATTATGAGATATCTATCAACGTGGTCGCTAAACGCCACAAACTTAAAAGAGGTAGCCTCAGGCGCAAGATGCAAGATTACGTAGTGAAAGATAATCGGATTCTTGTCGGTCTGGAGGATTCCAAGCGGACTTGGAAGCTCTGTGTTCGCTGTGATGGAATGATGGTCCATGAGACAAGTATGCCGGCGGAATACGACAATTTGCATAGTTACTCAAAGGGTCGGTATCCTGATTGTGAGATACAACTTATGTACGAAGCCGGTTTCAGCGGTTTCTGGCTTCATGATGCTCTCATGGCGGACGGGATTGATTGTGTGGTCACGCCGCCGAACAAGAGGAGTGAGAAGAAAGCGATTGTGGCGGTGGCTCGCAAACTGGCGGTAAGGATGCGGGCGATAGAATTAACCCAACAGCGCTATTGCATTGGTGTCATCGAATAAACGAGCCTTAGGAGCAGAGCTTGGATTGAGCATTCAGAAAATATCTTCACGTCCGACTTTCCGAATGGGTAACATGTGGAAGAACCACGAATAGCAGATTGTAAAGACATCTATCGAAATTCCTATCCGAAACTCTACAAAACGATAATT
>JAUWIB010000104.1 GCA_030605565.1 bacterium
AGGTGCAACTCAAGCTCACGCTGGACTCCACCTTCAGGATAGTGCTTGCCGACTTCAAGGCTCCTCAGAGTTCTGCAGAGAAGTTGCACGATTCTGAGTTTGTCGATATTCTGCAGCACCTGCGTGTGGAGTATCATGCCCTCGGCGACTCCTTTCACATGGCGTCGGTGATCTATCAGATTGCCGACTTTTATTGGAGGGATGGGACTATTGATTCGGCGATGGAGCACCTCAGACTTTGCCGGTCGGTGTGTACGCAGACCGGTCAGACGGAACTCGGCAGTGACTGTCACCTTCTCCTTGGTAAGTTGTATCGGGTCCGCCAGGCCGACTACTTGAACTCGGAGAGATCTCTGCAAGCGGCTGTCGAAGGGTATCGAGCAGTGGGACGTACCGACGGTGTGGCTTATGGCTGGATGCATCGCGCCAACAATTTCGTGCACCTCTTTCAGTCGCAGCGAGCCATCACCGGATTCCGACTGGCTCGAGATGAGTTTGCCCGGCTTGGACTCGAACACCCCCAATCATACTGCACTTATTCGCTTGCTGAATCCTACTATGACCTTGGGGAACTGGACAGCGCCTGGTGCTATGCCGACTCGTCGTTGCACGAGCGGCGCAGTCTGGCGGCGAGGTATCCCAGGTATCTACACAATGTCGGCTATACTCTCAGCCTTCAGGGTTTGATCCTCCATGCCGGGGCCGATTACGAGGAAGCGGGGGAGAGTTATGCACTCGCCGGTGAGGTCTTTCAGTCTGCGGGCGATGACGACGGCGTGTCGCTGAATAACGCCCGGTGGGCCGCGCTGCATCTTGAACAGGGTGATTATTCGCAGGCGCGGGAGCGCTATGAGTGGGTCCTTCAGAATAGTGCGGAGTTTGAAGCCAATTTGATCGCTCTTCTTGGCCTGGCGGTCTGCGATCGAAACGAAGGGAACAACGACGGCGCCGTCGATAAAATGCATCGCTATATCGACCGACTGGAGATTAGCAGAAGCAGTTTGCCCATTCCCGAGATTAAGTCGGGGATGTTATCAGATAAAATCGGCGGATACCACCTGTTGGCCGATATCTTCATCGAGCGCCATCAACAGACTTCCGACCCGGTTTGGCTGGACTCGGCGTTTTACTATCTGGAGCGAAGCAAGTCACGAACCCTCCTGGAAATGCTCGGTGAAAAACCAACCACACTTCATCGCGAGGAAATAGAACAGTTCGTCGACCGGATATCAAACTGCGACAACTCGCTGCTGCTCGGTCAGGGCGACAGCGCTTGGCTCGCCATTGAGTCGATAGCTCTCGAAGACTCGCTCCACCGACTGCGATTAGCCGATGCCGAACCATCACCCTCCGGTCGTGGCGTTGGCGCCCCTCGGATACTCAAGCTTGAGCAGGTCAGTGAGTGGCTGAATGACGAGGACGTCCTACTCGAATACATGATCTCCGATATCGGATTGTACGTGTTCGTCATCACCCGTGAATCGATCTCGATACAGGCGCTCGAGATCAACAAGGAGCATCTGGAGGGTGAGGTGTCAGGTTTTCTGCGGCTCTTAAGCCGGAGACCCGCACCGGGACATCCATCCGACAGGTGGGAACAGATTGGCAAAGCTCTGTGGTCAAGACTCGCTCCCGACGATTCTCTCATACCGTCAGGCAAGAACCATCTGATTGTCGTTGCCGACGGTATTCTGCATCACCTGCCATTCGGAGCTTTGGTGGATAGCAGCGGGTACTGTCTTGTCGAAAAGTATGATTTGTCATACGCGCCATCGGCGGCCATTCTCGGTCTACTGACGCAGAGAAGGCGTCGGCGTTCATCCCGCTGTTTGGTGGTTGCCTTCGGTGATCCGGCCTTCTTTGGCAGCATAGATTCTCTACCGCACTCGCGACGGGAGGTGATTAGATTAGAGGCACTGTTCGGCACGCCATCGGTTCGCACTTATCTGGGTTGCGAAGCTGATGAGTCTAATTTCAAGCAGCAATCTTATGATGACGTTGACTACCTCCATATTGCCACTCATGGGATCGCCAATGAACGTAGACCGGAAAGGTCTGCCCTCTGGCTGGCGGCTGAGCACGAAGACCAGCCGCCCGACCTTCTGCAAGCTTCCGAGATCGCCGGCATGTATATTCCGGTGGATCTGGTTTTCCTCTCCAGTTGTCGGTCCGGTTCCGGGCTGCGCTATCCGGGCGAGGGCGTATTGAGTCTGGCTCAACCCTTCCTGGTGGCTGGAAGCAACTCAGTGATTGTGAGCTATTGGAACGTCGATGATCGCTGCGCCGTGGAGTTGGTGGGAGAGTTCTATTCGCGGCTGCAAAAGGGAGATTCAAAATCGAGGGCGCTGGCGACAGCGCAACGCACCCTGCTGCACGGTGAGCGCGAGCTCTTTCAACACCCATACTTTTGGGCGCCCTTTGTCCTGACCGGTCTCAGCGACTGAGCGGTCAATCGGAGTTGATTGCGGATTTGGCCGGATATGTCCTAAGGGACCATGGCCGGATTGATTGTCACTTTGACCGGCGGCTTCTGCGGATGGACGCGGCAGGTGTGACCCGTTGGAGGTTGGGACATCATGGCGTGGGCTTTGATGGTCCCGGCAATCGCGAGTTCACGTATAGTCGGCGCACGAGGACTCACGCCGACCAGGGCAAGAAGATTGCCGCGCAGCGGAAGGAGCCATTTATGGCCTCGCAATGATAAAAACTCCACTTTGTCAACGGCCTGTTATACGCCGCTGAAGAATACGTCCTTGAAGTACATGCTGGGACGACGCCGTGCCGAGTACACATACTCGTCATTGCCGACCATCACCAGTTGGTTCCACAACTCCGACAGGTTACCCGAGATGTTCATCTCGTTAACCGGTTTGACCGCTCGGCCATTCTCGATTAGAACGCCCATAATCCCGTAGGAGAAGTCACCGGTGGTGGAGTTCGAGTTGCCGCCGATAAACGTAGTCACCAGAATGCCGCGCTGCATGCCCTTGATCATTTCGTCCAGAGACTGATCCCCTTTGTCGAAAACGAGGTTGGTGGTCGAGCCGCTCGTCCGTTATGCAGGCTCTGTGACAGTAAGTGCGGAGCCGCAAGTCGAACCGGCCCAACTCTATATCAGTCATATAGAGGGTCTTCAGCGCCTGTGTCAACATTAATCCTGATTCGGGCGCGGCCTGATTCCTATGGTTTGAGGCTGTTCTTTACGCCAACAGACTCCAGCAACCCGATTATTCCACCATCTGTGAAAAGTCCGGGGCTGATTTGTCGATAAACTGACTATTGAGGATTCTGTTGCTTGACCCGCAATAACGTAGTTAATTGCGAGTCATTAAGTCGCCTTGCTGCGAAATCGTTGCTGGGCGTGAGCGCCGCGGAACCATACTTGGTTGGTCCCGATCCTGTTGTGAGCCGGCAGTCGATACTGGGAACCAGAGGCAGGATCGGTCGCTTATATATAGAAATCAGAGTTCTCGATTAAGGAGAATGCAAATGCGATTCGACAACATTGCCGATACTGTCGGCCGAACACCGTTGGTCAGGATTAATCGGCTCACTTTGCCTCGCTCGGCTACGCTATATGCCAAGTTGGAAAGTTTCAATCCCGGCGGTTCAGTTAAAGACAGGATTGGCGTGTCTATGATTGAGGCGGCCGAAAGAGATGGTCGCCTGAGGCCGGGCTTGACCATCGTCGAACCGACTTCCGGAAACACCGGTATTGCGCTTGCTATGGTTGCCGCCGCCAAAGGTTACCGTTGCGTGTTCACCATGCCCGAAACCATGAGCGTGGAACGTCGCGCTATACTCAAAATGTTCGGTGCTGAGATCATCCTTACGCCGGGTTCGGAGGGGATGAAAGGAGCTATTGCCAAAGCGAACGAATTGGCCGGCCGGGCTGGATACTTCCAGCCGCAACAGTTCAGCAACCCGGCCAACCCGGAGGTTCATCGCCGTACCACCGCCGTGGAGATCATCAACGACCTGGACGATTTGCACCTTGATGCTCTGGTGGCAGGGGTCGGGACCGGCGGGACTATTACCGGCGCCGGCACAGTT
This sequence comes from bacterium, assembly GCA_030605565.1. Taxonomy (GTDB): domain Bacteria; phylum Zixibacteria; class MSB-5A5; order GN15; family FEB-12; genus JAJRTA01. The sequence continues at coordinate 4,054 of JAUWIB010000104.1, forward strand.
CTCAAAGATAAATACGGTTGCCGAGTTGTTGCCGTGGAACCGGACGCTTCACCGGTGCTTTCCGGCGGGGATCCGGGTCCGCACCCGATTCAGGGCATCGGCGCCGGGTTTGTGCCCGACAACTACGATGCCAATCTTGTGGATGACGTCATCAGGGTTACGAACGAAGACGCTCTTGAGACCTCGCGCCGTCTGGCCGCCCGGGAGGGGATGCTGGTCGGTATATCATCCGGCGCGATCGTCTGGGCGGCTCTGCAAGTAGCAGCCGAATTGGACGAAGGCAAGATAGTGGTCACGATTGTTCCCGACACCGGAGAACGCTATCTTTCTACAGCCCTGTTCGAACACTTGGAGTAACAACTGTCTAATCTGATACCAACGAGAGGCTATGGTTGAATAATGCGAGCAGTTATTGAAGATATAAGAGCGATCTATCGCAACGATCCGGCCGTCAGAAACATTGAGTTTATGCTTTATCCCGGTTTTCAAGCGATATTCTTTCATCGGTTTATTCATTTCTTGTGGAACCTGAAGGTGCCGTTTTTCCCACGACTGCTCTCGCAGATATCACGGTTCTTGACGGGGCTGGAGATACACCCGGGGGCGACAATCGGCCAAGGGTTTTTTGTCGATCATGGCGCCGGCGTTGTGATCGGTGAAACGACGATCATCGGTGATAACTGCGTGCTGTTTCATAATGTCACCCTGGGCGGAACCGGCAAACACCAGGGCAAACGCCATCCCTCGCTGGGGAATGATGTATTCATCGGTACCGGCGCAACCCTCCTGGGACCGATTGAAGTTGGCAACAATGTCAAGATCGGCGCCAATACTTTTGTCGTGATGCGTGACATCCCTTCTGACTGCTCAGTCGTCGGCACTCCGGCCCGGATCATCAAGCGCAACGGCATTTCCTGCGACGAGGAACCTCCCAAGACTATCGACCGCCTGGTGCATGAGGAAAGTTTCGGCTGACCCGCGCGATCGTTTCTGATCCCTTCGCGAACCACAAAAGCGTTGATTTCGTGGGTCATCGCAGCCATATTGCCGTCGTTGGGGCATGGGCGTGACACCGTCCGGTCCCGATTGTATTCGTGTCTCGATCAGAAGGTGGAGTGACAGTGACTCAAGCCGGCAAGTATTCCGAAGGTGACTGGGGGGACGGTGCGGAACTACGCACTATTAGAGACAAGTTTAGCCACTTTCGCCGTCTGTTGGACCATAACCACCAGGCTCTCGAAATTCTGGGCGACATGGAGGAAAAGTCACAGGGGAAGTACCTCTTTGATCTCAACTTCATACGATCGCGCCTGGCCGATCTGCGGGCCAACGTAAGCGAGATCATTCGCTGTCTGGTAACACTGGGAGGGGACCACTATCAGGTTTTGCAGGAACGCTTCACTTTGATCGATGATCAGATCGAACTCGTTTTTCCAAGCAATCGTCCCATTCGAGAAGACGCATACTGCCGTCGGTTCGACACTCTGAGTCGGATGAACTCTTACAGCGTCGGAAGTAAGAACGCGCAATTGGGTGAAATGATCTCCAAGCTCGGGCTTCCGGTGCCCGCAGGGTTTGCCATCACTGCCTGGGCGTACAAACGATTTATCGACAGCAACGACCTGCAAAACCGGATCAGCGAACGGATCGATTCCGTCGACATCCGAAGTTTTTATGACCTGGTTCGAGTGAGCGGGGAGATAGTCGATCTGATAAGAGCGTCTACAGTCCCGAACGACCTGGCCGAGGCCATTCTTGAACACGCGCGTGGACTGACGACGAAAGTTCAGGAGGCACGTTTCTCGCTTCGGTCCAGCGCTATCGGTGAGGATACGCTGTTCAGTTTCGCCGGCCAGTACGCTTCATACCTGAACGTTCGGGCAGACCAGTTGGTGCGGCGATATCGTGAAGTGTTGGCCGGCAAATTCACGCCACAGGCGATCTACTATTTTCTGAGCCATTCCCTGTCCGAATCGGAGTTGGCTATGAGCGTTGGTTGTGTGGCCATGGTGGAGGCCGCGGCCGCCGGAGTGGTGTACAGCCGTGACCCGGTCAATCCGGTCGACGATCATGTTTTGGTAAATGCTGTTTGGGGCCTCGGTAAGTTTCTGGTTGACGGCACACTCACCCCCGATAATTTTCGCGTCTCAAGACGCGGCAAATTGATCGAGGCGCAAATCGCCGACAAACCGGTTCAGCTGGTCATGGATACCCACGGCGGAACTGTCAGCCGACCGGTGCCGCCGAAGCTGCGACAGAAACCTTCGCTCACCAATAAACAACTCCGTAACCTTGCTCGCTACGCTGTGCTTCTGGAGGACCACTACGCATGCCCCCAGGATATCGAATGGGTGGTTGATCAAAAAGGCAAGTTGCTGTTGCTTCAGACTCGCCCGCTCCAGGTGCAGGCGATTCAACCCGGTACGCCGCTGCCGGATTTATCCGAGGCCAGAGTCCTGGTTTCAGGGGGAAACACCGTCTGTCACGGCGCTGGTTGCGGTCGGGTACACCACGTGACGTCGGCGCATGATTTGCCATCGGTACCGGAAGGCTCGGTGCTGGTAGCGCCCAATCCGTTTCCCGGGTTGGTGACGGTGATGAACAAGGTCAGTGCTCTGGTTACTCGCGTCGGCGGTGTCGCCAGCCACATGGCCACGATAGCCCGTGAGTATCGGGTGCCGACCCTGACCGGTGTGCCCGATGCCCTGAACCTGCCGGCCGGAGAGATCGCAACCGTCGATGCGACCGGGGCCGTTGTGTATCACGGGCGCCTGGACGAGCTGGTTCAGGCCCGACACCCGGAGTACAACCTGAGTGATGAGGAGAGCATCTTCGATATCCTCGGGCGGGTACTGGATTTGGTTTCGCCTCTCAGGCTGCTGCATCCCGAGGACGATGATTTTCAGGTCGAGAACTGTGTGACGCTGCACGATATTACTCGTTACGCTCATCAGAAGGCGACTGAGGAGATGTTCTACCGGGCCACCGACATTGCCGACAAAGAGCGTATCAGTCTGCGCCTGAAAACGGACCTGCCGGTGACTGTCGGTCTGGTCTATCTGGATCGTGGCCGCCGGGCATCCGGCCGTCGGGGATGGGTCAAGGAAGAGGACCTCGGTTCAATACCGATGCGAGCCTTCTGGAACGGTGTCAAACAAGAGGGCTGGCCGCAGTCGGGGGGAGACGAGCACGCGCTCAAGTTAACCATGAAGGATCGTGGCGCGCTGCCTTTTTCTGAGAACTCGTTCGCTGCTCTCAGCGAGGAGTATATGATCCTCAGTCTGCGTTTTGGCTATCATTTTGCGACCGTGGAGGCGCTGTGTTCGGATAACATCAATAAGAACTATATCAACCTCCAATTCAGTCACGGTGGCTCTACCTTCGATAGGCGGGCCCGCCGCGTAAGACTCATGACGAGAATACTCAGGGAGATGGAGTTTGAGTGCCGCACCAAGGGGGATTTTCTGGAAGCTACCGTCTCCTACAAGGACGCTGAGGCCATGGTCAGTAAGCTGACCCGCCTGGGGCGCCTGACCATAATGACCAAGCAGCTTGATATGGCGCTCTCCACCGACCAGGTTGCATCCTGGTACCTCAACGATTTCCTGAAGCGACTGGACTTGGTGGAAGTCCCGGTGCCGGCCGACCGACCGGAGAAAGGAAGCGACCGATGAAGGGAAGAATCCTGGCTGTCGATGATGAACTGCACATGCTGAAACTCCTTGAAAGAGTGTTTGCCGAAAGAACACAACATCGGATTACAACTACCAACAACTCTCTGGAAGTGGCGGGAATCCTGGAGCAGGAGCGATTTGATATCATCATCACCGATCTGAGGATGCCGGGCATGGACGGCATGGAGATACTACGCTGGATGGCTGATAATGATCGCGATGAGCAAGTCATAATCATCACCGCTTTTGGTTCTGTTGACAGCGCGCGAGAGGCGGTGTCGCTGGGCGCCTTTGATTACATTAACAAGCCGTTCAAGCAGGAGGAGCTTCTTTTTGCCGTCGATAGAGCGCTTCACTTTGCTGCCATGCGCAAGGATTTCAAACAGGCCCATAAACTGTTCTCCATACAACCACTCTCAAAAGCTACCGAGCAGTTTACCGTCACCTACATCCGTCGGTTGGCATTGACCGTGGACAATGACCCGCAGGTAGTAGCCGAGCGGAGCGGTCTCAATCTGGATGAGGTCAAGCGCCTCCTGCAGAAGGAAAACGACCGGAAATTGTAGATTGCGCTGCCTCCGGTGGTGACTATATTCTGGCAGCGAAAGGAATTGACGTATGAAGATGACAAGAGCCGGCGATCTGATGATCCCGCTGGAAAAGTACCCGCATATGCCTCACTGGTTCACACTCAGGCAGGCAATCGTCGAGATGGAAAACTCGGTCCTGGAAATCGACGGTCGTAAGTCTCTGCCGAGAGTGGTTCTGGTGTTCGACGAAAAATACCAACTGGTCGGATTGTTGCGCCGCCGTGATATCCTGCGCGGACTCGAACCGGAGTTTCTCACCGACAAACCACTGGACTACCGCAAGAAGCTGTTTGACGTCAAAGTCGATCCCAACCTCTCTGAGATTTCCTTTGATAAGATCCTCGAAGGTGTACGCAGGCGAGCCGACCGACCGGTTAGCGATGTCATGATCCCGGTGGCCGGCACTGCCGATTACGATGACCACATCGTCAAGGTGGTCTACGAGATGAACGCTAACAAGTTCAGCCTGCTGCCGGTACTCAAAGATGGTCGAGTGGTGGGCGTCGTGCGGACGGTGGATGTTTTTCGTGAGTTTGCCAAATTGGTCATATAGCCGCCGTCGCTGGGCACCCCTCCAGTCGGACTGACACTCTGAAGGTCTCGGTGGATGTAAATGCTGTTGTCGTACTCTCCCGACGAGACCTACTCCCCGAATATGACGGCCTGAAACTTCAATATCACGGCTTGGGGTGATTTGTAGGCGTGGGGTGGTAAGCCCGCCTTGCGACAGGTTTGCTCCAGGAATGTGTCGCGGTCCCATCCATTATCAACTGCGACCTGTGGCAGCAAAAGACCACGATTCCTGCCCATTACAATCATCAACCCGTCGCGACCCACCTCAATCTCGTCGAGCGACGCAGTTTCCTCAAGCGGCGTCAGGACCGATATCTCGATGTGCAACCCGGCCAATTCATCGGCCTGCACGGGAGTAAACCTCTGGTCCTCCACGGCTGCCTTTATAGCACACGACGACACCGTTCGGTACAGCGGCTCAACTGCCTGTGTGTAGCCGATGCAGCCGCGCAGACGACCCTGCTTCTCTAACGTCACAAAAGCTGCACCCGGTTCGCGTAGTATCCCGGTTACCTCGAACTCCGGGACGGCGCCGTCCTTCAGGTAATCGGCAATCGACTGACGGGCGATCTGCAGAAGCCGCTTCTTCTGGCTCGCACTCAGATAGTATGGTTCTTTCTTTTCCACTTTCAACTCCCCATTGTCCGGTGCCTGCTTGGTTTTGTCGTTCTCTTTTGCACTATGTCGGTAAAGCACCACTGCGGCATAACCGACCACCGACTGTTTATCGCCGCTCACATCCCCGGAATCGCCATATCGAAGCAGCTTGGCCCGATTGGCCCCTTTGCTGAGAGCGGCTCTGGTAACTGCGACCGCCACGCCGCCGCCACACATCTCAACCCTGCCGGATGCCAGCAGTGTTGCCAGCCGGTCGGGGTCCAAATCCAGAAGGCAGGCGATGCCGAGAGAGTCCATCGGCGCGCCGACCGACGATGGTTTGAAATGCTGCCAGTCGGTCGAAGCGACCATGATCGTGCGCGAATCGTACTCGAGTCCCTCCAGGGCGGTCGCCAACATATCAATCCTGTGCTTGTCCTGATAGCTGACCACCACCGGGACGATTGTGAAATCAGGTAGCACTGATTGCAGGTATGGCAACTGTACCTCCAGCGAATGTTCGCGCGCATGAGCAGCCGCGACAACATCGATCCCCTTCCCGGCCGCCAGCACCGTGCATAACTCGTTATCGCATTCTACGGTTCCAAGAGGCGTGTGCCAGTTCACGCCGGGTCCGTAGACCGATGCTCCTTTGACGGGATAGCGATGGGAGGGACCGCAGAGAATCACCCGATTGACGTCGGACCCTTCGAGAAGTTTGTAGCTGTGGGCGGCGATAGCCCCGGAGTAGACCAACCCGGCGTGGGGAACGATGAGTGCGACTATGTTACCATCAATCACCGGCAGGTCGGTAGCCTGGGCCAAATGTTTTTGAACCATCGCTGCCAGGGCACTGCTGTCCGCCGGGTAGAAGGCGCCCGCCACAGCCGGGTGACGATCTTCGCCCACCACCTGTCCAGCTACTGTCAGAGCATATAGCAAACATAATGTCAAACGGGAGTACGGCATAGTCTTGCTTCCTCCTCAGAATACTACCGGCGCTTATGAGGGTCAAGGGAATTCGGTCGTGCCGCGCGTTGGACAAGGATGGCGACGGCGAGGGAATCCGGCCGGGCGTCAAAACCACTTGACAGCACGGTAATACAAGGTATTACTTAGGTATGGTGTCGGCCCTCCGGTGAGTGCGTACCCGTCGGAGTCTGCCGGGACCCGGCGCAATGTGGTCGACACCGCAGCATGAGATAAAGGAGGTGCTATGTCTGAGACGCGCGGCAAGTCGGAGGTGATCAGTTTCAAGGTCGATGAGTCGCTTCGTGACGCCATGAACGGCATACCCAACCGTTCCGATTTCATCAGGAACGCTGTAGTTGCGGCGCTGGAGAGTTCGTGCCCCCTCTGCAAGGGAACAGGTGTGCTGTCACCCCAGCAAAAAAGACATTGGGATGAATTCGCCGAGGACCACGCGGTCGAAGAGTGTCGCCAGTGTCATGAGTTCCACCTGGTGTGCGACAAGCGATCAGGGCCTGAGACCGCGCACCGGTCGAACCGGAAGCGATCATCAGTCGGAGGCTGAGGCATGTTGTCCATCATACAAAGGGTATGCTCCGCCACGATCACAGCGTCGTTGATTTTGCCGACGTTAGTGCTTAGTCTGCCCGAAGCTGCTTACCCGGCCGAGGTGGAACCGATCCGGGTGGTAGTCAGTGTTCAGCCGCAGGCTTATTTTATCGAACGGGTTGGGGGGGAGTATGTCGATGTTGAGGTGCTGGTCGGTCCCGGTCGGTCTCCCGCCACCTATGAACCGACGCCGCAACAGATGGTCAGACTACAACAGGCGGACCTGTACTTCAGCATCGGGGTGCCGTTCGAGTCCGGACTGTTGCCCAAGGTGCGTGGGCTGCACAGTGACCTGCGCCTGGTCGATATGCGTAGCGGCATCGACGACTCCAGTGCGGTTGATCAGCACGAGCCTCATGCGGGACATGGACACGATCACGGTGGCGTTGATCCTCATGTCTGGCTGGATCCGGCTAAGGTAAAGGTCATGGCGCGAACTGTTTTTCAGGAGTTGACCGACCTTCACCCGCAGCATGAATCCCTTTTTCAGGACAACCTGCAATTGTTTCTGAACGATCTGGACAGTGTCGATGTGCGCATCAGGCGGCGGCTGTCCGACGTGCAGGGGAAAACGTTTTATGTTTTTCATCCGGCCTATGGTCACTTCGCGCGAGCCTACGGCCTTAACCAGGTGGCGGTAGAGATTGATGGTAAGAAGCCGGGACCGGCTCAGTTGGCGGATGTAATCAAACATGCGAGGCGAGACAAAGTCGGCGTTATCATCGTTCAGCCACAGTTTGCGCAGAAATCGGCGGAGACGATTGCGGCCGCCATCGGCGGTGAGGTTCTGTCGCTGGATCCATTGGCGTATGACTACCTGACAAACCTGGAAGCGATGGCTGATAAACTCGCGCGTGTGCTTGGCGGCGTGGACGTGAAGGATTGAGGATTAGAAAGGGTGAGGTGACAATGGCCAACGTCGCTGCTATAAATCTTGAGAACGTTACGTTTTCCTACAACGGGGGGTTGGTGCTGGATAATGTCAACCTGACGGTAGCCGAGAACGATTTTGTCTGGATGGTCGGTCCCAACGGTGGCGGCAAGACTACGTTACTCAAGCTGGTTCTGGGTTTGTTGACTCCTGACTCTGGTCACGTACGAGTTTTCGGTCAGATGCCTAAGGTGATGCGCGGCCGTATTGGCTACATGCCGCAACAGACTTCTCTTGATTTGCACTTTCCCATTACCGTTATGGATGTTGCCCTGATGGGCCGACTGGGTCGAGCCGGAAGCGGAGGGCGTTACAGCGCCACTGATCGTGAAGCTGCCGAGAAAGCTCTTGAGCAAGTGGGTTTAGCTGATAGTGCCGGACAGTTGTTTTCCGAGCTTTCCGGTGGTCAACAGCGACGGATGTACATTGCCCGTGCCCTCACCTGCGAACCGGACCTGTTGATTCTGGACGAACCGACCGCCAACATCGACCAGTTACTACAGCGCGAACTGTACCAGCTACTGGAAAGTTTGTTGGGAAGAATGACGGTGGTGATGGTGTCGCATGATCCGGCCTTTGTCGGCCAGTTCGTCAAGCAGGTAGTGTGTGTCAACCGAACCGTCGAAGTCCACCCGACCGGCGAGGTCAGCAGCGAGATGTTGGGGGAATGGTATCGCGATCGCGACCTTCGTATCGTCCGCCACGACCGGCGTTTTTCCAACGGTGAGGACCATGCCTGATCTGCTCAGCGCCATTTTAGAATACGCTTTCATGCGCAACGCCCTGATTGCAGGCCTCCTGGCCGCTGTGGCCTGTGGCGTGGTGGGTAGTTTCGTTGTCGCCAGGCGCATTACTTATGTTGCCGGCGGCATCGCGCACAGCGTGCTTGGCGGCATGGGTGTCGCGGGGTATCTTATCGCCGTCCACAACTTCGATGCGATCACGCCGTTGTATGGTGCGATAGCCGCGGCCCTGCTGGCGGCGGTGGTGATCGGCTGGGTCACGCTTCGGGCGCGGCAGCGTGAGGACACGATCATCGGCGCCGTCTGGGCGGTCGGTATGGCTACAGGGATCCTGTTCATCTCGCAAACCCCCGGCTACAACCAGGAATTGATGAGCTACCTGTTCGGAAACATCCTGATGGTATCCGACTCCGATCTCGCCGTCTTGCTGGGGCTTGATCTGCTTATTGTAGCCCTGACGCTGTTACTCTACAATCGATTCCTGGCCGTTTGTTTTGATGCCGAGTTCGCCCGAGTTCGCGGCATCAGGGTAGAGGTCTACTACATTTTGTTGCTCTGCTTGTCGGCGCTAACAGTGGTCGTGCTCGTAACTGTTGTGGGAGTCGTGTTGGTCATCGCGCTGCTCACGCTGCCCGCTGCGGTGGCCGGCTTGTTTTCACGAACTTTTCGACAAATGATGATCGGCGCGGTGGCCTTCTGTGTTTTCTTCATTATTGCCGGTCTTGCTGTCAGCTACGAGACGAACTTCCCGGCCGGCGCTACTATCGTGCTCATCGCCGGAGCAAGCTATGTCGTCGCGATAGTTGTCCGGTGGTTGATCCGGAGACATCGGAATACAGTTTCCGACTAGCGTACCGAACTGTCGTAGCTGGTTCTTGGGTGGCCGCACCGCTCATGTTTCAGTCCCGTAGGTCGGAACCCCCTTGCGGGTTCCGACTCTCAAACTACTCACCAGAGTCCCGTGTCGGGAGCCCTGAGTTCTTGACATGTTGTCGGAACCTCGCCCTTCGACTCCGCTCAGGACGACCCCTTCGGGGCAGGGGTT
>JAUWIB010000107.1 GCA_030605565.1 bacterium
GTCCTCAGCACTGTTTATGTGCTAAGATTCTAACACCGCGTAGGGTGGGGGCTTGTCTCCCACCAGTGAATGCCACTTGTGGCCGGCGGACACAAGGCCCGCCGCTACGCGATAGAAAAAGCAACTTTTGAGACAGCCTCCGAGCCGTGTACTTGGTCTGTTTGAGGGGGGAGAAGGACTTTCCAATGAGAGTTGCCATAGGCAAAAAGACAGGGACAACACTGTCAGGTGCTGTCCCTAATCGTAACTTGCAGACCCGGTATTTCCTACCGGGATCCGGGCAGAAGTCTGCTACCAGCGGCCACCACGGCCACCGCCACCCGGCTTTTTGTCAGGGCGCGGTCGCGCTTCGTTGACATTCAACGCGCGTCCGTTGATCTCCTGACCGTTCAAGCCACCGATGGCAGCAGTCGCTGCTTCCTGGTCAGCCATCTCGACAAAGCCAAATCCTTTCGGTCTTCCGGTATCTCTGTCGGTAATAATGTTCACGCTCACCACTTCTCCGAAGCCTTCAAAGGCCTCGCGCAGTTGTTCTTCCGTCGTATCATACGACATGTTTCCGATGTAGATTCTCATTCTACACTCCACCTTCGCTTATCCTCACCTCGACGAATCAGCAACGCAAACCACGTCAGGCAGGAATAGCGCATTCAAGCGCACTATCGCGCATCGGTCCCGAGTTCCAGCTTATTTCAGACCTTTGTTTGGAAGAACAAAGCCTCGACGAAAGCAGTGCCGGAAACCAATTCTAACTACTAAGTATATCGGTTCCGGCAGAGAAAGTCCACAAGTAATTTCAACCGAAATCGCATTTGGCTAATTCTTCGTACTGGTCTCCGTTAGGTCGATCAACTGCCGGGATTTTCTCGCGCCGCCCCTGAACCGGATGAAGCGCTGGGTCAATTCGCCAACTGCGGGTACCTGGTGGTCATTGTCTCAATGTCTTCAGCGCTGAGACCTCTGTCAACCGCATATTGGTAGGCCACGCGAGCCTGGTCATAAAACCCTGCTTCCAAATAGGCCTCAGTTGCCTGCTGGAAATAGTGATAGGTCGTCTTTGTGCGTTCATGCAGTTTAGTCACATAGCCCATGGAACGGTCGGCTTGGCCGGATTTGAGGTAGCTGGAGGCCAGGCCCACCATGGCGTTCTGGTTCAAACTATCGATGCGAAGCGATTCGTGAAAAGCATCCAGCGCGTTTTCAAGGTCGTTCATCCGCATAAGGACAGTCCCGATGTTGCTGATAGTCGAGGCGTTGTACGGATTCAGCCCGTTGGCAGTTTCCAACAGCTTTAGCGCACTGTCAAGGTCGCCGCGTGTGATACTGCAATTGGCGAGGTTGGCGTAGGCATCGTAGAAGAGCGGATTAAGTTCGATAGCCCGCCGGAATTCGACTTCGGCCCGGTCGATATTCTCGCTGCGTAAGTGCTGCTTGCCTCTCTTATTGTGAGCGCTTTCCGGAAAGTCCCGTTCGGCCAGTGTCTGCTCTCGTGATGCTGCAGCCGTGTCGCCTGTCTGCTTGTAGTAGTCGATAAGTAACCGTCGCGCGTTCCGATTCCTGATTTTGTCGAGTTCGAGGTAATCTTTCAAATGCGCAATAGCGACGCGAGGTGTGTTCTGGGCTACAACTCGTGGTCCCAAAAGCAGGAAGCCCAGGACACATGCGAGTGATGCAGCCAAGATCGGCTCTATGCCAGTTGATCGGTACGACAGCAGAGCGTAGTAGAACATGATTGCCAGGGGTATGCCCACTATTGAGAACAAGTCCCAGTTGCGCGGCATGCCGATTCCCGGATTGAACACATAAACCGCGGCCAGGGTGGAGAGCGTGAGGATGAACAGAAAACGAACCTCCGCTGATGCGAGAAATATCTTGCTGCCACTCGTCACCAAAATCCCTGCCGCCAGCACCAACCCTCCGGGGAGGAGAAGGACCAGGAGATTCAGGGTGTCAATCGCATGTTTGGTCGAGAACAGGCTGTCGCCCTCCACGGTGAACTGATCGGGAATGATCGGCAGGAATGCAAACGTGAAGAAATAGAAGTTGCTGCAAAGATAGTGGTACGCCACCAGGCCGGAAACGAACGTGGCCAGGCCAATGAGGAGCTTTGTCTTAGAGGGTAAGGCGGCGAATCCTTCACCCACCCGGGTTCTCCTGAGCAGCAGATAGCCAAGGCTCGGCAGGAGGGTCAGTCCGAAAATGTGTATGAAGGTAGCTGCTGCAAACGGCGGCAATGTCCACCAGGCCGATACTCGGTCGCGGAGCGCAAGCAGCCCGATCAGTGTGTAAAGAGTCAGCAATGCTATCAAGAAAGCGTAATTCTCCACGTACCCAAAGAACATGAGCGAATACCCGCCGGTCGCTACACCGAGCATGAACAGGATGCGTCTGACGGTGCCCTTGAATAACAACGTTGCGCCCACGAAGACTATGCCAAGGGTCAGGACACCAGATGCGACCGAGATAATCCGATATGTCGTCAGCGCCCGCTCGGTGTTGCTTCCTGAGGTCGCCGAGAATACTGCATCGTTGAGGAGTGATGCCCCGACATCCCAGGATTTTACGGAACCCAAACCGTCGGCGAGCCGTGACAGAAGCTGATAGCCGTCCCCGAGGAAGTGGGTCTGGCTGGGGAAAAACAGATACAGCGCAGCGAAAACAAGGGCGAACGGCAACGCGAGTTTCAGGTAGCTTGAATTCGTACCCGCATCGTGCTCTCCGGCCTCGCTTCGATGAATGCGAACAGCCAATTGCCACAAGACCGGCCCGGCAGCCAGTCCCAGCAAGGCCAAAACAACCCGCCACGATCCTGAGAGGTACGCCCACCAATTGATTCCCCACACTCTTCCCTCAGGCGCCACCATAGCCATCAGAAAGAACCCGATGGTGAGATAGTAGGCTCCCAGGCAGACTATTCTCTGTTGCGTGGAATTATCGGTTTTCCTTCGTGACACCTGCTGCTCCTGAAACGAGACAGTCAATCAACTCACTATTGAGTGGGGGGGAAGTATATAGCGCACCGGGCCGTTTGGCAAAGGCTAATACGTCGACCTTTCGTTTGCAAAGCCGAACCAAACAGGCTTCTATAACGCCCGGCTAATACCGCAAACCCGAATCAGCGTTTTCAGGTCACCGCAACAGTACCATCTTCCGGCTCGCTACGAAGTCGCCGGCGGTCAGTTTGTACAGGTAGACGCCTGTGGCCATTTCCCCTGCATCCCAGATCACCTGGTTGACGCCGACGCTACCCTTGCCGATTATCTGGGTGACCTTCCGCCCGGCGATATTGTAGATGCTCAGACGATAATCACTCTTGCGCGGCAAAACGAACGAGATGGTCGTGGTCGGGTTGAATGGGTTGGGGTAGTTCTGATGCAATGCGAAGCCATCGGGAAGCAGACCCGGTTGGTCGTCGTCGACATCGGTGGGCAGGTCGGCATAGGCATCACGCGCCCGGTCGGAAGCGGCGGTCATTCCCGACAGGTTATCGGCGGCCAGAAGCGCAAAGGCGACGGTGTCGATTTCACCTGAGCCCATATTGAGTGGGCCGACAGCAATCAACTGGACCAGGTCGGTGCTGTGGTCAACGTAATACTCGGCGCTTCCGGTGCCGCCGGTCAAGGCTTGGTATTTTTCAGCTTCGGTGAAACCGTCGCCGCTGTAGGATACGAATGTCCCGGGACTTGTCCATCCCGTATACAACGGCCCTTCGAGAACCATGCAACCGCGCGGTGAGATTTTGTAGTCGGGACCGGGGCCGGAGTTATAGGCAATCCAGACAAACTCGTCATTGGTAGCATACCCCCCGGCGTTGACCATGTAGTGAACCACGTCCCAGTCAAGATAGAGACCGATATAGATACCGCTGATGCCGTGCTTGGCCGTGTTTCTCACAGCGTACTTCAGGATAATGAAATCGTTGTTGAGATAGGGGGGATAAGAGGGATAGGCGAACGACAACTGCGTGATCTCGAGCCCAAGCGGATTTTCAGCCCGCTGATCACCGAAGCGGGTGATTATCTGCTGCGAACCGCCCGGCCCCGGATCGATAACCGTGAAGCTGCCCCCCGGCAGGACACCGAAGTCTCCATCCGGTTCACCCGAGGCGTTGCGAAGTCCATCTGAGACGTGCGTGGAATCGACGCCGATGATAAGACCACCCTCGTAGAGGTAGTCCGGGGAACCGTCGAACCTAAACCCCTCGCCGCCTGCCGGGAACCACATACCGTCACCAAGACCGAAGCTGCCGAAGTTGGTCAGAGTGAATTCTATGAGACCGACATCGTGCGTAGCCATGGCGCGTTCGAGTCTCGGCTCAACCAGGAAGAACAACTGCCGCGTCTCATTATACCCTCCCGCTCCGCTGACCTCCAGGTCGAGCGTCAAAACGCTGCCATCCAAAGCCTGGTCAGAGACCACCACTACGATTTCGTCGTTGGAGCGCACAGTATCGTCGCTATTGATCGTTCCAAAGTCGGCGCTACCTGAAAGGATTTCCAGCCGAGGTTCAGCGCCGGCGAGGCTGACAGTCACATCGTTCACTTCATGTCCCAGGTTCTGCAGGACGATGGCGCCGCGCACGGTGTCACCGGATGCGATGGGTGGATGGTCGAAGCTGTACAGGCGCACGTTCGGCTCGGAGTTGCCATCGGGCAGAGCGTCGAGCGCCGCCATACAATCGATCACACCCCAGCCATAGTCGTTGTCGGGCAGACTGTAGATGCCAAAGTCGCGGGCGGTGGTTAGAATCGCATTCTTGATTTGTTCGACGGTGGCGTTGGGATTCTTCTGCCGCAACAGCGCCACCAACCCGGCTACCTGCGGCGCCGCCATCGAAGTGCCGGTCCAATAGTTGTAGTCGCCCCCCGGCCAGGTGGAACGAATGGTTACACCGGGGGCGCAGACGTTCGGTTTGATTGCGTCGTTGCAGTCCGATGGTCCGCGCGATGAATTATTGTAGACCACGGGAGGCGATGTTCGTGCATCGACATTACCGACTGCGAAACAGTCGATAGAATCGAGCGCCCGGTTGGCCGGGTTACGGATAGTCGCGCCTGACCAGGTTTGGCTGTCCTCATCCCACACGCCACGACCCTCGTTACCCGCTGCGAAGATATTTACTATGCCGAGGGCTTCGGTAGCTTCGATCATATCGTAGAACAAGTTCTGGCAACCGATGTCGGCCACGCCCCAACTGTGATTAATCACATCCGGCACGTCGTCGATACTGTTGGCGTCGCCGTCAGGATTGGCCGCCCACTCGAAGCCATCGATAATCGACGTGCCGGTGACATCAATCACCGCCGCCGAGATCCATTGGGCATCGGGCGCAACGCCGGTGGTGTCGCCGGTGACATCATCGCACCCAACCATACTGCCCATAGTATGAGTTCCATGGCTGGGGTTACAGAGGGTATAACCGCAGTTGGGAATGGTGCGCGGAAACTGTTGGCCGTCGTAGCGCGGATCGAACCAGGCGGCGGCATAGTTGCCGTTGTTCCCCTTCCAGTTTCCTGAAAGCGCCGGATGGTCACCATCGACGCCGGTATCAAACGAACAAACCAGCCGCCCGGCGCCGGTGTAGCCCGCCGCCCAGGCCTCGTCGGCATTGATGAACTCCAGATGTTCGCTCACTCCAGCCGACAGGGTGGCGGTAGCGTCGGATTTGTCCGGTACGATGGCGGTCAGTCGGGGGACGGCGTAGATCATGTCGACATCATCGCGCAGCGCCAGATCGGCAATGGCGCCCGCCTCGATATCCACTTCAATCACATTCACCAGCCAGTGCTGCTTGACCTGTTGTACCCGGCCGGCCGCCTCATGTTGGCTGAGCGCCTCCAGCAAAGCCTGTTGAGACTCAGAACTGTTCTGCTGCAACTGTGCCATGACAGTCTGGTACCGTTCCTTGTGGGTGAACTTGTCGACGGCTGCGGCCTTCAAGGGACGGTCCGTTAAATCAGATCGCAGGACGATCCAGACCGACAGCTTCTGGTCGGAGGAGGTGGATGAAATTCGCTCCAGCAGATTATCCGCTATTTGTCCAGCCGAAACGGGCGGAACCAGAGTCAGGGCGAAAAGTACACAGATTGTCAAACGGCCGAGAGTTCTCATTCGTTTTCTCCCAATAATATGACGTATACCGACATCCGAATATCCATTACGAGCGAAAACCATGCCGCCGCAGAGTCTGACGATCATCGGCTATCATCCTGACATGCAACCGGTTATGGATGACTGCCGTGGGCTCTTGGCACTTGAGGGTTTTCCCGGTCAGATAATAGGCAATAGCTTTCATCTTTGCAGTCAACGAACCGCCGGATTTCGGCAGGTCCGTCATCTGGACGTCCGCTCTAAAAACTTTCAGAACTTCCATGTTCACCCTATAATAAAGGGTGACAGACCATTTGTAAACAGTTACGCCGGAATTACGATTATAGTTCCGGCACGGAGAATCGCTGGAGAACAAGACTATGAATGACCAATTCGCCCAATTCAACCGGACTCAACTCGAAGACATTCTTACCGATTTCACCAAAAACTGGCTGGCTCATGACGGCCTCTGGTTTCAGGCGGTGGAGCGCCAGTTCGGTTTGGAGAAGGCGATCGAGCTTGACACCGAAGCCTGGAGACGGTTCACGACCATTGAAGCCAAACGCATAATGAAGCGACACGGTATCGCTGAGGGTAGCGGTCTTGACGGCCTGAAGAAGGCGCTTGGTCTGAGAATGTACGCTCTCGTCAATGAGCAGACGATCCGAAATGAGTCGGACGATTCGTTTGAGTTCTACATGATAAATTGTCGTGTGCAGTCGGCGCGCCGACGCAAGGAGTTGCCGTTGTTCCCGTGCAAGTCGGTCGGTCTGGTGGAGTACGCCGGGTTTGCGCAGGCTATCGATCCGCGGATTAAGACGGAGTGCATCGGCTGTCCGCCTGATGACCAGGCCGGGGACGAGTACTACTGCGGCTGGAAATTCAGTATACCCGATGACGATACCGCATGAATACCCGGTCCTCGTAGGGCAGGATCCCTGCGATCCTGCCAAAACGTCATCCTGAGCGGAGAAGGGTGGGATCCCCAAGCGCGAAGATGAAGAACCCACCCGACGCTGGCGCTCTGGGTGGGGTACCTGTGTCTACTGATAAGCTCAGCCGGATATGAGACCCGAACGAACGGGCTTGTTGAAGAAGCCCCCGGAGCCGTCATTGCGAGGAGCGAAGACACTCGTGTCGTAGCGACGCGGCAATCTCAATTCGTCTGGCAAATCAAAGAATGAGATTGCCGCGCTCCCTTCGGTCGCTCGCAATGACCGAAATGGGGACTTTTTCAACACCTCCGAACGTCCGGGCCACCCAGGTCTTTCTTCAGACGACCACCCGGTCGCTGCGTTGCGCAGTCGCCATCTACCACAGATCAGCCGGAAAGGTAACGCCTATTGTTGTGGGCGGCGTATGTCCACATGCGCCGACATGATCGAAGATCGATGATCTACCACAGGTCAGCCGGAAAGGTGACGGCTATTTTCACACTGCTTTGGGGCGTGACGCTTACGGTAAAGGTGGCGGTGTCGTTGTCGGGTGTGTAAATGATGCTCAGTCTCTGATTACCGATAGGGACACTGCTGAATGAGAAACTGCCCTCAGCGGTCGGACTGGTAATGCTGGTAGTGATGTTACCGCTGCCGTCCGGATAGGTCAGCCGTATCACCAGAGAATCACGATAGATCGCCCCCGGCATTTCGTCGTCGGCATCGATAACATACCCTTGCACACTGTTGCCCAACAGTGCCGAGGAGGATGCAGCAATGACCTTATCGATATTCGAACCCGACCCGGTGGAACGCAGCAACGTGTCCGAATACACATAGACCGTCCCCCAACCGTCCTGTTTGAACTCATTCAAATCAACGCCGCGACTGATGTAGGGTCCATCCCAGGTTGTGTATCCGCCGGGATTGATCACCAGGACATCGAGGTTGGGCGGCAAAGCGCCGACGTCGCCGACGTACCCAAAGTCAGTTCGGGCGCCTTCGGCAAACAAGTTCGGATTGCCGACCATGGCCGCAGCCAGCGCATCAAGTTCCTTCTTAGTGTGTTCATACTTGGCCGTGTCCAACGAAGTGGAGAGCTTGCGCACAGCTACTGTAGCCATGATTCCGACGATAATGATCACGATGATCAGTTCAATCAGGGTGAAACCCCTGTTTTTATGGCAGCGTTCGATCATAGGCATATACTCGGCACGAAGTCAAAGGTTGAACCATCTGAGAACTCGACCGTGAAGTCGGTCCCGGTCATGTCGACCTTGGGGCCACCTGTTGCCTGGCTCTGGTACGTCTGTAATTGAACGGTGACGGTCTCACCGGGGTTGACCGTCTGCGGGCTTGAAAACAGCACCAACTCACCGGAGGCGGCCTTGGGGTTGTTGGAATCGAATACCGTCACGCCGTTCCATACAACTGTTCGGTAGTAAGCAACCGGACTGGTCCAGGTAAGTTCGATACTGCTGACTGTAATCGGACTGGCGGTTGTATTGGATATCCAAAACGACACATTGTTGCAATGCGTGCCGGGAAACAAAGTGTCGGAACCTGTCACCATTGCCAAGCCTCCGCCGCCACCGCTCCAGACGTTGTTGGCCAGACTGTACTCACCATACGGCGAGGATGCCGGCAGTACCGACACAAACCGCCTCAGGGTGTCGTCGTCCGGAAGGTAGATCACTTCAATATCGTGATTCCCGATCGGTATGGAATCGAATGCGAAATACCCGCCGATGTCGACCGCCGCACTCTTGGTGACCGTGCCGCCGGAACCGTTGGGGATGGTCATGCGGACCGCCAGCGAGTCCCTGTATGTCGACCCAGGCGGTGTACCGTCGCGGTCGAAAACAACGCCACGAACCTGGTTGATGGTGAAATCCCCCACGCTGTTGCCCAACGTCCGCACGATATCCGACCCGGAGCCGGTCGAGGTGATGTTCACCCCGCTATAGCTGTAGTTGGCGTCCCAGGCATCCTTCTTGTAGTCGTCAGTTTTCTGCGTGAAGCGATTATCGATATACGGTCCCTTCCAAGTACTGTACGATCCTGGGTTACTATTCAACGCGTCGAGGTTGGGCGGCATGGCGCCGACATCGCCGACGTATCCGAAATCTGAACGTACTCCATTATTCTGCAGTTCCGGGTTGCCGACCATGGCTATGGCCAGCGCCTGAAGTTCCTGTTTGGTCTCTTCGGTCCGGGCGCTGTCGTATATGACACCACCGGAGCGCAGCGCCACGGTAACAAGAATCCCGGTTATGATAATCACCAGGATGACTTCGATCAGCGTGAAACCGTCGCTGCCGGATGTTCTGCGCAGGGATCGTGTTGCCATATCGCTATCTGCTACCATCAGTCCGTGTACGCCACCACCACCCATACCTGGGTGCATCGCGCCGGATGGGTCGACTTGGAGGATCTTAGTTGTACGCCGATCTCCGTGTCGGTGACCTCCGTCCAGGTCCAGGCCACGCCGGTAAACGGGTTGTTGGTCCACTCCTGACTGTAATCGACAAAGGAACTGCCGAGCGTTTCCTCCGAACCGGTGTAGTCGGCGCCATTGGTTCGCAACACCGCTTGAGTATAAGCAGTTTTCACGAACTTCCGGGCGCGGACATAGACAGTCACCGATGTGATCGTACAGGTTGTGTCCGTCGGGTCGGCCGTCGCGTATGTATCGACGCCATAAGAAGTGCCGACCGACTTGACATAAGTGGCGTCATCATCGGTGCTCACGTCGTCTACACACAGGTAATTGGTTGCGCAACCGTCGGTAACCAGATTGGTGGCGTTGCCAACACCCACCGGTCGAAGCGTTTCAGAACCGGGGCCGCTGCAGCCACTACCGCCTCCTCCTCCGCTGAAATACGCCGACGCGAACTTGTAACTGACCCATCCCTTGTGTCTCGGTAGGACCGCGACGTACCGCAGCAGCGTATCGACATTGGGTGTGTAAATCATTCGCAAGGGATGTGTCCCAACCGGCAACGAGTCGAGTGTGAAAAGCCCCGCTGCATCCGGTGAGTACGTCTTGATAGTTGTGCCGCCGGCGCCGTCAGGAATCGTGATCTTGATGTCGACCGAGTCAAGATAGACAAGTCCCGGCACCGAGTCGTTGGCATCCCTGATCGATCCGTTGAGTGTGTTGAGGGTGTAATCGGACACGGCGTCGGCGACTTTCTCAGTGATAGTCGAACCGCTGCCGGTCGATGTAATCGTCACTCCGCCGCTGAAATTATAGAGGCTGCCCCATTCGTCCATCATGAATCCGACCGAATCCTGGACCAATCCTGGTAGAATGTAAGGTCCGTCCCAAGTGCTGTAACCGCCGGGGTTCTCATACAGCGCCTGCAAATTCGCGGGAAAGCCGCCGACGTCGCCGACATAGCCGAAGTCCACTCGCTGTCCGTTGGAGATAATCGCCGGATCCCCAACGATCGCGTTGGCCAGCATCTCCATCTCGCGCTCGGTCTCAACCCTTCGAGCATCCTGAACAATCACCGTGGCCGACTGCATCGCTACTGCTACCAGTACGCCAACAATGATTATCACCACCGTCAACTCGATGAGGCCGAAACCGCTGATTTTTCGTAGACGCCACGCCATGAGGCTACCACACATCACTAAACAGTTGGGTTTGCAGGTAGCTGCTGCGACCGGGATCGATATTGATCAACCTGGTGAGGGTGTCGTTGGTGGGTAGATACACCGTTTGCAAAGTGTGTCTCCCAATCGGGATGGAATCAAAAACCGCCAAGCCGTTGCCATCCGGATTGGTTGTGCGTGATGTGTAGCCACCAGCGCCGTCGGGATGAGTGAGGACAATTCGCACCGAGTCTCGAAAAACAGTCCCCGGCGGATCGTTGTCGAGGTCGACCACGGCAAGGGACAGGTCGTTGTACAGGAGGTCATCGGTGGCGTTGGCGATACGGCGGCTGATACTGGACCCGCTGCCGGTGGAGACGATACTGTTCCCTCCGGAATAAACGTATGCGCGACCCCAGCCGTCGAGTTTGAATTCCGACGATGCACCGCCGGCGACAGCGTAGAAATCATCGCGCACGTAGGGACCATCCCAGGTACCGTACCCGCCCGGGTTGGTCACCAGCGCATCCAGATTGGGTGGCATGGCGCCGACATCACCGACATAGCCATAATCAGTCCGCGCTCCTCCGGAGAGTAAAGTCGGGTTGCCAGCCACGGCGCAGGCCAGTTGCTCCAACTCGACCTTAGTTTCCTCGGTGCGAACAACCTCATTGGCGCCCTTCAGCGATTTCACGGCCACCGAGGCAATAATGGCCACGATCACGATTACGATGATCAGTTCAATTAGCGTATAGCCGGTTTCTGAGGTGAGTCTTGTCGTCATCTTACCATAGCCTAACCTGGTTCGTCTCATAAGATTATCGGCAGGTATTGATGAGTGGTTTATCGCCGCTTGAAGAAGGTGTAGCCGATGTACCGGGTCGCAGAAATCGAAATGGCGCCATATCCTTGGACCTGCTGCCATATTCGGGTGTTTAAGTATCCACTATGACGAACTCGGTGAAAAGTGGAAAGAAAGTTACACATTGACAATTTTCTTGTGGACAAAATGCATCCCTTTGGATATAATGGGCAGGTAGAAATAGAAATGTGGGGAAACCAATCCCACATTTGAACGGTTAACTTGGTAGCAAGTTAAACACTGAAGCAAAGGAAGACGGCATGCGGTTATCTCGCAAATCAGACTACGCCCTCAGAGCAGTACGACACCTTTCCGGGCTGCCAAAGGGACAGCTCGGCTCCATCAACTCTATAGCCGAAGCAGAAGTGGTGCCTCGGGAGTTCCTGGCCAAGATTCTCAAGGACCTCACCCGAAGCGGCCTCCTGGTTTCATACCAGGGCGTCAAGGGCGGTTATGCCATGGCTAATGAACCCAGGGAAGTCACTTTCCTCAATGTTATCGAGGCAATCGACGGCCCACTCCATCTCAATCTGTGTACCGAGCCGGATGGCTGCCGATGTAATCAGTACGAGATCTGTGACCTGCGCAATTTCTGGGAGGCGCAGGAAGCTTCGTTCAAGAAAGCCCTCAGCAAACAGCACTTTGGCAGGTACCGCAAGGGTCGCAAGTAAGAACGCCTGGCAGCGCTCAATCTGAACATAGTTGGTACCGGCGGGTCGCTCTTTGGAACGACCCGCTTTCCTTTTTGGGGCTTGTGCGGTTGCGCAGGAAGGTATTATATTCGTTGGTGACAGCACTGGCTGTGTCGTTGGAGAACTTCCTCCGACGGCTGGTGTTAAACAATAGATGAATCTGCTTTCAGGAGTATAATAATGGTAGATTTCAGTGATAAACAGCATCGAGTAAAGATCGGCTTGGCGGAAATGCTCAAGGGGGGCGTGATTATGGATGTCATCAACGCCGACCAGGCCAAGCTTGCCGAACAGTCGGGTGCGGCGGCAGTGATGGCGCTGGAACGCGTGCCGTCCGATATCCGCGCCGACGGCGGTGTCGCCCGTATGGCCGACCCGGACGTGATCGAGGGAATCAAGAAGATCGTGACCATTCCGGTGATGGCCAAGTGTCGGATTGGTCACTTTGCGGAGGCGCAGGTTCTCGAATCACTCGAGGTCGATTTCATCGACGAGTCCGAGGTACTGACCCCCGCTGACTACAAGAACCATGTCGACAAGTGGTCGTTCAAAGTGCCGTTTGTGTGTGGCTGTCGCAATCTCGGTGAGGCGCTCAGGCGGATCTCCGAGGGTGCGGCCATGATTCGCACTAAGGGCGAAGCCGGTACCGGCGACGTCTCCGAGGCGGTCAAGCATCTGCGCGAAATCGGCACGGCCATGAAAGCGCTGACGGTTACCCCCGAGGACGAACTGTACACCACGGCCAAAGAACACCGAGTGCCGATCGATCTGGTGCGCATGGTGGCCAAGACCGGGATGCTGCCGGTGCCGAATTTCGCCGCTGGTGGAATTGCTACCCCGGCTGATGCGGCGTTGTGCATGTTCCTGGGCGCCGAGGCGGTGTTTGTCGGGTCCGGCATTTTCAAATCCGACAACCCGGAGAAACGGGCCAAAGCGATCGTGGCGGCTACCACGCATTACAAGGATGCCGGTATCGTGGCCGATGCTTCGCGCGGTCTCGGTGAGGCCATGAAAGGTATCCAGGTCGACTCCATCCCCGACGAGGAGTTGCTGCACACGCGGTAATCGTGGCATGTTTGTGTGGCTGGCAAATGTCCTCGTCTGCGCCAATATCCACGTGGTGCACGAGGACGTACACCACGCACAAACGAACCCGGAAGCTCGTCATTCCGGCGAAAGCCGGAATCCAGTCTTGTTACGTTGTGGTGGCTGAGTCTTCAGACTCAGCCACAGGCAGGACAGACCATCACTACCCACCGAGTCTGAAGACTCTGCGGGCACACCAAGGTGGACAGATGAGCAGGTCGCAAGGCCTGCTTTTTTTCTGCTTGGAACTGTCATTATGTGATGTTACACTCCTCCCAGTTGGCGTATCTTTCTGAGAAGAAAAAGGGAGGTCCGAAATGAAGACCGCGGCAGAGTTCTTTAAGAAACCCCATCCTCACTCAAGAGTTAAATCAGACATAGTTGCTAAGTACCTACCAGCTTGGATGACAATCTTAGGACCACACTGCGATGAACTAACCTATCTGGATCTGTTTTCCGGACGGGGGAAGTACTTGGACGATAGCCCGTCCACTCCACTGAAAGTGTTGGATGCCGTCGGTGAGAAACCTCAGTTCCATCACAAGCTGAAAATGCATTTCTATGAAAGCGACAAAGACATGTACGAGCAGCTGCGGTCCAATGTCGAAGCCCACCCAACCAGTGCGCTGCTTAGAAGCAAGCCAGATGTGCAGTTGCGTGAAGTAAACCGGGAACTCATCGGGGAACTGCCAATCAAGGAGGGAACATTCACGTTTATCGATCCTTGTGGGTATCATAACCTAACTGAAGAACTGCTCGCGGCAGTAATTAAGCGCTGGGGATCAGACTGCCTTTTCTTTCTGTCAACTTCTGGAATAAAGCGAAATATTGTCGACGGGAATCAAGATCAGCACCTCGTGGAACTCTTCGGTACACATGGACTTGCTGTTCTGAAGCAGAAGTTGAAGCTACCGGGCAAGAACACCGCAAAGGATAAGCAGATACTGGATGCCCTCGAGACCAACTTTACTCGAGACCGGTCCGTATATATGATACGATTCGCCATGGAGTTCGAAGACCGAAGGCTGACGAGTCACCATTTGGTTTTTGTTTGTAAGCACCATAGAGGTTTCGCCCTGATGAAGGACGTAATGGCCAAATACAGCCTTGTGGATACTTTCGGGATTCCTTTATGGTTGTACAGCAATCTTCGATCCGAAGAGTCTGGCCAGAACCGGTTGGGGCTTGACGATCAAATGCAACGGCTAAAGGGAAAGCTGTTGAGAGACTTTGGAGGAGAAACAGTTGCCGCGAAGGCTCTTGTTGACAGATGCCACCAAAGCAAGTATCTGTATACGGAGAAGAACATCAAAGCTGCCATCGACATTCTCGAGATTGACGGGAAACTGACGGTTGACAAGCCGAGAGAGAAACGGATAATAGGCGGCCAAGTTACACTTGGAAAGGACCGCCTGATAACATTCGCCGGGTGAACGCTAAATGGCCATTGCTTCCAAAATCGAGTGGACGAATTCCACCTTCAACCCCGTCACCGGGTGCACGAAAATCTCCGCCGGGTGCACCAACTGTTACGCCGAGCGGATGGCGCGGCGGTTGCAGGCGATGGGGTCGCCCAATTACAAGAACGGCTTTGAAGTCACTCTGCATCCGGAGATGCTCGACCAGGTGCGCAGTTGGCGTAAACCGCGACTCGTGTTCGTCAACTCCATGAGCGACCTGTTCCACAAAGATGTGCCGTTTGAGTTCATTCGGAAACTGTTTGATGTCATGACGGCTGCACCACAGCATATCTTCCAGATCCTCACCAAACGCTCCGGACGATTGCTCAAGCTTAGCCCGCGTCTGTCGTGGCCGGAGAACGTCTGGATGGGTGTTACGGTCGAGAGCGCGCGATATTATAATCGCATCGACGACCTCAGACAAACCGACGCGTACGGCAAGTTTCTCTCGCTGGAACCGTTGTTGGGTTTGTTGCCAAAGTTGAACCTGAGCGGGATCGACTGGGCGATTGTCGGCGGCGAGTCCGGCCCAGGCGCACGTCCGATAGAAAGAGAGTGGGTGCTTGACATCCAACGCTGCTGTAGCGAACAGCAAGTGGCCTTCTTCTTCAAACAGTGGGGCGGCGTGAACAAGAAAAAGACAGGTCGCTTTCTCAATGGACGATTGTATAGTGAGTACCCGGCCAAATTGCTCTCGGTCCAGCGTCAGGCCGAACTCTCGCTGTAACCTACGTACCCGGTCGTACAGTTGCGCCAGATCCCTCGAGAGGTGCGCCAAGCGCGAGGAACACGGCTTGACCGTGCACCCTTCGACTCCGCTCAGGGTGACGCCGCGCGGACGCGCCACAAATGAGTCCTTGTAGGTCAGGTTCCTTGGAACCTGACGAAGAACTGTCAGGATCACAAGGATCCTGACCTACGAAAATCTGCTGCATATTCCTACCTTGACCATAGCCCCAATTCGAGGTTACTTGCGGGTGGAAACCGTGTTGGTGGTTGGCATGGCGTATGTCCAAATGCGCCGCCATGATGCGCAGGTCATTGTCGGCAGATGTGGACATCTGCAGGGCACGAAGTTACTTGAGGGTGACAGCCACTCGAGTGGTTGGTATAAGGCATGATGACGAAAAAGCAGTTACAGATAGGTGTTCTGGCCCTACAGGGGGATTTCGAACGGCATGAGCACCAACTCAGTCTGGTCGGCGCTTACCCGGTGCAGGTGCGGCTGCCGTCTGATCTGGACCAACTCGACGGCCTCATTATCCCCGGCGGTGAATCGACCACCATGAACTACCTGGTCGACAGATACAATCTGCGTTCTCCGCTCCTTGCTTTCGGTAAAGCTCGGCCGATCTGGGGCACCTGCGCCGGGATGATTATGTTAGCTAAGAACATTGAAGACAATCTCAGCGGCGTCGAGCCATTTGGGTTGATCGATATCGATATTGTTCGCAACGGCTATGGCCGGCAGGTCTTTTCGTTCACCGATAAGGTGGAAGCGACCTTGAACGGCTCACTCGCTGTTCTTGATGCCACCTTCATTCGTGCGCCGAGGGTGACCCGGGCCGGTTCCGGCGTCACTGTCCTGGCGCACTATCGCAACTCTCCGGTATTAGTGGCGCAGGGTCGGGTGATGGCTTCCAGTTTTCACTCAGAGTTGGAGAACGATACCAGAGTACTTGAGTACTTTCTCAAACAGTTTGTTGCGCCATAGAGGAGTCTCGACAACGGTATGCTTAAGAAAATCATAGTAGCTCGCCATCACGGTTTCTGCATGGGGGTCGAGCGGGCTATTGAAATAGCGGAAGACACAGCCGCCAAACGAGGTGGACAAAACAAGGTCACGATCCTGAATGAGATCGTTCACAACGAGGCGGTGGTTGAGAAGTTCCGTCGCCAGGGAGTCGGCCAGGCGTTGTCGGTTGACGATGTCGCTGACGGCATTTTGATAATCTCCGCGCATGGTATCTCGCCGGATGTTGTCGAATCGGCCGAGCGCAAGGGGTTGGAGGTGGTCGACGCCACCTGCCCGCTGGTCAGCCGCATTTATCGCATCATCAGCAAGGCCATGGCCAGAGGGCTGTACATCATCCATTACGGTGACCCACATCACGACGAGACAGCGGGAATCGTCGGTCACGCAGCGGATCGAATCAGTGTTGCGGCGAGTTATGAGGAGTTGCTGGCCTTACCGGATTGGAGTGACCGCCAGCTCGGCCTGACCGTGCAAACCACCGCCCATGCTATGGAATTCGAAGAGGTTGAAAAGCTGGCGAAGCGTAAATGGCCTCACATCGAGGTGTTCAATACTATCTGCAACGCTACCACCCGTCGACAGGAGGCAATTATCGAACTGGCCCCGCAGGTCGACATGATCCTGGTGGTCGGTTCACAGACCTCGGCTAACTCGAAACGACTGGCCAGGATTTCGGACGACGCCTGCGGCCGTGGTGAACTGATCGGGTCGGCCGAGGATATCCGGGACGATTGGTTCACGGTTGATTCTACTATTGAGAGCATTGGTGTCTCGGCTGGGGCTTCCACTCCCCAGTTTCTGGTCGATGATGTGATCGAACGTCTCGTTCGGATTAGTGATGGTCAGGCGGAAGTGATCCGGCTGGTGCCGGAGAAGCGCAAGGAAGAACTGGACTCCACCGCCGGCTGAGTTCCGATTACAGCCCACCGTCACTGATCCGCCCCACCTTGACATTTGGTCAACTGCTATCTATCATATCTTCCTATGACTGACGCGGCTGCAAAATGAAAATCACCGCTGTGATTCTGGCCGCCGGAACCTCATCGCGGATGGCTGCCGGCAACAAGTTGCTGCTCGACTACAGCGAACGTACGGTCATCGAGCAGGTGCTGTTGAATACTGCGGACTCCAACGTCGATGATGTTCTGGTTATCACCGGCTACGAAAGTAATCTTTTGCAGAAGAAGCTGAGGAACCACCTGACAGAGCGCATCAGGCTCGTACACAACGCCGACTATCAACGCGGTCGCGCCGCTTCGGTCAAATGCGCGCTCAGTGCCATTGATGCGAAGGTCGATGCCGCCCTGTTCATGGTCGGCGACAAACCGGATGTGCGGACGGCGCTGATGAATCGGATACTTGAACGCTTTCGCCGGGAACATCCTTCGATTCTCCATGTGCGCACACCTTCAGGACGCGGTCATCCGATCATCTTCGACCGGGCCGTTTTCCATGAATTCATGCCGCTTGAGGGAGACTTTTGCGCCAACGAAATTCTGGTGCGCTATGGCGACCGACTAATTGTGCTGGATGACCACCGGAACCAGATTGATATCGACAGTGAAGCGGACTACCGGACAGCGTTGGCGAGACTGGCCGAAAGTCGTGTTGAAAGAATAGGGCACCAGTAGAGTTCTGGGGGACACTATGGATATCTTTGAGCAAATAGCAAACGACCGTCGGCGGGGACGCCCATTCGTGCTGGCCACTATTGTCAGCAAACAGGGTTCCTCTCCGCGTAAAGTCGGTGCCCGAATGATTGTCTATACTGACGGCACGACCGTCGGCAGTATCGGTGGCGGCATCTTTGAGAAGCTGGCCATTGATGATTGCCTCGACCTGTTCGACTCCGAGACACCAAGTCAGCTCAAGCGCTATCGGTTCACTGAGAGCGGCAAGGATGCCACCGGGATGCATTGTGGCGGTGAAGCGGAACTGCTTATGGAGCGCATCGGTACTCTCAACCGTTTGATAATCTTCGGCGGTGGGCACATCAGGCGGGAGTTGGTGAGAGTCACTGGTGGTTTGGGCTTTATCGTGACCATTGTCGATGACCGCGACGACGTCCTGAAGGAGTTTGCCCCGACGGTCGACACCCTTCTTACCGATTCGGAGTATCGTAAGGCGTTGCCACCGCTGGGCAAGAACTGCTTCGTTGTGTTAGTGACCCGCTCGCACCAGACTGACCAGGCAGTGCTGGAGTATGTTGTCGACAAAGAATGCGCCTATGTCGGTATGATCGGTTCCAAACCCAAGATCGCGAAGCTGTTCGGCTCGCTGGAGGCGTCCGGCGTTGATCGCAGTTTGCTGGACAAAGTCCACTCACCAATTGGTCTGAAAATCGGCGCCGAAGGTCCTTCCGAAATCGCTGTCGCTATCGCCGCCGAATTGATCGCGACCAAAAACGGCGCGCTCAAGGATCAGTGAAAGTCTCAAGACCCAAAATTATGCGCGTTGTTGTCCGCGGCGCCGGCGAAATGGCCTCAGGCGTCATCCATCGACTGTTCAAGAGCGGCTTCGAAGTGATTGCGCTGGAGAAGTTGCCTCCCACCTGTGTCAGGCGGACTGTTTGTTTTGCAGAAGCACTACTCAACGAGCAGGTCGCCATCGAGACTGTCACCGCCAGAATGGTGTATTCTACTGAGAGCGCCGTTGCGCTGGCGCCACACCTTGTACCGATACTTCATGACCCCGATGCCACCCTCCTGCCGGAATTGAAACCAGCCGCGCTTATTGATGCTCGTATGCTCAAGCGGGAGGCTGACTGCTCGCTTGACCTGGCGCCGATCGTGATCGGGCTGGGTCCCGGGTTTGTCGCCGGACAGAACTGTCATGCCGTCATTGAGACCAACCGCGGTGACAATCTCGGACGTGTTATATACAACGGCGCTCCCGAGCCGCACACAGGCGTCCCTGCGAAAGTAAACGGCATTGATCGTGACCGGGTGCTGCGGGTGCCGAATGACGGCTTGTTCGCGGGTGGCTGCGAGATTGGCGACACCGTGGTTGCCGGTGACTTGGTAGGCTGGGTGGACATGACACCGGTCAGGGCATCTATCGGCGGTATTGTCAGAGGGCTTCTACGAACTGGAGTCCGGGTAACCTCCGGCATGAAAATCGGCGACATTGACCCGCGTGGTGAGCGGGAGCGCTGTTATCGCATCTCGGACAAGGCCAACGCCATCGCCGCCGGCGTGCTTGAAGTGCTCACGGTGCTAAGCAAAGACCATTTGTAGGGCGGGATCCCATACGCGCTAACTTTAGCCGACAGAGACCACGAAATATGTGTCCCCACCCGGCGTTCCGCCTCTGGCTTCACTTTGGGTGGGCTACCGGATGCTGCCTAAGTTAGCGCATATGGGCGGGATCCCTGCGATCCCGCCGTCATCGTCAGGTTAGCAAGGAATCTGACCTACTAGTGTAGTGTTGCATAATTATTATTGCTTATGATAAGTGCATCGGTTATACTTCGACAGAAGGAGGTGCCGATGCGCGTAGCTTGTCAGATCATGCTTATTGAAAAGGATCGAAGGATATTGGAACGCTGGTCGCGTGG
>JAUWIB010000060.1 GCA_030605565.1 bacterium
GGCTGTTGACTAAGACGGACAGCCTCACGTTTAAACTCTGCGTCGAACTGACGACGATTCTGATTTCTTGACATTCGGACACCTCCAGAAACCAATATAACATGGCTTCTTCATGTGTCCACTAATTCGGGGGAAGATCAGGATGTTTACTGGAAGTGGTTCAACCCCTCAAGGGTGCCTGTGTACTTCGAGTACTTCATCGACTCCGGCGAGCAAATCGACAAGGTGTGGAACGAATACGGTGGGAAGGACTTCTTCGACTTCGACTGGACCCGCTTCAAGGCGCTGGCCGATTGGTATCCATGCCCGACGCACACCGAACAGAATCCCGAATTCGATATGCACACGTTCTACTGGCGCGCGGTCATGCACTGCAACTCGATGACCCAGCAGAATCCCTGGCTCGACGAGTGTTCACAGGAAGACCCCAACGTCTCGCCGTGCAGATGCACGTCGATACGGCCAAAGAGAAAGGGATCGCCGACGGTGACAAGGTCTGGCTGGAGAATCCGCAGGGCCATAAGGCCCGGGGTTGGGTCTCGCTCAGCGAGGGGATCGAACCGCATCATTTGGCCATTGCCGCCGTGGCGGGGCACTGGGGAAAGTACATGCCGATCGCCAAGGGTAAAGGGACATTTTTCAACGACCTGGTGGAGATGGATCTGGAACACACCGATCCGCTTACTTTTAATCAGGATATCTGTGCGCGAGTGAAAATCTACAAGGCGGAAGGTTAGACGAACCATGAACCAGGAAGCCGCAGTACAGTTACGAACGGAGATAACAATGCCACGATACGGAATGGTCATCGATCTCAAAAGGTGCTTCGGGTGCTACGCGTGCAGTATGGCCTGCAAGACGGTGAATCACACGCCGCCGGGTGTTTTCTGGGCCCGTGTCCTCATGGGTGAGGTGGGCACATTTCCCAATGCTGTCCGGCAAGCCCTTCCGATGCTCTGCATGCATTGCGAGGAACCCTCCTGTTTGGAAGTGTGTCCAACCGGCGCCACCCAGAAGCGAGACGACGGGATTGTGATCGTGGACAAAGACAAGTGTATGGGATGCAAGTACTGTATCATGGCCTGTCCCTACGGCGCACGCTACAGCATCGATGAGTGGGAGAGCTACTTCCCTGACGGGCTGGAGTTATCGCCGCTGGAAGAGTTCCAGAAGAAAGCCTGGGAGGAGAAATCGGGCTGTGGCGTCGCGACCAAGTGCGATTTCTGTATTGACAGGCTCGCTGAAGGCAAGCTGCCGTCGTGCGTGGAAGTCTGTCCGGCCAAGGCACGGATATTCGGAGACCTCGACGACCCCGACAGCGAGGTGTCCATCTTGATCAAGAAGGAACGGGGGCAACAACTGAATCCGGAATTCGGCAATAAGCCCAAGGTCTACTACCTCTTTCCGAGGTAACGGCCGAAGAGAAATGACAATCAGCCGGGAGAAGTGATATGGATCCGAAAGTCAATGGTCAGTTGCAACTCGAGTGGGGTTGGCTCATTGCCGTCTACCTGTTTCTTGGAGGGGTCGGCGGCGGAGCTTATAGCATCGCCGCCATCAACAGTTTCCTGGGGGAGAGCCTCGCCCTCTCTACGACGGTGGGGTTATGGATCGCATTCCCCGCCCTTTTGATAGGGACCCTCTTCCTCATGGTGGACCTGGGCTCGCCCAGCAAGGCCGTTCTGGCAGCAATGAAACCGGGGACATCGTGGATTGCTCGTGGCACGTTGATCATTTCTGTTTTCATGGTTCTGTCGTTCGTGCATCTGATCCTTCATCAATTCACGAAATTCGGCGCGACGGCCGACGGCGAAACCATCATTGACATCATCGCCATCGCAGGAATCCTGTTTGCCATCGGCACGATGGCCTACACCGGTATCCTGCTCAGCGCCTCCAAGGGAATACCGTTTTGGCGTTCGGGCGTGGTGCCGGTGGTCTTCGTGGTCTCGGCGACAGTGACCGGCCACTTCGCCATCATGCTCGGCGTGATACTGTTCAATGGTGCTGCGGCCGGGCTGGAGCCTCTGCGGACGATGGCGGTCGAGGCTGCCGTTCTGGTGGCGCTGGAAGTGTTGGCTATCCTTTTCTTCCTCCAGGCGGCCTACCGCCAGCCCGATTCACGAGAATCGGCGGAGCGTATTCTGCGCAAGACCATGTTTGTCATCGGATACTTCATCCTGGGATTGGCCGCGCCGCTGATTCTGATGATAATCGTATATCGCGGCGTCGCGGAGCTTGGTACGATTGCGGCGATCGGTGCGGTGCTTGGCTTGATCGGCGGTTTGATCCTGAGGCAAGCGGTTCTGATTTGCGGCGCTTTGCCGACGTTGAACATTGCGGGTTTCGAGTTCCGCCGGATTCACCGACCCAAGGAGCCGAAACCGGGCGTCGGCTTGATGCCGCCCCAGTGATTGCGGCTATCTGAGAGCCGTATATTGTAGGTCAGGATCCCTGCGATCCTGACATCCTGGCTATGGATAAATCAGACCAACAGCCTGACGTCCTCAAGCACGTGCGCGCAGAGCGCATCTCGACCGGGGGCACAAACCATCCGCCACAGCAGGAATCCGTCTGCGTAATCAAGGAAGCGCCGGTCACCATCGACGTTGAGGGCGTGGAGACTTACACGATTCTGTGCACGCCGATCGACAGATTAGCGATGGCCGTTGGTTTTTTGTACACCGAGGGTGTCGTCAAGAGTATGGACGACATCAAGGTTCTCAAAGAATGCGATGACGACCTCAACACAATCCGTGTACGGCTCACTTCTGACCGACCGCGTATTGACGATGCCGACCGCAACCTGTTGATCGTGTCTTCGTGCGGATTGTGCGGTAGCGAGAATCTCAAACAGCGCATCGAAGCGCTGCCGAAGGTCGGCGAGACATTGAGCATTGAAGCTTCGCGTTTGCGAACCGTCTACGATGACCTTCGGGACCATCAGCCTCTGTTCAAAGCCAGCGGCGGCATTGTTCGATGAAGACGGCAAGATCATCGCAAGCGCTGAGGACTCCGGCCGCCACAACGCCCTGGACAAAGCGATCGGCAAATGCGTACTCAGCGGTCAACCGACAGCCGGGCGAGCGGTAGCGCTCACCAGCAGGTTGAGTTTGGAAATGGTGGGCAAATGTGCGCGGGCCGGGATCGAACTGATCGCCGCCGTGTCGGCTCCGACGTCAATGGCCATTGATGTCGCCCAGGGCTGCAACATCACTCTCTGCGCCTTCGTCCGCGAAACCCGCGCCACGGTCTTCACGCATCCGGGACGGGTGGTATAAAAGATACCACTTCTACGTCATGCTGAGTCTTGTAGGTCGAAACCCCTGCGGTTTCGACACATTCACTCAGTCACTATCGGTGTCTTCGAACCACTCAGGATGTTCGGCTTTTTTCGTTTGCAGTTCAGGAATAAAGTCCCCGAGCATTGAGTCAATTAGCCCGACCATGATAGATGATGCCTCGACCGTAAGAACCCTTGTGGTTCCAAACACGGTTTGGTATTCAATCGTAGCTAGACATGCTGATATCTTGGGAGTTCGTGTTCGGTTCTCCGGATAGACCCTGTACGCAGAATCCGGAAATACCCAATAGCCGTCAGTAAGCACCGGAAGTCTTACAAACCCTCGCTCTAATGCACCATCACCATTCCTACTTGCTAAGAAATCCCCAACGCTCGATGGACATCCACGACCAGGCAGAACTGATCCACAGGGACCGCGATATGTGAGGATTAGGTCTTCCGTTTCTGAACTGTCGTGCAAACGTACGTCTCGCACGACTACTGTAATGGGGCTGGTATTTCTTAGCGTCACTCCGAACCAAGCACCAGAGCGTATCACGCCAGCTTTCTGGAAACTCTGTTGGAGTGCCTTCTCAATGCGATGATTGCGGAGCCGGTTGAATAACCATAGGCCAAATGCCCACAGTGATGCGGTCGTGATTCCTGAGATGGTGCCAGCGAGTACTGTTGAGAAGTCCATCAAACCTCAGAATTGGGAACGGGTACAACTCGTGTTAACACATGTCCAGAAGGCGTTGCCGTTTCGAAGCAACCCCTAACGAGTTGAGCATACTGAAGACCGACTGTAATGTCAACCAATTGCGACCTCTACCAAACCCTTAGCGCCTTCCACCACGTCCCGTCGATATTGCTGCCCCACCCGCAGTGGAGAGGCAGGCGGGAGCCCCTCCGCACCACAAGACTGGATTCTGGCTTTCGCCAGAATGACGATCTCAAAGGAAGCCGCGCTAAGCGCGAGTCTTGTAGGGCGGGTCCGTCTTCGAACCCGCCTTTGTCGGCAGGTCTGCGGACAGACCTGCCCTACTTTCCTTACCGTGAGGCGATTACACTCTTCCCTTTCAACGCCTCGATCTGTTCGGTTGTGTAGCCTAATGTCTCGGTCAGCACCTCGTCGGTGTGTTCGCCCAACAGCGGCGGGTAACGACGGATCGTCCCCGGTGTCTCGGAGTACTTGATCGGTATGCCCGTCAGCTTTAGTGTGCCGATCGTGGGATGCGGAACCTCGGCGATCATATCCCGATGCTGCACCTGCGGGTCAGCGAACAGATGCTCCATATTGTTAACCGGTCCGCACGGGATAGCTGCACCTACCAGAAGGTCCATCCATTCATCGCACGTCTTCTGAGCAAACAGCGCGTGGACCATCGGCAGGAGAACATCGCGGTTCTCAACCCGCTTTGGGTTGGATTCAAAGCGGGGGTCATTCACCCATTCATCCTTGCCGGTCACTTTGCAGAAGTTGACCCACAGTTTCTGGTTGGCCACCGCGAGGGCGATCGGGCGGTCCTTGGTGTTGAATACTTGATAGGGAATAATCGACTCGTGCGCCGTGCCCCAGCGACTGGCCTCCTTACCGGCGACAAGATAGTTGCTGGCGATATTGGCCAGACCGGATACCTGGACATCAAGCAAGCTGATGTCGAGATACTGCCCGCGACCGGAGCGTTCCCGCCACAAAAGAGCCGACGTTATCGCGCCCGAGCAGGTTTTGGCCAACTCGCGCACGAGGTCCAGACCCTCCGGTTTTTTCAGGTCTATGACAATCGATTTCTTGTTACGGTTGCAGCAGAGATAGTAGGCGCTCTCACCACCAGCGAAGGGTGGTCCCCAGGTGCGGGTGTCGTCGCCGCTGCCCGGTCGTTCCACCTTGATGATCTCAGCGCCCTGATCCCCCAGAATCATTGTGCAGTAGGGGCCGGCAAGAATCCGGGAGAGGTCAAGAACCCGGTAGCCTGTTAACGGAAGTTCAGTTGCGAAGGTATCATTCATGTTGCGGTCTCACTCAGCTTGAAACGTTCTCAATAGCCAGTTTGCGGTCCATAATAGCCGGACGAACGCGAACTTCCAAAATGTATTTTGTATGGTG
>JAUWIB010000109.1 GCA_030605565.1 bacterium
GGATACTGGCTTTCGCCAGTATGACAGAGAAAGGAGGATTGGAAGAGGCTTCCATTGGGACGACGCAAGACTGCCTCCTACCCAGTGCCTTTTGCGCGGTGGACGTCCTCGTTTTGTGCGCGGTGGACGTCCTCGTCTACCGCGTTCACCTCGAAAAGTTGTCGGCGCACCGGGACATACGCCGACCACGAATACCAAATATCGCTGTTCAACCCGTAGATTTTCTGGGGAAAGTCCAAAAATCCATTTCGTATTGACTTATTGGCTTCAGCCGGTATCTTAAGTCGTTAGACTAGTCTTGGGGTATTGAACCGAATCGCACAACAAGACGAGTTCCGTTGATGCACACAGACGGTAAGCCTCGAAGAAACGAATTCAACATGGAGCGTGATTCAGATGAAGCACCTATCCCTTGTGATCCTTCTGTCCTTGGTGTCGTGGGCTCCCGGCACGGCCTCCGATTTCGCAATTTCTCTTGATAGCGTGGTGGGCTTGTATGGGCCGAGTTCACTGAATACGAATCAGCAGCTAACCTTCTACCTTCGCTTGACAAACAACGGAATATACCCCATGAAGGGGATCACCAACGGTTATTGTGTCTATTCGCCGAACGGCGCCACCTGGGATACAACTGTAGGGGACAATGATCTCGGGACCGTTGGCTCAAACGAATTCGATCTGATATGGCACATCAACGAACTCGGATTGACCGGTTCCGGTTTTGACACTCTTGGTTTTGGTGGCGCCATAATATCGGGCACTGGCCTGCCCGCCGGCTTCGATGATATCGCTTACACCATCACGATTGGACCGATACCTGATCAGGACCATGGCAAAACCGTCTGTCTGGACTCGGCGTATTATCCTCCTTCCGGACTTTGGAAATGGGATGGCGGCCTTGTCGACGACGTTTCGATTGGATGGCGAATTCCCGTCTGGGACGGCCCGCACTGCTTTACTGTGCTGGACGCCAGCGGAAGCCAATGTCTGCTACCGAACCCAGCCGTCATTAAGATGGAGACCGTAGAAGGCAATCCATCAGCCGGGCAGTTGCTGGTGATAGATGTGTTTAACAACGGCATCCCCCTCAGTTTCACCCTGACTAACGATTCATCGTGGCTTGAACTGTCCGCGACCAGTGGTACCACTCCAGCGACCATAACGGCATCTGCGTCAGTTGCCGGACCCGCCGGTGAGTATCGCGGTGCTATATCCGTGACAGCCGCCGGGGCCGGCAATTCTCCACTCAAGGTCCCCTGTGTACTCCGAGTAAGACCCGCTCTTACGGCCATGCCCTACTGGGGGTTTTTCGTATTCGCAACAGGCGGAAACCAAGCCCCGGCGGAGACCTTGGTAGTCACAGCGACCGACGGTGTGAGCAACATACCATTCACAGCCATCCCAGACAGCACCTGGCTAACCGTAACTCCCAACTTTGGGACCACCCCAGAGACTCTGACTGTAGTGTCGGATGCCAGGCACTACGAGGTCGGTAGAATTCTGAAGTCCAATTTGACGGTGACGCCCGACGACGACGGTCTTTCGCCGATTCAGGTTTTCTACCGGGTCAAAATAGAGGTTGCGGTTTCAGTCGCATGGGATATCGACGACGGAGTCTTGCCCACCGCCTACTCTCTCAGCCAGAACTACCCCAACCCGTTCAACCCAAACACTGAGATCGCCTTTGATCTGCCAACCAGAACCCACGTCACTCTGACCGTTTACAACGTGCTCGGACAGCAGGTCAGCACCCTGGTGAACGAGCCTCTCGCGGCGGGCAGCTATGTAGCCGATTGGGATGGACGATCTTCCGGTGGTGCTGGGGTGGCGAGCGGTATCTACTTCTACCGCCTCCACAGCGAACAGTTCACCCAGACCAAGAAAATGGTACTGCTCAAGTAGCTCCAATCGCTCGATATCAACCCCCGGCTCAGTCGGGGGTTTTTCATGAGCCTTTGAGGATATAGTTGCGGCGGGTCTTGTCCCGCTGAAAGAGGGATGTGACCTGCCGCTCTTGTTCGACAGTAACTTGTGTGTCAGGTCACAATCCCGTTTACACGGGATCCAAGACCTGACACAACAGCACAAGGGTTTGCCAACAAGCCCTATGGCGCATCGGTGGGTGCACGGGCGATGCCGGAGAGCCAAGTGCCGAGAATTAACCGCTTGTAAATCAACAAGATACGAGATTTAGGTTGACTTTGAGATGTGATTGTCGTAATATAATGGTCTGTTCGAGACCGGCAACGAGACGTAAGCTATTGGAAGACAAAGGGATATATGTTAGGCGTAATCGGTGACAAGTTCTCTATCGGCAAGGAGACATATCAACCGTTCTCGGTTGAGATGCATTACTTCAGAATCGACAAGCGGTACTGGTCCATCTGTTTCGAACGAATCAAGCGGGCCGGGTTTCGTATTATCGCGACGGCGGTGCCGTGGAATGTCCACCAGGACGAAAGAAAACACTTCGATTTTTCGGGAGTTACTGATCCTTCCAAGGACTTGATTGTATTTCTCGAACTGGCTCGGGAGTTCGGGTTCAAGGTGATTCTTCGACCCGGACCGATTGTACGTGGTCAGCTGGAGAATGGTGGTCTGCCGAAATTCGTCTTCAATGATCTCAAGGCCTTCGCGCGCGACGCGGCCGGACTGGAGCGGAAGCTTCCCGACGATTGTGGCGTGGATGGTGGATACCTGCCGAGCTATCTGCACAAGACATACTTGTTCCATGTCAAAAGCTTCTTCAAGAACTTCATCGAGACAACCAAGAATTACGTCCACCCGCGAGGACCGATTTTCATGGTCGAGTTGGACTACGAGACTTCTTTTGGTCGCCTCCTGGAGCCTGACAGTGCCGATTACAATCCCGAGGTGCTGGCCGAGCACTATGGACCTTTCCTGGAGAGCCTCTATGGCGACATCAAGAAGCTCAATGCGGCCTACCGCGAGAAAAACAGCAGTTTTGATTCGGTTGAGCCGCCCCGCAAGTTCAACGATCTGGAGCCTAAGCAGTTTGTCAAAGTGATCGACTGGATGAAATTCCGACAGCACATGCTGGCGGCCTACCTGGAAATTCTTGAGGACATTTTCACTGCCTACACTGTCGAACCGCTGATCTTTCGTTCGCTCTATTTCCAGCCGGGCAGCCTCCTGCCGGCATTCAACCTGATTCCTGAAGACCGCGCCCCTTTCCTCGGCACCAATGTTTTCCCGAGCGGTAGCTATTTCGATCTGACCATGAAGGCTCGTTTTCTCCGCTCTGAATATGGATTTGCCTTTGCCACTTCGTTTTCCTCCGGTTCGGAGGCGCAAGATCCGGAGCGCGAGGAACTAATAGCTCCGATCCCGGCTCATCAGCGACGCTTTTACCTGGCCGCCAGCCTGGCGGCCGGTTTCAAGGGACTCAATCACTACATGTTTGTGGATCGGGATCACTGGCACGGTGCGCCCTTGCACAATGACGGTACCATATCCGACGGTTACGCCCTAGTCAGGGAGTGCAATACGGCGATAGCGGAAGTCGGACTGGAAGACATGGAGTCGATCGAACACGTGGCGGTTGTCGGCAACCGGCTCTATAGCTGGATGAAGATGATTTCCGGCAAGAAGCTGTTCCCTTATGTCGGTCGGCTGCTGGACGACTCAACCGCCGGCTTCTGTCGCGATCTGATGCGTCTCAAAATCAACTTTGGTGTCCGCGAGAACCGTGATTGGGAGACTCTCAAAAGTTACCGGCTGGTGTTCATCACATCGACGGAGGTAATGGCGAAAGAAGATCAGGAGGCTATCGTTGATCTGGTCAAATCCGGCGTAACGGTGGTGATGTGTGGCCTGATGCCGCGCTATGACGATCAACTGCGAGACTGTAAGATCCTGGCCAACCATTTCCGCATCAAAACCACTGTCGACAACGGAATCGGTACCGCCCAGTACAAGAATATATCTTTCCCGACCTACGTCTACGGTACGATCCGCACCACCGACGATTCCAAGGTCAGGAAGTTGTGCAAGAACGGCGCCAAGCTGGTCGGTGTGTCCTCGTCACGCTTCAAGGGGAATCTGTATTTTTTCACCTTTGACATCGCTTCCGGGGGCAACCACTCCAAGCTCTCGTTCCTGGAAACAGTCTTGCAGGGTGAGGGGATTGTGCCCTTCGTCTATTGCAGCGATCCTTCGGTTGATATCGCTTTTCAGATGGGGGAGAAGAAGGGTCTGATGTTTGTAGTTGCGCCGCCACCGGGTGATTTGTCCGACGGCATCGAGCGCGGCAGTAAAGAGATAATCGTGAAGGCCGACCTCAAAGCGGTCGGATTCAAACCTCCCCGCGTCAAACTCACCAACCTGTTCGACCGGGAGGAAGGTAAACCGATCCGCACCACCGCCAAGGAACTGAAGGACGGCATCGCGCTTCAGGTCAGTTTTCCCGACGGATACATTTTCCTCGTCGAAAGGCGGTAAGGGTCGACAGGAAGCGGTTATGCTTTCCAGGGAATCACGCGCACCGGCATTTGTCT
The DNA here is from genome assembly GCA_030605565.1 of bacterium. Lineage (GTDB taxonomy): Bacteria > Zixibacteria > MSB-5A5 > GN15 > FEB-12 > JAJRTA01. The sequence goes on from JAUWIB010000109.1 coordinate 4,518, forward strand.
CGACCTTTGTAACGATCCTGCTTCTCGTGCAACTATGCGGTTGTGCGGGGATCGAACTATCACGCTACTATAAGCAGGGAATCGTGGTCACGGCGGCGCCCGTTGCCACGCAGGTGGGTGAGAAAATCTTCGCTGCGGGAGGGAATGCTTTCGATGTCGCCGTGGCGGTGGGTTTTGCCCTGGCCGTGGTTCATCCCGAGGCGGGCAATATCTGTGGTGGTGGTTTCGCTCTGATCCGTGACGGTCACAGTGGACTCATAGAGGCACTCGATTTTCGCGAAACCGCCCCGGCCGGGTCGTCTGAGAAGATGTATCTTGATAATGACGACCAGGTGCGCCCGGACGCTTCCACCACCTGTGCTCTGGCGGCGGGGGTCCCCGGCACGGTGGCCGGCCTGTACGAACTATGGCAGAGACACGGCTCACTGCCCTGGGAACAGTTGGTGACACCGGCGGCGCAACTGGCCGATACCGGGTTCCTGGTAGACGATTACCTGGCTGCATCGATCTCCGGACATAGAGAAAGCCTGACCCAATTCGAATCCACCGCCGAACTGTTTCGGCCGGGCGGGAAGACGCCGAGCGTTGGTGGTCGTCTGGTGTTGTCGGACCTGGCGAGCACCCTGTACGCTATCGCTGGTGAAGGTCCGGACGGCTTCTATCGGGGGACGGTTGCGGACAAGATCGTGAGTTGCATGCAGGAACACGGCGGGTTGATCAGTCACGAAGACCTGGAAGGCTACGAGTCGGTATGGCGGACACCGATCGCCTTCCGGTTCGACTCACTGACAGTCTATTCGATGCCTCCGCCCAGTTCCGGTGGTATCTGCATCGGACAGATACTGTCGCTGTTGCAGCCGTACGATTTCACCACCATGTCGCCGCAGTCGGTTGAGTATATCCATCTCTTTGCCGAGGCGGCCCGGCTGTCTTTTGCTGATCGCTCCGAGCATCTGGGTGATCCGGATTTCTACGATGTCCCCGCCGGACTTCTGGCGCCACACTACCTGGCACGCCGCGCCGCTCTGATCGACAATGACCAGGCCACACCATCGCAGCAAGTAAGCGCCGGAGCCGCGATCTCCAGCGAGTCGGATCAGACGACGCACTATTCCATTTGCGACTCAGCCGGCAACATGGTCGCCATCACCTACACGCTCAACGCTGCTTACGGCTGCAAACTGGTTGTCCAGGGAGCCGGTTTTCTCTTGAATAACGAGATGGATGACTTCTCGATCAAGCCCGGCCATCCCAACCGGTACGGTTTGATCGGAGGGGAGGCTAACAAGATTGAGCCGGGCAAACGGATGCTTTCATCGATGTCACCCACTCTGGTACTCAAAGATGGGCAACCGTTCATGGTGCTCGGCAGCCCCGGCGGTTCCAAAATTATCACCGTGGTGGCCCAGGCGATTGTGAACTTCACACGTTTTCACTTGAGTTTGTCTGAGACGGCGGCTGAAGCTCGTTTTCATCACCAGTGGTTGCCGGACGTACTTTATTTGGAGGAGGGACGGTTCGGCATCAACACCATCCAGGGGCTGATTGCTCGCGGCCACAATATCAAAGAACGGAATGCGTACAGCGATTTGCAGGCAGTGTATATCGCCGAGGATGGCCTAATGACGGGCGCCTCGGACCCACGGGGTCGGGGGAGCGTCTGGGGGTTTTAGCCCCTTTGCAGCTTCCAGGCTGTGTCGCAATTGTCTGTTCTACGGGTTCCTGCGTTCGCCGAAGGCGAGCGTGTGAACCGGTGGTTCTTAAGGCTGCTTTCCCACAATGCTTTAGCGAAGATCGCAGGGTAGGTTCTTTGTGCAGAACAACATCTTATGAAACCCGAACGAACGTCCGGGCCACTCGTCCGTACCCTGGAGCTTCATGTATTGGTCTCGGAGTTCATCGATATAAGAGTTTGGCCGTGGATCCAGCATCCAGGGCGTGTCCACTATCCCGGGTGGTATTGAATTCAGCCAGGACCTTGCGGTCCTGATAAGTGGCTGTCAATCGTTTCTTGTTCGTATCGACGCAGACGAAATGACTCCATGTGCCAACCGGAGTCCACTTGGTCAAAATACCATTCCTTTTCCTGAGCAGAATTCAAATCCCTATTGACCAAAGGAACAAGTTGCCGCCCATCTTTGAGGGAAATCCAAATTCCGTCGTAGCCTCCGTATACCTTTCGCAGCGAGTCAATCGTGATCGCACCTTCGTCTGGGCAGAAGATTTCCCTCATCCAAATGTCACCCGAATAGTCGAAGTAGACGACACAATCGAAGCAGTGGTTGGTCTCTATTGCACGCAAGCACTCGATAAACGCGCCTCCATCGCGTCCGCCAGCCCAGATGGCTGTAACCGGTACATTTTCCGGCCGCTCCGGAGGAACAATCGGTGTTATGGATTCATACATCATCACAATTAGCACCGGAAGGAAACCGCTGAACCATGACATTATCAGGAGCGCCAATATCCCAAGAGGGATGATAACTCTCTTGAGACGCATTCTTTGCAGGATAACCCTTAACACGATAGCCTCCTAGTTATTCGAGGCATCGTAAACATCGTTCCATCGCTCTTCAGCCGTACCCTGGAGCTTCATGTATTGGTCTCGGAGTTCATCGATATAAGAGTTTGGCCGTGGATCCAGCATCCAGGGCGTGTCCACGCCGCCCGCTTCAAGAACACGTTTCATGAAATGCGTACAGTTGTTGGTGAGGGCATCGTACTTCCTACGGTCCTTGTTGCTGTTCTGCGCCATGATACTCTCCGCATAGTCGACCATGGCCCTGAACTCGTCGTTGGCGATATAGGCTGCTGTTATGTCACCCGATTGACCTGATTTCTTAGCAATCAACGCCAGCACTCTTCCCAAAGAGGCGGCCGTTGGCATGCCTGTCTCTGAATCCATCGTCACATTGGGAACTCTATAGGTTTTCGCTTTACCGATTGGAGTATTGTAACGACCATACTCAAAATACCGCGTGAACCCGGATGTGTTGTCTATCAGAAGGACACCGGCATGCCCCAGCTTCGGCATGGGTCCATTGTCCGTCTGTACCAAGTAGTCCTTGAATACGATCGGGACTGCGTCTCTCCCATCCGGGTCAATATACTTCAGCGGATTGTTGAGAGCATAAACGTACGGACTAACACTCGGGTACTTGGCCGCCAGTGGGTCAACGGAAATCCATCTTGCGGATGTTGTCACCGGCAAGACGAAAGATAATAGGGCCACAACAAAAACCAGTTTAAGAAAACCTGGATTTCTCACAACGAGATCCCTTTCATTCCTTGATATGTCGATTGTTCATTCTCGCTTCTCTGATTGCTTTCAAATACTGATCTCGAGACTCTGGGCTTTCTGGCTCCCAGCCGAGAGACCGTGCTCTTGAAATATAGTTTTCTGATTCCACCATGTAAAGTCTTAAATCCCGATCTTCGTCCGCGGTTGGGCGACGGTTTTCAGCTCTAATCCGCTCCTGTAGCATGTGACCGATCCAGCCAAGAAGTGCTCCTTTCTGGACCATTCCGGTCACGGATCTCGGATTAAGCTGAAGCATCACCTCGGCGTATTTCAGCGCAGTATGATAGTCGGCCTCCTGCCTGTGCTTCGAGACCAGAACTCCCACCAACTCAGCCAGGAATTGCTTCTTAGTGAGATCGGCCATGTAAACTCCACTCTCGATAGCCAACTGAGTGATACGGAGTTTCTCAACGTACCACTGGTCGCGGGCCGGATTCCCTCCGTGCGTGGTTTCGACATTCCAGACACTCCCATCCTGCCGATCATGCAATCTGCAGAACAAGTGAAGAGGTGCCGCCACGCCGTGGAATGGCACAGTGGAATCGACTCGCTCCATGAGGGCAAGAAACAACGTTGGTATACTCACGCAGTTACCTTTGCGAGTATCAAGATAAGTCGTAAGCAGCCTGGCACCCGGCTTCTCTCCCATCGGATCATCAAGATCATAACTGAAGACTCGACCGCCATTCCAAGTGCCGGTGTCAAACTGGTACATCTTGGCCATCATGAATCGGACCATATCACCGTCGCGCGGACCGACCATGTAGCGAATCTGCGCTGCCATAGTGTCGAGTGTGTGCAGGTACTTATCTATGTCCACACTGCTGACGCATTCTCTGGCGATTATTAGCGCCCAAAGACCGATGTCGATATCCTGTTCGGGTATCGACGGTAGGTCCCAGACGGTCTGGCCGTTATATTCTCTTACACGATTAACATCAGATAAATCCGTGGATGAAAGATCTCCTGAGATTGTGAAAACTGTAAGGACAATAAAGAGTGCCTGCTTCAAGTGTCATCCTCAACTTGCTACGATTTCGGTTGTGTACAGAATATAGGACATTATCCCCGAGAATCAAATGTGGATAGTATTCACCAACGGAACGCGCGGCTATTTTGTGCGGGTCGGACGTCCCCGTGCGTCACGTGGATACAGGGACAGCCTCAGGAAGTCTGCCGCGCACAAGAATCTTCGAGGACTTTGCCCCTTTGCAGCTATTCTTTGGGTATCAACGGAGGTGGGGTTCCCGGTTGGGAAAGATCGGGTACGGTGATACCCTTTGAACCGTTTCGACGGCGGTTCTTGATGCCGAGAATTATCGCCCCCGCGCCGATTATGCCGGCTGCCAGATAGAACAGCAGCCCGACTACCGGAATGGCAAAGAAGCCACTCATGAACGCCAGACCGATCAGCAGTTGCCATTTGCCCAGTTGGCTGGGCTGGTGTTTGAAGATGCGGATGAGTCCATACCCGACCAGAAACGCCGGCAGCAGTTTGCCCGCATAAAAAAGCACGCCTCCGGAGACAACGGCAAAACTGGTGATCGGCAACATCAGGGTGGAGAATATCAGGAGCACGGCGCCACCGGCGGCCTGGTCACCCGATGACATAATAAGTCCGACAACACTCAGAACAATTGCCACCAGCAACACCAGCGCACTCATAACCATCACCCCCCCGGCCAGTAAACCGGTGGCGACACTAACCATGAAACGTCGGCGCAGTTGTGTGAACGCCTCCTGGAGGTAGGTGGGACAGAGCCAGATCAGTATCAGGCCAAAGAGAAAGGCGGCGAACAAACGCGAGAACCGCAAAACCGTGTTGGTCAACGCCTCGGCCTCCTGGGCGTCCGCATCAACTTCATCTTTCGGTTCCAGACGAGTGACCTCTCCGAGCACTGTCACCCCGGCGGCTTCCAGATCAAGTTCTTCCGCGCCTGAGTACGTGAGGTTGCCGCGGATGACAGCCGGGGCATGAATATCTATCGACTCTTCGGCCTCAAGCTCAACATCACCATCGATCTGCCCGCTAATCTTGATCCGGGTCGCCTTGATTTCGACGTTCCCCATCACGGTGCCAGCCAGATCGACACGAGAGCCGTAGGCATTGACGTCCTTACGGATAATAGCTGCTTGCCGCACTTTCAGGATGTTGCCCATGAACAGGATCGAGCGCCCGACATATCCCTCAATCTCGGCCTCGCCGCAAATCATGCGGATGGACCCATCAACGCGACCGGTATGGGAAAACTCTCCGGCGCCGATAATCTCCGACCCGGTGATTTCACCGGTGCAAGTCACCGATCCACCCACCGCCAACAGATCGCCGTCGATAGACCCATCGACTGTAACCTTCTCCCCGGCCGCATAAACATCACCGTCTATTCGGTGTAGGCTAGTCAGGTGGACGTGGTCACCTTTGAGGAAATCGGCGGCCTGGGCGGGCATGATCGCGGTCGCTACCCACAACAGTGCAGCTACGACAGCATAGAGATATTTTCGTGAACGACGGTTCATGATTTTGTCAACGTGGCGCATTACAAACAGTTTACGTTTTCACGCGGCTCAGGTTGCCGCAATAAACTCAGTCGGGATGACAAAAGCCACCAAAAAAACTCCGTGCTTTCACATGCAGCCGCCTGATAGTGTTGAGAATATCGAAAGCCGGTCATTGGGAACGACCGAAGACACTCGTGTCGTAGGGAGCGCGGCAATCTCATGCCCAGGTGCTGTCTGGCGACTCGCCTGACAGCCATCAAGTGTGAAAGCAGGCGTCGGACGGGGTCGCCCGACACCACCAGGACAAGAACAAAGTAAGTTGTCACTGATCTTAAGTCCCCTCTTGAGAGGGGATTCAGGGGTGTGTTCTTTCTCGACAGATGTGGACATCTGCCGCGCACAACAAGCAGGCGTTGGGCGGGGTCGCCCGACACCACCCGATAACGAAACCTCTTTCAAGTTAGACAATCTCTCTGCAATACTCATCAACATAAGCAGAAATCCGCCGATAATGCTGAATAACGCGGAATCTGCTGATGAAATTGTTTTTGGACAGACATAAAACGCTCCTGCCACGAGTTGACCGGGTCTACCTGTTAACCAGAGTCATGGTATTGGCGGCGCTGGGTTGGTTTGCTTTGCGCAGCTATGACGGCGCCGATCGGCTGCTGTTCCAGATTGTGCTGGGGACTTTTGTGATCCATCTGGTCGTGCTTTACGCCGCGGTAAAAGGGCGGTTTGACCTGAAACTCGCCTACCTCTCGACTATCGTCTACGATCTGATTCTGATACCGACACTGATCCTGTACACCGGCGGCATCAATTCCTCTTTCTACCTTTTGTATTACCTGACCGTCTCGGTGGCGGCTTATGTACTGACCTTCTGGTTTGCCGGTATTGTGACGGCACTCATAGTCGCCAGCTACCTGGTGGTGAGCCGTGAGGCGCTCGGCCTTGAGACGATGTTCGACTTGTCACTGCGGATGGGATTCGTGGTGGTGTTCTTCTCGACAATTTCATACGCATCGGAGTATATGCGTCGAAGCGAAGGACGGTTGTTGAAACTATTCAACACGCTCAACAGGCGGACCTCGGAGTTGGAGAAATCGCAGGCGCAACTGGAAATGATCTACGAAAACACGCGCATCCTGGCCTCAATACTGGACACCGACGGAGTTGTCAAGGAAGTGGTGAGAATCGTCGGCGAGGTTCTTCAATATCGGTGTCACGCTCTGATCTTTCGTGATCGTTGGGGCAACTGTTACTATCGCGCCCGATCTGAGCGCGGCCGCAACAACTATCACCTCAAAGCCATCGATCTCGACAGCGCCGAACTGCTGGCTCGCGTCTGCAAAATAGGTGAGTCGGTATCGATCAACGACATCGCTAACCGCGACGATTTCACACCCCTGGCCGACGACACCCGCTCAGTGATGCTGGTTCCTCTCGTCTCTCATGGGACGGTCAACGGTGTGCTGGCCGCCGAGTCGAATGAGGTCGGCTACTTCGGAGAGAAACATGTCCAGATGCTTTCGGTGGTGGCGAGATCGACCGCCCTGGCCCTGGAGAACGCCGAGCTGCACAGACGTACCGAGGAATTAACCACCATCGATGAGTTGACCGAGACCTACAACTACCGTTTCTTTGTACAGAAGCTTGAGGAGGAAAAACGGCGTGCTCTTCGCTACAACCTGCCGTTGTCGTTGGTGATGGTGGATATCGACTGGTTCAAGAAGCTCAATGACAGCTACGGCCACGAAGCCGGCAATGTGGTCCTGCGCAATCTATCGGCCATCATCAAGACATGTATCCGCGACGTCGACATATTCGCGCGCTACGGCGGTGAGGAGTTTGCTGTTATTCTGCCTCAGACCGGTCTGATCGAGGCCAAAAAAATCGGCGAGAGGATTCGCTCTCAGATTGAAGCTGCCTCTATCAACGCCGGGGCTACCCAACAGGTCAAGGTAACGGTGTCGGTCGGCGTCAGTTCCTTCCCCGAGAACGGCAAGTCTCACGAAGAACTGGTCTCGGTGACCGATCAGGCGCTCTACCGAGCCAAAGGCGAAGGACGAAATCTGGTTTGTTCCATTTAGACAGAAAACAACGAATGAATATAGTAATTCGGTGACAGATAACATGCAGGATACGCTCAAACAAATCGGGCAGCTTTTTCTGATCGGTTTCGAGGGTTCGAGACCGCCGAGCGATTTTCTGGACTTCATCGCCGAGGAACATATCGGCGGAGTCATCCTGTTTGAAGAGAACTGCGTCACGCACCAACAAGTCAGCGACAACATCGAACGCATCCGCTCACAGTTCAAACAGGGAGCCACGCCATTTATTGCCGTCGACCAGGAGGGTGGCCGGATCTGTCGGCTGCGCCAGGCGCCGGCTGAGTTTCGGGCTGCCTCAGATTATGCCAGCAACCGTGAACTGGAGCATTTCGCGGAGGACTATTATCGCGCTGCCGCCTTCATGGAGTCGATCGGGATCAATCTCAACCTGGCTCCGGTCGCCGACATCCACCTGCACTCAGCCAATGAGTGTCTCAAGGACCGCTGTTTCGGCGACAGCGCTGAAGAGGTGGCGCCGTTTGTGGAGAAGGCAGTCGATGTAGCCAGGAAATC
>JAUWIB010000057.1 GCA_030605565.1 bacterium
CGATGCTCTTCTGTAACCAACCTCACGGCCTCAATCTTGTAAGCTCGGTCAAACTGACGACGTTTCTTCGACATAAACACACCTCCTGATAGAAGTAAACACTATCTTCTCGATGTGTCCACTAAATCGGGGGAGGTTCAAAGACCTTGGAACTAGCCAAGGCATGGCGTGATGACGAACAATACCAACAAGTTTGTGAGAAGATTTGTAATGAAGTATACCCTGAGGATCTCATCGCTGCTGTACCCAACCCAAGCGAAAATCGCGCCGCAGTAGAACGCTGGTTCGCCAATCGATCAGGAGCTGGTGACGTCGGTGTCAAGCGAATGGCAGCCATATACGTCATAATCGCTGAAGCTGATATTTCAAAACAACCGAACAAAAAGTCAAACAACAAGACAAAGACTGCAAAACCTAGACCGACACCGAAGGTTGTGAAGAAGCCCGCAGCATCCACTCCACCGGTGTCGCCCCCACCTATTGCAGCGCAGTCACTCGCCCCTGCTGCCCCGGGCCTGAATATCAACCTGGAGATTCATATTTCCTCTGATGCTACACCCGATCAGATTGACAAAATCTTCGAGAGCATGGCAAAGCACATATACAGGAAATAGTAGATCATGAAGTCCTTAGCTCGCAAGGCTCTCGAGATCGCACAAGGGATTCAATCGGATGCGCCTGTGACCTATGTCCCCCCGTCCGCTGGGACCAAGCCACTAAGCCAAAGCGTATTGCCTCGTGCTCTCGTGACTAACACTCGTGGTTACATAGAAAGGGTCGTGGATCAAATCAATGGAACTTATGAGAAAGGCTGGTTTGACGGCTGTGCTGTTATGATGCGAAGGTTATTGGAAACACTAATCATAGAGTGTTTTGAAAAGCACGGCATCGGCAACAGAATCAAGAACACACGCACGGGAGACTTCCTGTATCTTTCAGATCTCATTGACTGCACACTAAAGGAAACGGCGTGGAACCTAGGCCGGAATACGAAGAAATCCCTCAAAACCCTGAAAGCCATTGGAGACCTGTCGGCACACAGCCGGAGATACAACGCCCACAGAGAGGATATCGACAAGCTAATCTTTGATTTCAGAGCCACTTGTCAGGAGTTCATTTATATCGCAGGTCTAAAATAGACATCGACCAGGGGAATCGTACGGGTGCTTAAATAGTTCGCGCTTGAGCGACAGCCGCACACGGCTCCTCCCCTACGATTCTGTGCAACACTGTAAACAGGTTATTAATGGAGGTGACAACCGATGAGGCACAGAACATACGCAGCAATCGTCAAAGCCGTAAAAGCCGGGACTATCAAAGAGCCTTTTACAGTAAAGGACCTGAGAAACGGCGGGTTGGGAATCCCTGACGGCACTTGTGGCACTTTTCCGCACAAGCATGCCCTCGGTAACCCAGACAGCCAATCTGAATTGTTTGAGCGTGTCGCACCGGGCAAGTTCAGATGTGTAAGACCATTTAGGTACGGACTCTGATTAGAGAGCTTCTGATGGATTCCCGCCTACGCGGGAATGACATAGTGGAGGACCCTACTACCGTACCCGCCTACGCCTCTTTCACGCTCTTCAGCAAATCGCGGGAGATTACCAGACGTTGGATCTCAGAGGTGCCTTCACCGATTTCGCACAGTTTGACGTCGCGCCAGATGCGTTCGGCAGGGTAAGGGCCGGTGTAGTAGCCAACCTCGCCCAGAAGTTCGATAGCTTTCGCGGCAGAACGCGTGGCGACCTCGGAGGCGTACAGTTTGGCCATCGCCGACATGCGCGAGAACGGTACCTTGGCGTCTTTCATCATCGACGCTTCGTAGATCAACAACCGTGCGGCTTCGATCTCAGTGGCCATGGTGGCCAGTTCAAAACCAATTGCCTGACGGAACCCGATCGGTTTGCCGTTCTGCTTGGTAACAGCGGCGTACTTGAGAGCACAGTCAAGCGCACCCTGCGCAAGTCCAAGAGCCATTGCGCCGATAGAGATACGTCCGCCATCGAGCGTGATCAACATCTGCTTGAACCCTTCGCCGACTTTGCCCAGGAGAGACTCATCACCCACGGTGACGTCGTCAAAGTGTAGCGTCGCCGTATCTGAGCCGCGTAACCCTAACTTGTTCTCTTTCTTGCCAACCGAGTAGCCCTCCATCTCTTTGTCAAGGATGAAGCAGCTAATGGTCGGATCCTTGGGATCGTCGGAAGTCTTGGCGGTACCGACCGTTGCGATAGCATAAGAGGCGTTGGTGATGAAACACTTGGAGCCGTTGATGACCCACTTGTCGCCTTTGCGTTCGGCTGTCGTTTTGGTGCCGCCGGCATCGGAACCGGCCTCCGGTTCGGTGAGACCAAAGGCGAGCATCTCCCCCGCCGCCGCACGCGGCAGATATCTCTTCTTCTGTTTATCATCGCCGAAAGCGACAACCGGGAAACAGCCGAGCGAGTTGTGCGCCGCCAGCGTGATACCGGTTGAGCCGCACACACGCGATACTTCCTCGACCGCAATCGAGTAGCTGACAGTATCAATCGGCTGGCCGCCGTACTCCTCAGAGATCAACATACTCATCAGACCGATGTCGGCCATCGGCTTGAGATACTCAACCGGGAAGCGCTGTTCGAGATCTATCTGGGCGGCCCTGGGAGCGATCTGCTCTTTGACGAACGCCTGAATTCTCTCTCGGTACTCGTGATGTTTTTTCTCAAGCAAGGTTTAGTCCTTCAGTATGTCTCTCGAAATAACCATCCGCTGCGCCTCAGTGGTGCCTTCGTAGATTTCGGTCAGGCGCGCATCCCGGAAATAGCGCTCCACCGGATACTCCTTCATGTAGCCGTAGCCACCGTGAATCTGCAACGCCTCATTGACGATGTAGTTGGCCGACTGCGAACAGAACAGCTTGGCCATCGAAGCTTCACGATGACACGGTTCACCGAGGTCCTTGAGTTGCGCCGCACGGTAGGCCAGCAATCGTGAAGCGTCCAGCCGGGTGGCCATGTCGGCAATCTTGAACTGGATCGCCTGGAAATTGGCAATCGGCTGTCCGAACTGTTGGCGTTCTTTGGAGTACTTGACCGCCTCGTCCAGCGCCGCCTGAGCAATCCCGATAGACTGAAACGACACACCGAGACGACCGGAGTTGAGAATCGTGACGGCCATTCTGAAACCTTTACCCAGATCGCCCAGCAGGTTCTCCTTCGGTACCTTGACATCGGCGAAGCTCACCTCGCGCGTATCGGATGCCTTCATGCCACACTTCTTCTCCGACTTGCCCAGCGTGACGCCTTCCCACCCCGGTTCCACCACGAAGCAGGAGAGACCTTTATGCCCGGCCTCCGGATCGGTCTTGGCAAAGACGATGAACACACCGGCCAGGCCGCCACTGGTGACAAATGTTTTGGTGCCATTGATCAGGTAGTGGTCTCCCTTGTCCTCAGCCGTTGTCTTGATCGAGGCGAGATCGGTACCGGCGTCCGGTTCGGTGACACAGTAAGAGCCGACCCACTCACCGGTGACCATGCGGGTCAGGTAGTTCTTCTTGAGATGCTCGGAACCGAACTTGGCAATAATCCCACAGCACAATGAATTGTGCACCGAGACCAGGATACCAAATCCCGCACAAGCGCCACAGATCTCTTCGAGAACACCGCCGAATGCGACCATACTCAGTTCCATGCCGCCGTACTCTTCGGGCGCGGTGAAACCGAGATACCCGAGTTCGCCGGCTTCATCGATCAATTCTCGGGGCGTAATTCCCTTCTCATCGAACTCTTCGGCGCGCGGGTAGAGACGCTTGTCAGCGAAATCCCGCGCCATCTGTTTGAGTTCGAGATCATCCTCAGAAAGTCTAAAATCCATGTACATCTCCTCAGGAACTGTAATCGTAGAAACCGCGGCCACTCTTGCGGCCGAGATAGCCGGCCTGCACCATCTTCTTCAGAAGCGGACAGGGTCGATACTTGGGATCGCCAAGGCCATCATGCATGACCTCGAGAATTGCCAGGCATACATCGAGACCGATAAAATCGGCCAGCGTTAGCGGACCCATCGGGTGCGCCATACCTAACTTCATCACTTCGTCAATCGCTTCAACAGTGCCGACGCCTTCCATATGTGCGAAGACTGCCTCATTGATCATCGGCATCAGAATACGGTTGGCGATAAAGCCGGGGAAATCATTCACTTCGACCGGGATCTTACCTAACTTCACGGACAGATCTTTAATCAGGTTGAAGCTGTCATCGGTTGTGGCGATGCCGCGGATCAGTTCGATCAGCTTCATCATCGGCACCGGGTTCATGAAGTGCATGCCGACAAACTGTGCCGGTCGTTTGGTGGCCGCAGCCAACTGCGTGATCGGCAGCGATGACGTGTTGGACGCAAAGATGGTATCCGGCGGGCAGAGTTCGGCCAACTTCTTGAAAATGTCGAGTTTGATGTCCAGATTTTCGGTAACTGCCTCGATCACCAGTTGCGAGTTCTTGGCCGCCGCCAAATCGGTACCAGTGTGTAACCGATCGAGCGCCGATTTCTTGTCGTCTTCGCTGATCTTCTCTTTCTTCACCATACGATCAAGACTCTTGGTGATCATCGCCACCGCCCGATCAAGGAACTCCTGCTTGATATCAACCATGTCGACATCGTATCCTTTGGTGGCGAACACCTGGGCGATGCCGTTGCCCATCGTACCTGTCCCAATCACCGTCACCCGTTTGATATCATCTACAGTCATTCTTAGAATCTCCATCACTCATTGTTAACACATCTCAATGGCCATCGCCACGGCGTTGCCACCACCGAGGCAAAGCGTAGCCATACCATTCTTAAGACCGCGGTCTTTCAACGCGTAGATAAGCGTCGTAAGCACGCGGGTGCCGGAAGCGCCAATCGGATGACCGAGCGCGACCGCGCCGCCGTGGACATTCACGCGATCCCAGTCCCATCCCAGTGCCTGACCGTCAGCCAAACACTGTACCGCGAAAGCCTCGTTAGCCTCAATCAGATCCCAGTGGTTGATATCAACGTTCATCTTCTTCATCAGATTCTGGACGGCATAGATCGGTGCGTAGAACAATAGTTCCGGTTTGGTTCCAGCCACTGCATACTCCACCACACGCGCCAGCGGGGTGAGATTCTTGTCCTTCATGTAGCTGCCTGAAACCACAACACTCGCTGAACCACCGTCGTTGAGCCCCGGCGCGTTGCCGGCTGTCACGGTGCCGTCCTTTTCGAAGGCGGGTCGGAGTCTGGCCAACTTCTCTGCGGTCATGCCCTGGCGCGGGCATTCATCGACATTGAAGATAATCGGGTCCTTCTTGCGCTGGGGGACCTCGACGTCGAATATCTCATCCTTGAACTTGCCGGTCTCCTGAGCCTTGACAGCCTTCTGATGCGAGTTTGCTGCGTACCCGTCCTGCGCTTCGCGCGTGATCTTTTCCTGCCGGGCGATGATTTCAGCGGCGCAGCCCATGTGGAAATCGTTGAAGCTGTCCCAGAGACCATCGGAAACCATGATGTCGTCGAGCTTCTTGTGTCCCCAGCGCAGGCCGGTCTTGGCGCCGCGCAGCACGTACGGCGCGTTGGACATTGACTCCATACCCCCCGCCACGAACACGTCGGCGTCACCTGCTCTGATCGCTTGCGCGGCCAGCATGACTGCCTTGAGTCCGGAGCCGCAGACCTTGTTGATAGTCATGGCCGCCGTCTCCGGTGGCAAACCGGCGTTGATCATGGCCTGACGCGCGGGCGCCTGACCACAGCCACCCTGGACCACCTGGCCCATGATGACTTCGTCGATATCAGCAGCGTCGATTCCGGCCCGCTTGACCGCTTCTTTCACGGCCATAGCGCCGATTTGCGGCGCCGTGACTGACCCCAACCCGCCGTGCAAAGTCCCAATCGCGCTGCGACAGGCTGAAATAATGTATGCTTCGTTCCTCTCGGCCATTTATCCATCCTCCAGTGTATAGTTATCTCTCATCCGTGCGGCCTATATAAGCAAAACGGTCAAGGAATGCAAGTGAACTCATTCTCAAAGTCGAGGCCGTCGGATTTATACGTCCTTTACGGTTTCAATCTCGTAGTTTTTGGTTGATAAGGTTCTACCCAGTGCTTAAGCTATGGTTAGAAAAGACAGGTAACCAACAATCACTCGGAGGAATCCATGAAGAAGACAGCTTTTTTCATTGCCCTGATCGTAGGCTTGGCGAGCACTGCCTCGGCGCAACTACCATCAAAGCCATTCAGCCTGTATATTCAAGGTGGCGCTTCGCTGCCGCAGGAAGATTTCAAGGATGTCTACAAACTGGGCTATCATGGCGCCGGCGGACTGGGCATTTCGATTTTCCCGAAGGTGGAAGCGGTGGGGCGAGTCAGCTATCACAAGCATTCCCTTGAGTCTGTAACATCCTTGTTGGGCGACGATTCCCAGGTCGATGTCGACGGCGGAGATCTAACCATGCTCATGTACGGAGCCAACCTCAAGCTGAACCTGGGTGTCCTGGTCACCAATCCGTACTTGCTTGCCGGTTACGGCTGGGCAAAGTTCGACATTGAGGATATGACGTTCTCGGCATCAGGTGTCGAACACACCCAAACGTTTGACTCTCATACCGACAACTACTGGATATTAGGTGGCGGGATTGAATTCAGCCGGACTTTCATTGAGGGAAGATATATAACTTTCCTCGAAGATGATGACGACGAGGTTGAGAACGACAGCAAAAGCAAGTTGATCACAGTCTCCTTAGGTATCAAGCTGTAGCCGGATCGTTCGTCGGTTCGGCAATTTCGATGTTCGTGTCTAACCGGTGCAGTGAGATTGTCGCGCCCCGGAAGAAGCCATTTATGGCCTCGCAATGACGATCTGATTATGTTTGTGGTGGCTGAGTCTTCGGACTCAGCCACTATGACCCGCGCAATCCGAAGATGACGCAGCCACGGATAACCAACTCACAGCAAGGTCTTGTAGGTCAGGTTCCTTGGAACCTGACGCCTGTCGTCAGGAGCACGGGGATCCTGACCTACTACTGAGAGCCCCTCCAACATAAGTTAGCGCCTATGGAATCCCGCCCTACAGCTACTTGCCTGAGTCTTTCGCTTGACCATAACCGCATAATTGCCTATAAAGTAACCCAAAATGGATAGTCCAACACAAGGATGGGTTTTATGAACAGAGTACTGCGGTATCTTGTCGTTACGCTGGTGGGCATGACCTTGCTGACTGTGTCAGCATCGGCTCAAGTCTCAAGTCCGATCAAACTGTACGCCGGGGGCGGTCCCAGTGAGCAACACAAGCCGCCTGTTTTCGACGATTGGTACAAAACCGGTTACCACTTGATGGCCGGTGTTGGTTACGACGTTATCCCAATGGTGGAAGCGATCGGGATTTTCGAATATCACAACTTCTCCAATAACCTGGATGGGATATTGGGGGGCGAGGTCGGTGGCGGCGAGATAAAGGCCGCCATGTTCGGTATTGCCGGAAGACTGACACCGAGCCTCCCTGCCATTCCTGTCAAACCGTACGCGCAGGCCGGAATTGGATTCGCCAAGATCACTCAGAGTGATTTTGATTTCCCGTCTCCGATCAAAGTCGGTACCGCTGAATTCTGGGACACATTACTGGGACTTGAAGATCAGACGAAGTTCTATTACAGCTTCGGTGGCGGAGTCAGGTACAAGCTGATCCCGAAAGTTAGCCTGTTCGTCGAGGCACGCTATACGACGATTCAGATCGATGGTGGCGACACCGCGTTTGACAACCCGCTACGTTTCTGGGCGGTGACGGGAGGCGTACGGGTTTTATAGAGGTGATGCGTAGTGTAGTAGGTCAGGAGCCCTGTGCTCCTGACGATAGGCGTCAGGTTCCAAGGAACCTGACCTACAAGACTAAACAAGACGTCAGGGTCCGTCCGCATCTTCGTGAGCAAACGCAGATCACTCCTCCAGCTCCAACTCGATGATCGGGCTTTCGGTGTCGACCTGGTCGCCAACTGCAAAATTGACCGCCTTGACCGTACCCTTGGCGCGACAGTTGACTTGGTTCTCCATCTTCATCGCCTCCACGATCACCATCGGCTGCTTCTCGGTAACTTCATCACCAACGGCCACCATGATCTTGACGATCTTGCCCGGCATAGGCGCGAAGATCTTGTCCTTCTCCCCCGCCAGAGCACCGGCGCCACCGGCGAAACCATTTTCGGAAGGTTCCTGCACTTCCAACAGGACGGAATCGATATCAATGTAGTAGGTGCCTTTGTGTTCGGCCACACCAACCACGCAACGCGCGCCGTTGAGGTTGGTGGCAAAGAGGTTGTCGCCCACCGGTGTGAATTCAAACTTCCGCTCGCCGACGCTCACCACCAGAACTTCCCCGTTCTTGTCGCATGAAGTGTCCAGCGTTTCACCATCGAAAACAAACTCAGCATTATTCATTGGTATTGTCTCTGCACCTTTACACTGTGGTCGTTCCGCCTGCCATCACTACCGAGCGATATCGCTCCATCACTTGGTAATCGAATCACCGATCTGCCAGCCACCGATAAGCTGCGAGGGTTCGGCCACCGCCGACCCGCTGGCGCCGGCGACGCTTACCTGCTTGCCCACACCTTGCGTCGATGCCGCTGCGGCTACCGCCACAGCCAACTCCTGATACTTGGCGCCGTCAATCTCCCGATCACTCATGTGCTTCTCGATAAAATCCGTGTACGTACGCCCGGCTGCGAACTCCGGGTGCATCATCACATCGATCATGAACTTCTTGGAAGTCTTGACGCCGAGAAGCTTGTAGTTATTCAGGGCATCAATCATCTTGAGGATAGCAAGCTCTCGCGTGGGGGCATGCACGATCAGCTTGGCCATGATCGGATCATAGTCGATTGTGATCTCGACACCACCGACCACGCCCGAATCAACACGCACACCCGGTCCGCTTGGCTCGGAGTAATGGATGATCTTACCGGTCGACGGCATGAAATTGTTCTCACCGTCCTCGGCATAGATGCGGCACTCAATGGCATGACCACGCTGGTTGAGTTTGCCAAATTGATCCGACAAGGGTAGCCCGGCGGCGATACGTATCTGTTCGACAACGAGATCAACGCCTGTGACCATCTCGGTGATCGGATGCTCCACTTGGATACGCGTGTTCATCTCGAGAAAATAGTAGTTGCCGCTCTCGTCCAGGAGAAACTCGACAGTGCCGGCGTTGGTGTAGCCAGCCGCCTGCGCTACTCTGACAGCATCGGCCCCCATACGGGCGCGAGTGTCATCGTCAAGCGCCGTCGACGGCGTCTCCTCGATAATCTTCTGGTGTCGTCGCTGAATCGAACATTCTCGCTCGAAAACGTGAACAGTGTTGCCGTGGTTATCGGCCACGACCTGGAATTCTATGTGGCGCGGTTTGACGATGTACTTCTCCAGATAGACAGTGTCATCATCGAAGGCATTCTTCGCCTCACGTTGCGACGCCTCGATTGCTTCGGCCAGGTTTTCAGGAGAATTGACAACCCGCATCCCCTTGCCGCCACCACCGGCCGCCGCTTTGATCATCACGGGGTAACCGGCCTTCTCAGCAGCTTCCCGATAAACATCAATGTCAGTCTCGGTCCCTTTCATACCGGGGATCAGCGGCACACCAGCATCGGCCATCTTGATTCGCGACTGCACCTTGTTGCCCAAAAGCGTGATCGCGTCCGGCGACGGACCGATAAAGACGATGCCGGCATCGGCGCAACGTTGCGCAAACCCTGGATTTTCCGCCAGGAACCCATACCCGGGATGGATCGCATCGCAGCCGGTGGTCGTGGCCGCATTGATTATCTTGTCAATATCAAGATAGGACTCGCGTGGCGGCGGTGGACCGATATTGACCGACTCATCGGCGTAGAATCGATGTTTGCTGTTGGCATCGGCGTCCGAATAGACGGCTACCGATGGAATCCCGAGTGTGCGGCAGGCGTTCATCACGCGGACGGCGATCTCGGAACGGTTAGCTACCAGTATCTTTTTGAAAAGTTTGTTCATTTGTTCCGTTACATGTTGGTTCTTGACACTGACCCACCCGACGCTTCGCTCTGGGTGGGGTACCGAAATCCGTACATCACTCCGTCACCCATTTCGGTTTGCGTTTGTTCAGGAATGCGTCCATCCCCTCCTGTCCTTCATCAGACACCCGGAGCTTCGCGATCATCTCCGCCGTGTAAGGCTTGAACTGTGCGGGTGTCATTTCCGGCACTTCACTGACCAGTTTCTTCGCCATCGCAACCGCCTCCGGGCCCGAAGACAACAGTGTCTTCACGAGCGCATCCACGGCATCATCAAGTTGATCGTCATCAACCACTTTGTTTACCAGCCCGACCTCATGCGCCCGTTCAGCATTCATCCGCTCGCCGGTGATAAACAGTTCGCGCGCTTTGCCCTCCCCCATCTTCTTGACCACGTACGGCCCGATACAAGCGGGCACCACGCCGATCTTGACTTCGGAGAACGAGAATTTCGCGGAACGCGCCGCAATAGCCATATCGCACACCGCCACAAACCCGGTGCCGCCGCCGATAGCAGCACCGTTGATGCGACCGATCACGGGACGTCGACAACGATAGATCTTATTGAAAAGTTCGGCCAGCGCATTCGACTCGGCCAGGTTCTGATCGAATGTTTGTTTGATAACGCCACGCATCCAGTTGAGATCGGCCCCGGCACAGAACGACTTGCCCTCGCCGGTCAGCACGACCACCCGAATGTCCCCGTCCTTTTCGATCTCATCGAAGACATCCGTCATCTCGGTAATCATCGTTGAGTTGAAGGCGTTATGGATTTCGGGACGGCAAAACGTCACTCGTGCGATGCGGTCGTTCTTCTCGTATGTTATAGTATCGTAATTCATCATAGAAGCCATTTATGGCCGGGTTACATCCTGAACACACCGAATTTCTGGTCGGGAATCGATGCGTTCAACGACATCGAGATCCCCAGGGCCAGCGCCTGCCGCGTGTCGGTGAAACCGATCATGCCGTCATCCCACAGCCGCGCCCCGGAGTAGTACGGGGTCGACTCCGACTCATACTTGTCAAGCACCGGCTGCCGGATAGCCTGGATCTCCTCCTCGGTGAGCTTCTTACCCTCTCGTTCCAGTTGCTTGATCTTAACGGCGGCGAGTACACCCGCCGCCTGGTCGCCACCCATCACGCAGATTTTGGCGTTGGGCCACATCCACAACAGGCGCGGCAGGTAGCCGCGTCCACACATGGCGTAGTTACCGGCGCCATAGGAACCGCCGACGATCAACGTGAATTTGGGCACATCGGCATTGGCCACGGCATGGACCATCTTGGCGCCGTCGCGAGCGATGCCGCCCGCTTCGTACTGACGACCGACGATGAACCCCGAGATGTTTTGCAGGAAGATCAACGGTATCTTGCGCTCGGCGCAAAGCTCAACAAAGTGCGCACCCTTTTGGGCCGACTCGGCAAACAACACGCCGTTGTTACCCAGAATACCGACAGGGTATCCCATAATGCGTGCAAAGCCGGTCACCAGCGTAGTACCGTAGAGTTCCTTGAATTCGTGGAAGCGACTGCCATCGGCGATGCGCGCGATCACTTCCCTGATATCGAACGGCTTGCGGATATCGTTGGAGACGACGCCGTACAGTTCTTCGGGATCGTAGTGCGGGTCTTCCGGCGAGGTGCGGTCGATCGGGAACTTGGCCGGACGGTTGAGGCTCTCGATGACGTTGCGAGCCAGTTGCAGGGCGTGTTCGTCGTTCTGGGCGTAGTGGTCGGTGACACCCGAGGTGCGACAGTGAACGTCGGCGCCGCCCAGCTCTTCCGCTGTAACCACTTCACCGGTAGCCGCCTTCACCAACGGAGGTCCACCAATGAAGATAGTGCCTTGCTTGCGGACGATTATCGATTCATCCGACATGGCCGGAACGTACGCCCCGCCCGCCGTGCAGGAACCCATCACAACAGCAATCTGCGGCAGACCCAACGCCGACATCCGGGCCTGGTTGTAAAAGATGCGACCAAAGTGATCCTTGTCAGGAAAGACACCGGACTGCTTCGGCAGAAAGATGCCACCCGAGTCGACCAGGCAGATCGACGGCAGGCAGTTCGTCTGCGCAATCTCCTGAGCGCGGGCATGTTTGAGCACGGTCATCGGGTAGTAGGTACCGCCCTTGACGGTGGCGTCGTTGACCATGACCATCACTTCCTTGCCGTGGACGGTGCCGATGCCGGTGATGATCCCGGCGCAGGGCGCATCGTTGTCATACATGTCGTACGCCGCCAGCGAACTAAGTTCAAGAAACGGCGTGTTGCGATCGAGAAGTTTGGCCAGTCGATCTCGCGGCAGGAGCTTCTTGCGGTCGGTGTGACGTTTGCGCGCTTTCTCCGAGCCGCCTAATTTGACCTGCTCCAGCCGTTCTTTGAACTGGCGGTGCTGAGCCTTGTTGAGTTCTTGGTTCTGTTTGAAAGTCTCTGATGAGGTATCGACTTTGGTTTCGATTCGGTACATGCCTAGTCTCAGTCCACTTTTCAGCCGCCGCCGGCGAGTCGAACAACTACAGAGCGCGACCAGACTCGGAGGCGGTCATTAACCCCTTGTCAGCCAACACCATAAAAACGTTCGTTGGCCGTCACAGGAAAGCCAAATATATGATATGTCGTCTCCTTTGTAAAGGAGTATCGCAGACAACGCGCTAACCTGTCCAGTCGACTGGCGGGGAGCATTTGGACTTGACATGGCTACTGCCTCATTACTATCATTGGACACGACTGAAACAAAGGAGGATCATATGGAGCCTGTAGGGTTTGACTGTTCTTTTTACTGTTACCTATTATCCTATGGCTTGGGCGTAGGGATCGGGTTACTTGTCGCGCTGGTGGTGAAATGGCCGCGTGGGCGAATTGGAGCTATTGTGGTGTTGGTGCTGGCTGCGCTTTCTCCGTACACTATGATCTCCGCCGCGCTGATAGCCTGTGACGACAACGCATCCATCCTTGTCAACCCTGTTTTGGTTGGCATGCTACTCACGATTCTGCTCGGCTATATCCTGAGAGTTCCTCCCCGAATTGAGGCCAAGCTGAAGGCCTGACTCTCCAAAGGAATCAGTGCGCAGCATTACTGACCCGACTGTCTTGCGAAGTTGCGGATCACCATGGCGTCAGCCGGTATCAGGCCGAACCGTTCGTAGAATGGGCCTAAGTTTTCGGCACGCACCAGGTCGATCATGTACAACCCGTCGAGTTTCGCCATCATCTTTCGCATCAATTCGCCGCCTATCCCCCGTTTCTGACATTCAGGTAATACTTCCAACAGCGGGATATAAGCGCTTAACACGCCGTCGGATATCGCGGTGACGAAACCGACTACGTGGCCATTCTCAGAGTCGATGGCCAGTACCACGTGATCGCTTTCATGCAGCAGCCTCAAGTGCGTCTCAGGCGTGGGCGGGTTCGGCCAACCCACGAAAAAACCCGCGAGCCGCTCCGCAGTGATGCCGTGCGGTGAGTCAACGTAATCTATCATAATCGAATTCCCTGTGCTACGCGCCACGCGGCCGGCTGATGAAGACCCGTTAATCCTCAACTACTGTTGGTTGCCGAGAGGTCCGTTGACTACGCTACCGCTGTGACTAAAACTGATCCATAATCGAGAAAAGAGCGCCGCCTGTCATGAGGACCGAAACACCGCCGATGATGACACCGATCAGAGCCAGAACTCCGTTGATAACGAAGTAGGTCTTGAGCCGCGTCAGCGATTCCAGCAGCTTGGTTTTGTCGCCGTTGAGCTGCGCACCCTCCGCTGCGCTGCCCGCCTTGAAGAGCAGGATACCCAGCCAGATCGGCAGCCAACAGATGAGAATGCCGACGATAGTGAAGGCCGCCAAAACCCCTCCAATGATCGACATCACACCGATCAGTTTCATCCAGCCGCGTGACTGGTAGATGGGCAGGCTCAGTTCCTTGATAATGGTTTCGTCTTCCATTTCAACATCCTCCAATAAGGTTCTGATCGTCACTGTTCGCGGATTGTCTGTTGCCGTCAGAATACTGTACTGCGCGCCGGCAGTCAACGATAAAACCGGCCTGAAGTTACCTCGGGGCACACTGACATATCCAGAGGCTCAGCGCAAAAGTGGTGAGAACTGACTTGTATGTCCATCGCTATTCCGTTATCATATATATAAGAAAACACCCAAAGGCATGGAGACTCCAAGATGGTATTACGCCAATCGCAGTTCAAGCTGATAGCCCTGATCTCGTTGGCTCTGTTGGCAACGTGTTCAGTTGTTCAGGGAGATCCATTAGTCACACGCAACGATTTTGTCTGCTATGATTCATCCTACGTCTATCCGTGGGATGTCACCCGACCTGACGTAGCAATCGACGGCAACGGGAACCTGAAACATCTAACCCAGGTCGGTGATCAGAGTCTGCCGTGGCCGAACATCAAGTTCAGTTGGAAGCTTTTGTACAATTCTTTCTCTCCTGATGGGGACTTGGTTCAGCCCTCGATTGCACTGGCTCCTTTCCCCTCATTTAGCGGCGCCGATAGTCTGTGGATAGCCATCGACCGGGCCCGGGTTGACGTCAACGAATCGGGACTTACGGCGGCCGTTTTCGAGGCCTACGCCCAACCCACCGATAGCACACCCGGATACGACGTGGCTCTTTTTGCACAGCAACTCGATCAGTCCGGACAGCCGGTGGGCGATCCTGTCGAACTCATGTCAATCGACCTCAATGCTGATCTTTGGGGGGAATTCGATGGTCCTTCGGTTCATGTAAGTAACACCGGTCTGATCGGTGTGGCGACATACTATAGAGATGTGGAGACGAATATAGCTGCCTACCTGTACGATCCGGTGAGTGGCAGCGTAAGTCCCGCCATCCATCCTACCGATCTCCCTCACCCGATTGAGCAGGAACCGGGCTTTGCCGGTCACTATGCGTTGCGGGCTCCGGCTTGCATTGGGGTGGCCGATAACGGGAGTTTTGTTGTGGCGTGGTTGGTGTACGATGACGCCCTGGA
This sequence comes from bacterium, assembly GCA_030605565.1. Taxonomy (GTDB): domain Bacteria; phylum Zixibacteria; class MSB-5A5; order GN15; family FEB-12; genus JAJRTA01. The sequence goes on from JAUWIB010000057.1 coordinate 15,037, forward strand.
GCATGTGTCCTATGTCGTCTACAATGCCGACTATACACCCGCTACCGAGGTTCTGATGGCCGACTGTGAATTCGGTTTCTTCGATACGGCCAATTGCGTCTCGTATCGGTCAATGAACGTGTCGATGGATATTGAGTCGGACGGTGATTTCTATCTGGCCTGGTATGGACACTCATGGGGCGGCCGGGCTGATGGTGTGTATATGCGCGGATTCTATGCCGACGGCGCGCCGAAGTACGCAGCGATCAACGTCGCCGGGAGCGATCAGCTTAACATGCATCCGGCCGACGAAATACATCCGAGGCTCACCTGCAATGACTCAGGCAATGTCCTGGTAGTATGGAGTGATGCCCGCTTCTTCCCGGAATATGGCGGTCCCATGGGCAGGGAGCGGGCGCTGTTTGCCCAGAAGGTCGACCCGCAGGGAAATCTTGTTGGGCATAATTACCGCATCGACGATCCCGGCGGACGGATTGATCAACTCGGATGGTACGCCGACGCCGACCTGAACAATGCCGGACAGACCGTGGTCACCTGGAAGAACCATGATCTTGAGCTTACCATCCGCGCCCAGTTGATGCCGTATCACAGCATAGGCAGTTTCGTTCCGGGTGATATCAATTGTGATCTGGAATCCTCCATATCTGATCTGGTGGCACTGATCGATTACATGTTTATGAGTGAACCGAACAGTTTCTGGCCACCGAGCCTGCTTGATTTCGACGGCAACAATTCCAACGGCGACATCTCCGATCTGGTCTGCATAGTGGACTGGATGTTCAATGGTGGCCCCGAACCACACACGCCGTACGAGGGGATCCGCCCACCCCTGGAGTGAGGAAGCCGTTCAGGTAGCCGTAGCATAGTTGCTGCGGTATTACAAAATCCTATATCCGGGTCGACCTCGTGTCGGCCCTTTTTCTGTACTCTGGTTCGCGGCAGGAGAGCAGAGGTTCTCTCACAAGGCAGCTCAAAACCCCTGTGGTTTCGACATTGCCAACCTCATCCTGAGCGGAGTCGAAGGATGACAACTGCGGGTTTACACAACCTCCAATTCATCTTACTAATTGACACAGCAGTGTCGCCAATATAGACTCCCGTAAGTCGGACAAAGGAGGTGAATGGTGATAGAACAACTGCTGAAAGATTGGGACGGTGAGACTGTCGTCGTTCGCTACGATCGACCCACCGGAGCCTGGATATTCATCGCTATTCATTCTACACGACTTGGTCCGGCGACAGGCGGCACCCGGATGATGCCTTATCCCAGTCCGGAGGCAGCCATTGACGATGCACTCAAACTCGCCGCCGGTATGACCTACAAGTTTGCCGTGCCAAGTTTCCCACGGGGAGGCGGCAAGGCGGTCATTGCTATTCCTGACGATTTCGACCCGCAGTCTCGCACCGATCTGTTGCGGCGTTATGGCAAGCTGATTCAGCAGCTTGGCGGCCTCTTCTACACCGGACCGGATGTAGGGACATCATCGACTGACATGGACATTATCGCCGAAACCGGCGCTCCCTACATTCACAGCCGGACGCCGTCCGCCGGCGGCGCCGGGTCATCCGGACCGGCTACGGCGATGGGTGTATTTACCGGTATCCAGGTGGTGTGCGACAAGTCTTTGAGTTGGCGGAGAAGGAAAGCATTACTACTGAGGTTGCCGCCCGACGCGTCGCTGAGGAGCACCTGTCGACAAAGTCGTAGCTTCGTCACACTGGTGTCCCACCCGGTGCTGTTATTCTTCACTGCCTCCGGTTTCTGAGACGCCTGGCCAGTTTACTCACACTGTGATAGGCCGACACCAAACCGGGGACATTGCGCAACGAGGTTCTTGCCCTGGCAGGGAGGTAGCCTGTCACGAACGGTAACAGTCTTGGGGCATAGATCCAAAGATGATGATAGTGGTGTTTTTCGCATCGCCATTTGGCATGCCAGGGCATATCGGTGAAGCAGTCGATTTCGTCGATGTCGTCCGCGGCGAAGGCTCTCCTCACGGTGTGCTCAAACAAGATGTTGCCGGGTGCGTACGATGCGAAGGACTCATCGTAGCTTATCCGTTTTATAATCAGGCGGCGTCCCATTTTGACCGCCAATTGGGCTGCCACCACCCGGCTGTCGACCACCATAAAGTGCCACTCCAGCCAGCCAAGTTGCGCCAGACGCTGGATTGCCTCCTGATAGAAGGACAGCACGCATGGATCGGAATTGATCGCGGACCCGGCCCTGCCTCTCCAACTGGCGGCGTCGACTTTGAGGAAATCCTCCATTCTCGCTTCAGTTGAGTCGTCGCCCGACAGAAAGACATATTTCACGTCGTCGAGTCGGTCGAGTTTGTGGTGCGCTTTGGTATGAGCGCGACGGGTGTTGCGGCTGAGAGTCTCATAGAAAGCATCGAAGTCACCGACCGTCGCAAGGAATGATCCGGAGTCGCACTCCTCATGATACTGGCGAACGGACCTGCCTCGCTCTCCAATGAACTTGAATAATGGGGAGGTCGACGACAACCTGCGCAGCACCAGATGATGCCAACGTCGGTTCACTTTGTCCAGAGCCGTCAGGATAGCTGTGATCACCGCCGACTCCCGCGAACTATCGGCCAACAGATCCACCGAATAGGTGTGAGGACCAAACATTGTACGCAATCGCACGCTGTTCATACCAAGCACGCGATGCGGACAAATCAGCAGCGGTAGCACACCCACCAGATCGGAGCCGTCAAAAGCAAACGCCACAGCCCAGCGCTCGTCCTCGCGCAACCGGTATTTCACGTAGGGAATGATCCAGGCGGAAGAACTCATAGGAAGAGGTCGTTGGGTGGCTAACGCCAGCTGGTCCCAGGCCGGTTGATGACAGGTAAGAGCATCGAGGTCCGTGACGATCTCAACCGCGATGTTGTTCGGCGGTCGGCGGTCGATGCCGGCCGTTGAGTTCGGATTCAACGAGACCGATCGAATATGGTTCGCGTGCTTCACAACTCTCCCTGACAATAGTGCCACGACTCACCAGCAACCTGAGGATGGCAGCGGACATTGTGCTCATTTTATCATTATCGTCAAACACTGTCCTAAAGAACAGCTTGGCTAACAGACTGACCACTAAAATTCCTCAACTGAACCGCCCACTCTTTGCACCTGTGACATATTTGCAACCTTGACCGCGTCATTTCCGTCTAATCCAATAGGTCAAATAACAGCGAGGTAGGAACCTTATGGAAAAGCAGATTGGAACTCACGGAACCTCTAACATTGCCTGGGGTGTGATTGGTGTTGTGGCGGTGTTGGCTCTCCTTGCCTTAGTGGCCGTTTTTTACGGAGTAGACGTAAGCTCAGTAATCAGATCGTGACATTGCTGAGCAACCGCTGAATATCGCCGGGACCAGGGTGAGAGACAACCCACTATCAAGGCTGGCTCGTTCATTCCAGTACGCAGCGTACGTCCCTGAGCGGTGTCGAAGAATGGTCTCGGATGCGCGCGAAGCGCGAAGAACAGGCTTGCCTGTCACCCTGAGCGATAACCGTGTCACCCTGAGCCTCCCACTACCTCACCCTGAGCGGAGTCGAAGGGCGACCCCCTGGAAACCCGCCGCACGCGGATGGGCCACCCGGCCCGGGTATATCAATCGTCGGGCTCACGGTGCGAGGTTGCTTCTTCATCGATCCAGTCGGCTTCCTCGTAGCTCATACCTTTTCGACCGGGAACTTTGCGCGTGGCCCCGGCCCGGTAGAGCGAGCAGCTTTTCGGCCCGTAGCAGAAGGTCTCGGATCGGTACTTCTTTATCCATGGTTTCCAGTTGTCGATGATTAGTTCCACCGGCATCCTGCAACCCCAGATGCACGTCAAGCATTTCAATTCGTAAGTCCTGGGGTTCAGGCGTCGATGCCCGCGTTCCCGATAGGTCCATAGATCAGGCGGTACTCGGATGAAAGGCGGACCCTCGGGCGGTGTATCCTCAGCGCTCTTCTCTATCTTGATCCGACTCGTCTTGTAGTACGCCGCCGTCTCCAGTCGTGGGTCATTGACAGGAACCGACAGACCGCTGAGTTCCATACCGGCACGAAATCGATGCTTCTCATGCGCGCTCTTACCGACGGCAATCAGAAACTCCCCCGTCTCGTCTCCGCACGTTCCGTCGACGCGAAGCACATACCCTGGGTAGTCATGCCATCGCTCATCAAAGGACCGGATGAGACGAATCCTCGCTTGAACGGCCACCAGCCGCCCGGACCAGGCTGCTTTATCTGTCTTGACCTGTAACATTCAGCCTTCCTCCTTTGTGGATGGTACCACTATCAGATCCCACAGCCCTGCCGAGGCGGGGTGGGCCACCCGATCTCGCTAACGTCCGGGCCAGGCATCTCAGGGTGAGGTCGCATGGCGCGAAGCGAAAAAAACAGCCTTGCCTGTGTCATAGTAATGTGGTCGGCCTGCGTCCTCGTGCGCCGACGATGTCTCGGTGTAAACGCGGTAGACGAGGACGTCCACCGCGCACGAAACTGTGTCATTCCCGCGCACGCGGGCTTTCCAAAAACCCATGATATTTGCTTGTTTGGGATGGTTGTTTGGTTGCATTGTAGTACACAAGAGTATTCAGTCCTGTAGGTCGGAAACCCCAAGTTGGTTAACACATAATTAACATGATATTAGGAAACCACCAAGGGGGTCAGACCAAACATTCTTAACA
>JAUWIB010000074.1 GCA_030605565.1 bacterium
ATCGAACAATTAGCAGCTTGGTGTGATCTTCAGCCAGCAGGACGCCACGTTTCGCGTTGGAGAACAGACGTGCATACACCAGGTAAACCCCCGATGCAACATCGGCGCCGGACTCGTTGGTCAGGTCCCATTCGGCAAGGAACTCCCCTTCTCGCTGCTGTATCCCGGTGCGCTCCACCTGTTCGTCATTGCGTATGACCGTTTTGATCCGTTCGCCGGCTACAGTGTAGACATCGATCTGCAAGTATGTATCCTGAGCGACAAAGGGAAGACCGTACATAGGGTAACTTGCGCTGTCGGTCGGCACTCTCAAGCGGAAAGTCACCCTCGGTCGGTCCATCTGTTCAACCACGGCCGGATTGGGGTACGGGTCCAGTACGGCCCCCGGAACTTCAACCAATAAGGAGTCGTAATTGCTCTCACCGATATGGTACCCAACCCACATTATGCGGTGTTGAGGCACTTCATAGAACGCTCGATTGCTGGACGCCGGAGTCAGGATAAACGTCAGTGATCGATACTCCGCGTAATTCGGTAGATTGATCTGGTAAGTGGCATCATCGTCCGCATAATAACGATCTAAGATTAAAGAGTCAGGCGCCTCCTCGAGTTGATAAATGATGTTCACGCCCCAGGGGTCAGGAAGCGTCGGCACGTAGGGGCTGCCAAGAGCCAGGTATATATTGAAAAACGTGTCGATGTGTGTTATGAAACTGTAGCGCCACTCGGTTATATATGTAGTATCGCGTGTTTGGGTCGAATCGGTACAGTTCGGAAATTCGCCCGCGGCGGAGTCACAGACCCAGATGATCGTGTCCGGCACGATATCCGCCGTCTCAAGCAAACGCAGACTTAGGTAGTAGGCGCCGTTGTGGCGAGGGCTTTCTCTAAGGTTTGAGTTGGCCCCAACCGTCTCCGGATACTTATAGTGGGCGTGCAGTTTCTCAAACGGAATCGACGGGTATGCCTCTTTCTCCGAGTAGCCGGAGATCACCGTGTCACCCACCCAGATTGTCAGGTCGGCTCGTTCTCCAGTGAGATAATTCCAAAGGGCGAACTCCGAGAACGCCGACGTCCAATCCTGAGTATGACCGCTGGTTTCCCAGATAGCTAAATCGGCGGCCTGCAGAAAACTCGGACCGAATCCAAGCTCTCCGCAAAGCAACCAGATATCTCTGATAATGTCACGACCGAACCGCTCACTCAGGTAGATCGGGAAGACGACCGACGCATAGGGATGCAGGTCCAGCAAGCCCTGGAATCGCTGAATAGAGTACTCAGGAACGTTGAAGAAGTGCTCCAGATAGTAGTAATAGTCATTGATGTCATCATAGATTTCCTCTTCCATCCAGACCGCCGACATCTCCATCCAGTAACGCCTTTCATCGTAGTCCGAACCGATGTCTTCGGCCTCACCCCAATCGATGCCGAACTGCACAGCGTGAAAAAACTCGTGCGCCGCCGTCACTCGGATAGCATCCATGGGACTGTGGGGGTCGTTATTGTAACCGTGCAAGCGCCTCGGGTCGGCATTGAGTTCGATAAACGACGTGGCCTTCTGAGGATCACCAAATCCGAGCGAATCCGCATATGTCATCCCGTAGAACATGCTGCCAAGGTTCTTCATATAAACATCATACTTCTCGTCCCCGCCCGGCTCGTAGCCGTCCTGAGGCGGAGCCGGGTAGCCGAGCGTATCCACGATGTATGCGTAGACCGAGTCCATAATGTCGGCGATTTGAGTTGCCGTCTCCGCTCCCCCGTATAGAGCATCAGCACCTAAAGTGGCATAGTGTACTCGGAACAGGCCCTTGGGTGAGTCGACCGAATCGGTGAGATTCGTCGGCCTCAAAACCAGTTGAACCCCGAGCGATTTGAGCAGACCGTGGTCCAGTCTATCATAGTTGGTCACGAACCTGAGAATAGCCGGTGTCCCACACTTCACGGTCGGTGGGTGCAACGAGTCACTGTGTGAGTCTGCAGCAGCCGACAAGTCTGGCTGACGCTGTCGCGTGACCAGCATGTAATCTTCGATAATCTGCATCTGCTGTTCTTCAGTCAGCGACTCGCCTGCCCAGCCAATCGACGCTAACATCACAATGAGTAGACATGTTGCCATCGTTTTCAAACTGATCCTCGTTTCTGCAAAGCCTGTCTCTGCGAAGCCCGCTTCTTGAGTTCGTGTAAACATTCTATCGGCACCGCCTCCGAACCAACTGAACCACAGCGGCCACCGCGACCATGAAAATCGGACCCGCCTGTCCAGACCAGTCGGAAACGTGCTGCCATCTCTTTGAGCTTTTGTGTCTCGTTCTGCTTGTGGTCGGGGTGAAGCACCTCAACACCGTCAAGACCGAGAGCCACCAGTTCTTCGATCCGGTCGACAGCGCCGTCGATCATCGGATGCGCCAGCACCGTAACCCCACCGGCGTTATGAATCAAGGTGATTGCCTCTGCCGGCGCAAAGCTCTGTTTGGGCACATAGGCCGGACCGCGATTGCTGATATATCGCCGGAAGGCGTCGTCGTAAGAGGCCACAGCCTTTCGACGGTAGAGCGCCTCGGCCACGTGCGGACGACCCACCGCTGCCGAACCGGCCACCTCAAGGACGTCGTCATAGTTGATCTCGATACCCATCTCGTTGAGCTTCTGAACCATCTCACGTCCGCGCTCATTTCTCTTGTTCTGAAAGTCGGCCAGGGCCACTCGCAAGGGTTCCGTATCGGGATCGAAAAGATAGGCCAACATGTGCAACTCACCGTTTCCCGATCGGCATGACAACTCCAGCCCGGGAATAAGTTCCGGGTCGCCTTCGCCAAGCAAAGAGCGCAACTCGAGATAACCGGCCAGCGTGTCGTGATCGGTAACGGCGAACGCGGCCAGTTTGCGGCGACGAACCATCTCCAGCAACTCCAATGGCGTACTAAGCCCGTCGGAACAATTGGTGTGCAGATGCAGATCGATTCGATGTTTCATCTATAGCTTGCTCTCAACCATCTTCCTGATCTGTGACGCAAGATCCTCAGCCTCTTTTGTTATAACAGCCACCTCACCATTTAGTTTCGTAACAAACGCCTGATCGTTGATGGAAGTCAGGTTGATGCGCACGTTGTATCCGGCGCCGTGGACTGAGGCTGTCGCCATCAGACCAGCCACCCCGGAATCAGTGATCGAATTCTGATTTCCCTTTTCTGCTACCACGCGCGCCAGCTTCAGCGTTTCGAGTGACTTCTTCATCACCTCTAAGGGAACATTTGCCGCTTCTTTGTTGGCAAGTTCAACGGCATCGTCACGCTCCTGTCCGGCGGGCAATTTGAATGCATCCATCACCTTGTTGAATGCTTCCTTGTCGGTCTCGACCAACTGGGTGAGTTCGGCGCGAAGCTCATCACCGCGATCCCTGACCTGAGTCAACTCATCCTTGACCTTGTCGAACTGCTTCTTGCCGATCGAGAGCCGACAGACCATCGAGGCCAGAGCGGCGCCCAGAGCACCGGCCGAGGCCGCCACCGAACCGCCACCAGGGGCCGGTGAGGACGATGCGACCTCATCGGCAAAACTTTCGGCGGCCACCGCCGAGCCGCCCGCTTCCTGTAGTTTCTGCTCCAGCACCTGAGCACTGGAGAAGTTCTCCATCCGCAGGTAGAAATCTGACACGTCGAGCATCGCCTCGTTCGGCACCAGCCCGATGATTTCCGACGAGGTGACATTCACACCATAACGAGCGGCCTCCGACTTGATCGTCTCGAAGACGCGGAAGATCGGCGTCTTGGTATAGTTCACCAGGTTCATCGATATCTGTACCTGATTGCGCTCTTTGATCTCAAAGCCGAGGGCTTTGACAAACCGATACCCACCCTTGAGACTGCGCACGGCGTCGGCGACCTTGTCGGCAATCCACTTCTGATTGGTGCCAAGATAGACATTGAACGCCACCAAAGGGAACCGCACCCCGATAGCGGTGGCGCCCGACTTGAGATTCATTTTTGCCGGACCATAATCCGGTTTGCGCTTGGGGTCCTTCTCGATAGCCTCAGTCATCCCCTCATACTCACCTGTGCGCACCTTGGCCAGGTTCCTGCGATCGGCCCGCGTCCGCGCATCTTCATACAGAAAGACCGGTATAGCCAGTTCCTCACCGACCTTGCGACCCAGTTTGTTGGCCAACTCGATCGCTTCTTCGATAGTCACTTCCGATATCGGGATGAACGGACAGACATCGCACGCCCCCATGCGGGGATGTTCACCCTTATGGGTGGTCATGTCGATCAGTTCAGCCGCCTTCTGATATCCGCGAAAAGCCGCCTCGACCGCCAGCGATGGATGACAAACAAAAGTCACCACCGCTCGATTGTGATCGGGATCCATCTCCTTATCCAGGAGCACCACACCGTCTTCGGCGGTGATAGCATTACATATGGCGTCGAGCACTTCCGGACGACGGCCTTCGGAGAAATTGGGGACACATTCAACCAGTTTTGCCATTATCGTCTCCGCACCTTCAGTTGTGTCAATCGACCCGGGCACACGCCGCGGATCCGAATTGGGATCGTGCCAATATACGTGAAAACATCGCTATGGCAAGTGGCCTAGCGCTCAAATCCAAGTCTGAGACCCCAGGCCAATAGAGGGATCATGATCTCATGGTGACCGACGAAATTGAACCCCTGCCCCACGCCGACGGTTGGTCGGCTCACCACGTTTTGCAGCGGGCGATATTGGAGGATCATATCAAAGTTGGCCGTGGTCAGCCGGCTTTTGTGCCGGTGTATATTGCGGGCCACCGTCAGCGCCTTGAGAAACACTTCCGGCAGGATAACCGCCGAGCCGATATTGGCCAGTGCGCCACCTCGGTCGATATCGGCACAGAGGCTGCACAACAGGCGGAAATCAAGATGCGATGCAGCGGCGGTGACGGCGGCATCGAACTCCGGATGCTGGGCCACGATATCGGTACCGATCCCGACATGCACCGTCACCGGTTTTTTCATGGAGACAGCTCGTCCAAAAAGAGAAATCTTTCGATTGGGCGCCTTTTCTCCATTGATGAAGACACCGGCGGCCTCTCCGAGGCCGATATCTCGCTCCTTCGCACACCGACAAACGGCTGCGAAAAACTCTCCGGTCTCCCTCGCCATGCCGAAAGACCCATCCTCCAGCCCGGCCTGCACATCCTCAGAGGTCCCGCCGAAAAAGGCCAATTCAAGATCATGAATCAGCCCGGCCGAGTTGAACGACAGTCCGGTAACGATATCACGCCGCATCAAATCGATCAGTATCGGAGAAAGTCCCACCTTGATAGTATGAGCACCCAACATCAGATGAAACGGACGGTCCTTATGACGCGCCTTCACGACGAGGGAGATGAATTCCCTGAGGTCATCAGCCTTGAGAAAACGAGGCAGCGAATCGAAGAAATCGGAACCGCTTTTTTTCGCCGGTCGACCAAGCGAATGCAACTGCGTCCGGTTCCGTCGCCGTGCGTGCGGATAACGCTTTACAAGATTAAGGTCTATCGGAGTGCTCTTGCGAAATCGGCTGGACATGGTTCAGAACGCCTCGATTTCGCCCAGCGCGAAGTCCGTCAACTCAGCCGATATTGATCCCACCAGAATCTTGGACTTCATCAGCACCGGCATCTTGAGACGGTCATCGGTCAGCCAGACCTTCAGTCTTCCCTCATGCTTGAAGACGCCGACCGATTGCGTCAGCGGTTCTACGACAATACAGTCGAAGTTTCCCGCTTCAACGGTGATGTTCTCTTTCTTGAGGACCTTGACCTCAAGTTCGTAGTTCTTGCCGTCGGTAAAGTTGTCCACGTACACCGACGTCCCGACTTTGAGCTCCTGAGTGCGAACAAAGTAAAGCACACTGACGGCATCCTGCACCCACGGCGCAACCTCGATAGTGTCGCCTTGGTACACGGTTTGGTGCTCACGTTGATCGAAAGCGTAAGTGCGAGTGGAACGATAGCTGCCCTCGCGAAGGTTCTTCTCAAAGCGCCAACTGAAAAGACCGATGGCGTCAATGATCGACTCCACGCGGTCATCGACGGTGTAAAACGTGGAGAAGAAACTATTGGAGTTTGCCCGAGTCACGATTTGATAACAGGGACGCCCCCCGTACTCGATCAACCGCGCCACCTCCATGGAAGCCGTCCCGGCGTTGATAAAACCGTAGTTGATATCGAACGAGAACCTCTCACCGATACCGAAAGCTACGTTTTCGACATAGCGGTCAAACTCGATGGTATCGCCACCGGGCTGTTCTTCTTCAGCCAACGCCTGCGACATCTCAAACTGCAGAGAGGCAAAGTAGAAAAGAGGCGCCAGTCCGCAGAACAGAACAGTCATGGCGAGCGCCTTGTGCAGAAATCTTCCGTCAGGCATTTGTCTTAGCATCAATTCTTTTTACAATTTTGTCCAACTGCTTGCCGAGATATTCGCCGATTTCCAGAAACGTCTCGTTGTACCGCTCAAGCGGCTGGCCGATGGGATCATCGACCCCTTCGCCCGATTGCTTTGGGTCGGGGAAATTCTTGAAGAGAAACGTCTTGTCCGCGGCTTCCCTGCGCAATCTCAGCACTTCACCAACATGGCCGGAAGTCATACCAAAGATAAGATCGGCGCGATCGATCAGGCCGCCTGTCAACGGCTGCGACTGGTGTTTCGAAATGTCGGCGTCCCAGATCCTGGCCGCTTCGACAGCATACTTGGTAGCCGGAAACCCCGACGCACCTACGGTACCGGCCGAGACCACTTCGAACTTTTCCGGACGCTGCTTTTCCAGCAAACCCTTCAGCGCTCCTTCGGCCATGGGCGACCGACAGGTGTTCCCGGTGCAGACAAACAGTATGACGAACTTCTCGCTCACGCCGTCTCCTGAAGGACCGAGGCAACGCCGGCAGCAGAGAGGGCGCCCTCGCGCAGCAACTCTGTCCGGTCCCCCTGACACAGCACCACCGTCGACACACTTCCAACCAGACGTCCGGCATCAAGATACAGAGCCACATCGCTCCCGAAAGTCTCCACGACCTGGTCGATCGTCTCCGCTTCCCCATGGCCGGTCAGATTGGCTGAAGTTGCTGTCAGAGGTTTCCGAACTTTCTCAAGTAATGCCTTTACCACCGGTGACGATGACACTCGCAGACCAACCCGCCCGTCACTCTCTACTGTTAATGTTGCTTCATCGGCTGCCGTCAATACCAGGGTCAATGGTCCGGGCATGAATCGCTTCGCCAGTCGTCGCGCCGAGGGCGTCATCACACCGTAAGCATCCAACGCCTCGATACTATCGACAAAGATTGCAACCGCAGCAGCGCGGTCACGATCTTTCGCACGATAAAGCTTCTCCAGTGACCTAGAATCATCTGCCCGAGCGAGAAGACCATACCTTGTTTCAGTCGGCGCCACTATCAGATCACACCGTAGCAAGAGGGTTGCGGCTTGATCTATCAGCCGGCCCTGCGGGTTTTCGCAGTCGATTCGGACCACCGGACAATCAGTCATGCTGACCCGGATCGTGCTCGTAGTCAAGGCTGTCTCCCACCGTCGACGGCGATGTCTCGTAAAGAGGCGCCGGTTCCTCCACCGCAACTGTAACCACCACAACCCAGGCGTTGGTATAGCCCGCCGCCTTGGCCCGCTGTTGATAGTTCTCGGCCGCTTCGCGCTCGGCGAAGTTGCCCACTCTCAGTTTGAAGTAGGGCACCTCATAATCCATGTAGACCGGGCGGTCAAAAATCTCCTCGGCCACCCTCAGTGCCGTTCGCCCCTCACCATAAACTTTGGTCGTCAATATCTGTACGCGAAACGCCTGGTTGTTCAGAGTATCGATTTGTTCATTGATGTTCAAGTAACCTGTGTCGCCGCTGGTCGCCTCATCCCCTGTCTCCTGCTGGGACCCTCCGGCATTGATTGGCTGATCACTCGGATAAACACTCGGGACAACCTGTCTGTCCTGACTCGATTCCAATGGATCATAACGCTCCAATTCCGTCGGGATTGTGTCGGTATCCGGTGGCGACTCCTCACCTCCACGTTGAGGAAGAATGCATCCTGCCCCCCAGACGAGCCACAGCGCCGTAACCAGGAGACTAAATATACTTGCGCGTTTCGTCACTCTCTCCAAGTTTCGCCAGGAGCTTCTTGATATCTTCAGCCCGCGTCTTGTGGGCAACCATCGTGATCTCACCGGAGCGCACCACAATCATGTCGGAACAACCCAGCACGGCTACGATACCATCGCCTTCGTTAAAGACGGTCATCTCATACGAATCCAGGGCAACAACATTGCCGATCTTGACATTGCCGTCGGTATCTTTGGTCTTGTAGCGACCCAGGGCATTCCAGTCGCCCACATCGTCCCACACGAAATCAGCCTTAACAGTCAGCACGTTATCGGCTTTTTCCAGGACGGCCACATCAACGGAAATCGACGTAGCCTTGGTGTACAACTGCATGCGCGCTTCAATCTCAGACGCCTTGCCGATATGTTCAGAGTACTCCATGAGCAACTTGTGCATCTCCGGCTGGTGGTCCGCCAGTACCTTCAGGAAAGCCTGGGCCGTCCAGACGAACATCCCGCTGTTCCAAAGATACTTGCCGCTGAAGTAGTACTCCTTGGCTACCTCTGTCCTTGGCTTTTCCGTAAAAGCAGAAACAAAGAACACGGGCTGATCGGTGGGATGCTCATATCGATCGCCCACTCTGATATACCCATACCCCGTCTCGGGACGGGTGGGGACGATACCCAGAGTCAGCAGATAATCACCGGACGATGATATGGCGGCGCTGCTCTCTAAAATCTTCAAGAGTTTCCCCGCCGGATTGATCAGATGGTCCGCCGACAGTACCACCATATTCGCGTGCGGGTCTTCCTTCAGGAGATGAACGGCGGCCAGCCCGATGGCAACACATGTATTGCGACCGAACGGCTCGCTCAGGATGTTTACCTCGGTGAAGTTAGGCATCGCATCGGTGATAAACCTGCTCATGGAACGGCTGGTGATAATCCGAGTGTTCTCAATCGGAATCAAAGGAAGAACGCGGTCAATCGTTTCCTCCAGCATCATCTTGTCGGACGTCAGTTTCAAGAATTGTTTGGGGCGGCTCGATCGCGACACCGGCCAAAACCTTTCCCCTTTGCCCCCGGCCAAAATCACTCCATACAGCACTATCAAACACCTCTCAGACGTTTTCGCACAGTTAATCGATCATAACAAGGTTCAACGCCTCAGTCAAGCAAAGATTCCCCTCCTGAGGTTCCACGAGCCGACTTTGTGGTCGGCGTACGTCCCCGTGCGCCGACAACTTTTCGAGGTAAACGCGGTAGACGAGGACGTCCACCGCACACTAAAAGATTCCCCCCTGAGGTCCCACACGTCACCCTGAGCGTCCACACGTCACCCTGAGCGGAGTCGAAGGGTCTCATACTCTGTAGATATCCTGACACTGTTGAAAAGAACGTCGTACCGATGGTGGTGTCGGGCGACCCCGCCCGACACCATGCTCTCAGGTCTTGACCTGTTGAGCCGCCAGTTGGCGACCCCGCTCGAACGCCGTCAGGTTGATCTCGACAAACTTCGGTTTGACCTTGGTCTTGATGGCCTCGTTCCACGACTCTGTATCGAACGGCAAGTAACCGGACATCACCCCCAGAAGGATAGTATTCACCAGCCTCGGGTTGCCCAACTCGCGCGCGATGGCGTCAGCTTCAACCCCGATCACATTGGCCAGCTTCTTCTTCATACGTTCGAGAGCGTCGTAGGGATAGGTCAGGTCCTTTGTCGATGTCACTATCGCCGGTATCAGGGAAGTCGTAGACACGATCGCCACCCCGTCCTTCTTCATCCAATCAACCGCCCGCAAGCCCTCGGCCTGTTCGAACGAAATCAGAACATCGGCCTGGCCGTATGGAATTGTCGGCGAGAACACCCTGGGGCCGATGCGGACGTGCGAAGATACTACTCCGCCACGCTGGGCCATGCCGTGGATCTCGGATTTCTTAACATCCAGGCCCGCTCTGATGGCCACTTCGGAGATCAACTCGGAGGCGAGCAAGACGCCCTGGCCACCGACACCTACTATCAGTATGCTGTATTCATTATCAGACATCTTCTCACCTACGCTTTCACAAATTGACTTTTGAGAACGATGCATTCTTCCGGGCAGATCTGAGCACAGAGAGTACAGCCGGTGCAAAGCGATTCATCGATAATCGCCTTGGGATGCCCGTGCTCGTTGGTTTCCTCCGCCGCCGCGATAGCCGGACACGAAATGCGGAAACATGCCGAGCAGCCGTTGCAGGCCTCCAGATCGACCACGTATGGTTCGTCCATGATCCTTTTCGGCATCAGGACGCACGGGCGGGATGTAATCACCACCGATGGCTCGTCGGCCGCCATCTCTTCTTTGATCGTTTTGATGCACTGGTCGTAGTTGTACGCGTCGACTTCACGGATACGCTTGACACCCAGCGCCCTACAGAGCGTGGGAATGTCGACCTGTCCGGCCTCGCCACCCATCAGTGTCCGCCCGGTGCCGGGATGTTCCTGTCCCCCGGTCATGGCGGTGGCGCGGTTGTCGAGGATTGCCACCGTTACATTGCTCTTGTTATAGCAGGCATCAAGCAATCCGGTGATGCCCGAGTGCATGAAAGTCGAGTCACCGATCACCGCCACCGCCCCCTTCCTGGAACCGTCAACTCGTTCCATGCCGATAGCAGTCCCGATCGACGCGCCCATACAGATACAGGTATCCAGCGCCTTCAGCGGTGGCAGGGTACCGAGCGTATAGCAACCGATATCACCCGTCACCGTGACCTTGAGTTTCTTAAGCGCCATGAATACTCCGCGATGGGGACAACCAGGGCACAAAACCGGTGGCCTGGGAAACATCTGTTCTTCGGGCGGCACCTCGGCAATGGCGATCTCTTTCAGAACGCCCGCCTTTTTCAAGCCTTGCGCCACCCGGTACGGCGAGTATTCGCCGCGATGACCGAAGAACTTTTTTCCTTCGACTTTGATCCCCGCCGCCAGTATCTGATCCTCGTAGAACGGTTCCAGTTCCTCAACCACGATTGCTTTGTCATGGCTCTTGACGAACTCAGCAATCATCTTCATCGGCAGCGGGAAACTCATCCCGAGCTTAAGGTAATCCAAACCGGGTGCGACTTCCTTAGTGTACTGATAGGCGATGCCACCCGTGATGATGCCGATCTTCGAGCCATTGTTTTCAATGACATTGAACGGCGACTGTTCGGCAAACTCCTGCAATTTCTTCAGGCGCTCCCGGACCACCTTGTGACGCCCGCGCGCGTAGGCGGGAATCATCACGTATTTGGCGGCATCCTTCGTGAACTTTGTCTGCTCCGTCTTGATCGGATCGTTGATTTCCACGATTCCCTTGGCGTGTGAGATGCGCGTTGTCAACCGCAGCAACACCGGCGTGTCGAACTCCTCCGAAATCTCGTAAGCCGCCAGGAGCATCGTCTTGGCTTCCTGACTGTCCGATGGTTCCAACAGCGGCACCTGTGCAAACTTGGCATAGTGCCGGTTGTCCTGCTCATTCTGCGAGGAGTGCATCTCCGGATCATCGGCACACACGAGCACGAACCCACCCCCAACACCTGTATACGAGTGTGTCATGAACGGGTCCGCTGCTACATTCAGGCCGACATGCTTCATCGCCACCATGGCCCGCGCGCCCCCCAGCGACGCGCCGATCCCCACCTCGTAGGCCACCTTCTCATTGGGCGACCACTGCGAATAAACACTGCGATATTTCGCCGCAATCGTCTCGAGTATCTCTGTCGACGGTGTCCCCGGATAGGCCGAGGCGAGTTTCACATCCGCCTCGAACGCCCCTCGGGCCACTGCCTCATTTCCCGACATCAGTTCTTTCATCGTTGTCTCTCGATCTATACTGTCAACTTCTCTTGTCGCATTCAATCAAACCCGGCACCGGTACCCCACCCAAAGCGCAACGTCGGGTGGGTTGGCGAAGCCTGGTAGGGCAGGATCCCTGTGATCCTGCCGGCCGCTTCACACCATCACCCCGAACTCCTTCCAACCTCACCCTGAGCGAAGTCGAAGGGTGAGCGGAGTCGAAAGGTGAGCACAATCGAAGGGCAACGTGGACCATCCGACCGCACACGTGAACGTTTTCACGAGGAGAATGATAATACACACTGACTTTGTTGGCAATAGGCAACCCCCAAAAAAGTCTTGCACAATCGACATAGTTGTCCGTTATTAGGTTAGAGATAGGGTTAGCAAAGGTAACGGACAACTCGGGCCTTACCATAAGGCGGAGGCTAATTGAAATGAAATACGCGATGTCGTTTTTAGTTGTAGTTCTTGCGGTCGGAATGACTGCCTGCGATTCGGACAATTCGACTGGACCACTTGCACCTATTGGCATACAAAAGCTCATCGGCGATTTGCCACATAAACCAATCGACCCTCAACAACTCATCGGCCGTTGGGAAGGAACCTATCAATTCACATCGCATCATATCACTAATGCACCTCACAGAGTCAGATTCAACATCCAGATGGAGTTTACCGACACTTCCTACTGGTTCGACGAAGTTCCTTCGTCCGGTATCTGCAGCAATTACGGCGGAGGACCTTACTGGGTTGAAAACAGACAAATGAGATTCGAAGACCACACATTTCGACCTGCTCTCTGTATCTTCTACTGTCTCATGCATGGCAGTTTCTCCTACCGAAACAACCAGGATGTGACGTTCTTGAATTTGATTCACCACTCTCGTGACTTCCGCGTACAGGTGAAACTAAGGAAGGTCGAATAGCCAGTTCTCCACCACCGTGAGGCAAAACCAATTAGGCAGCCTGAAACCTTATTATCCTGTGCCCGGCAGATGTCCACATCTGCCGCCAAGACTCTACAGACAGCGCGGCGCATGTGGACATACGCCACGCACGTAGCGGTCATCTCAGCCGCCTAAACCGCTGGAATCATCCCGGATTCCAAAATCCGGGAACAAATCACGCCTGCCAACAATTACACAAATAATACTTTACATTTTTGTAAGGTATTTGTATAATGGACGCCCGGTTGTTGAAACGTAGATCGGTTTAGGAAATGTTATGAGAATGTCGGCCACAGAAGAATACGGATTGCGATGCCTGTTGGTGCTGGCCCGTCAGGGCACTGAGGGGCAGATGTCGGTTTCCGATATCGCCGAGGCGGAAGGTATCTCGGTGCCGTACGCATCCAAGCTGCTGGCTATAATGCGTCAGGCCGGTCTGGTTACGGCGGTGCGAGGTCGCAAGGGCGGGTTTCGCATTCGTCGTGAACCGAGTGAGATAAATCTGTTGGAAGTAATCACCAAACTCGGCGGTCCGCTGCTGGACCCCGATCACTGCGCCAAGCGCACCGGCCAACTCGAACAGTGCATCCATACCGACAATTGTTCCGTGCATGATATCCTCGGTAGCCTGGCCGGGAAAATCGCCGGCTTCCTGGCCGGAACAACCCTAAACGATCTGATTGAGAAGGAGCGTCTTATGGTGCTGCCGCGAGTTGGTAGCGACCAGTCGGACGCAAAGCAGATACAAGGATAGATTCACATTGACCATGTTGTCCATACATAGAAGGATTATGCAGCCATGACTGACAAGCAGTCTCTGTTTGAGTTCAAGGATATACACGTTGCCGTTGAGGACAAAGAGGTGGTGTCCGGGGTGTCGCTCACAATCGCGCCCGGCGAGATTCATGCCATCATGGGCCCCAACGGTTCCGGCAAGTCTTCCCTCTCCAACGCTCTCATGGGACACCCCGACTACGCCATCACCAAAGGCGAAGCTTATCTTGACGGTCGCAACATACTGGATATGTCCGCCGACCAACGTTCACGCGCCGGGTTGTTTCTGGCCTTTCAATATCCGCTGGCAATTCCGGGCGTCTCGGTGGCCAACTTCATGCGGGCCGCCCTGAAATCCCACCGCGGCAAAGATGCCAACATGTCCGATTTCCGCAAACTCTTCAAAGCCGAGATGAAGGCGCTGTCTGTTGATGAATCATTCGCCACTCGTTACTTGAACGATGGTTTCTCCGGCGGCGAGAAGAAGCGCATTGAGATCCTGCAGCTTTCGATGCTCCAGCCCAAGATGGCGCTGCTGGACGAGACGGATTCCGGACTTGATATCGACGCTCTGAAGACGGTTTCGGAAGGGATCAATCGATTTCACTCGGACGCCAACGGCATCCTGCTGGTGACACATTACCAGCGGCTGCTCAACTACGTCAAGCCACAACATGTTCATGTCATGATGCATGGCAAGTTTGTCAAGCACGGCGGTCCGGAACTGGCCTTGAAACTTGAGGAACTCGGGTACGAATGGGTGGCGCAGGAGTTGGCGGAGAAAGCCAGGGTGTAAGCATGTCGGACAAGATCAAGCAACAGAACGCGGAGTTGGCTTCGATCGGGGACGATTACGCCACCAAGTATGGTTTTCGCGACCCGATCGACTACTTCCACAAAGGGGCCAGGGGGATCAACCACGAAGTGGTTGAGATGATCTCGAAGATGAAGAAAGAACCTCGCTGGATGTCGGACATCCGCCACCAGGCGCTCGACATCTTCTATTCCAAGCCGATGCCGCAGTGGGGAAACACCGAACTGCTCAGTGAGATCGATTTCGAAAACATCTTCTACTTCATGAAACCGATCGAAAACCAGCAGCAAAGCTGGGATGACGTCCCGGAATACATCAAGAAAACTTTCGACAAGTTGGGTATCCCCGAAGCCGAGCGCAAGTTTCTCGGCGGCGTATCGGCGCAGTACGAATCCGAAGTGGTCTACCACTCCATGCGCGAGGATCTGAAAAAGCAGGGGATCATCTTTCTCGACATGGACAGCGCCTTGCGAGAGTATCCTGAGATCGTCAAGAAATACTTCGGCACGGTAATACCATCCGCCGACAACAAATTCGCCGCCCTGAATACAGCGGCATGGTCCGGCGGATCGTTCATCTATGTGCCTCCGGGCATCGACGTTAAGGTACCGCTGCAAGCGTATTTTCGCATCAACGCCGAGAACATGGGACAGTTTGAGCGAACCTTGATCATTGTCGACAAAGGTTCGCGGCTACACTACATCGAGGGATGCACCGCGCCGGTCTATTCGACCGACTCCCTGCACGCGGCCGTCGTGGAACTGGTCGCTCTGGAAGGCGCCTACATCAGATACACGACTATTCAGAACTGGTCGCGCAACATCTTCAACCTGGTGACCAAACGCGCGTCGGCGTTCAAGAACGCCACGATCGAATGGGTCGACGGCAACCTTGGCTCGCGGTTGACGATGAAATATCCCTGCATTCAGTTGCTGGGCGAGGGCGCCAAGGGTGAGATGCTCTCGGTGGCCTTCGCCGGCAAAGACCAGCATCAGGACGCCGGGGCCAAGATGATTCATGCCGCACCCAACACTTCCTCGCGGATAACGTCGAAGTCTATCTCAAAGGACAATGGTCGCGCATCGTACCGTGGCCTTGTCAAAGTTCACAAGAATGCCGCGAACACCAAAGCGTCGGTGCAATGCGACGCCCTTCTCATCGGCGAGAATGCCCGCAGTGACACTTACCCGACGATGGAAATCGACCACGATCAGGTAAAGATCGAACACGAAGCACGTGTATCCAAAGTTGCCGAAGAACAATTGTTCTACCTGACCAGTCGCGGTCTGACCGAGGATGATGCCCGTCTGCTGATTGTAAACGGCTTCATGGAACCTTTCACCAAAGAACTGCCGCTGGAGTATGCGGTGGAACTGAATCGGCTAATCGAGTTGGAAATGGAGGGATCATTAGGCTGATGAATAATCCCACTGTGAACAAAACCGAGAATAGGGATTACCTGATCCCCGAGATGGCGCCTGAACTGGAGCGCGGTCCGCGCTGGCTTCGTGACGTCCGTCGACGTTCACGCGAAGCGTTTAACAGCGCCCCGGTTCCCCATCGCGGTCTTCACCTCTGGCGCTATACCGACCCGATGACCTTTCTCGTCGATCGCAGCCAGGTAAGTGATACCGACTATGGTGAGAATTTCGGCGCCGTTGAAAAGATCGTTCGTGAGCACGTCGAGCACGGCAATCTGGCCGGTGTTGTTACCGATCTGGCCGGTCGCGAAATCGGGTTCCATGGAACGGAGGAGTTGTGTGCTCGCGGTGCTGTTGTGACAAAGTTGTCCGAGGCGGCCACTGAGCATCCGGAACTGGTTGAGAAATATCTTTACCAACTTGTAAACTCCGCTTGCGGCAAGTTCGAAGCTCTCAACGGGGCGCTCTGGAACGACGGCATCTTCATCTACATTCCTGACGGCCTGGTGGTTGAAAAACCCCTCCATTTGTTGAGGGAATCCGGCCTCAGCGGCTCGGCTCAATATCCGCGACTGCTGATCGTCGTAGGCAAAAACGCCGAACTCTCGGTCATCGATGAATACGGTGGTGGTTCGCTCGACGAGAGCCAACCGAGCAACACCAACAGTGCCGTCGAGATTTTCGGTCTTGCGGACAGCCGCGTCCGCTACGTTTCGCTGCAGCGCCAGGCTCCGGGCATGCATGGCTACATGACACATCGAGCCCGAATCGAACAGGGTGCGACCATGCTGACCGTTCCCCTGGCCTTCGGCGGGGCTGTTTCCAAACAGAATTTCGGCGTGATACTGAATGGCCGACATTCCGAGAGCAGCATGTTTGGCATGTTGTTTGGCTCGGGCTACCAGCGCTTCGACAATCATACACTCCACCACCATGTGTCGGGAGAGACGACCTCAAACATCGATTTCAAGGTCGTCTTGCGCGACAAGGCAACCTCGGCCTATACCGGTCTGATTCGAATTGAGAATGACGCCAGGACGTGCGAAGCGTATCAGGAAAACCGCAACCTGCTATTGAACAGCGGCACCCGCGCCGAGACGATCCCGGAGTTGGAGATACTGAACGAAGACGTCCGATGCTCCCATGGCGCGACACTGGGACCTATCGATCCGCTTTCTATTTTCTACCTGCTTTCACGGGGAATTGATGAGGCTGAGGCCGTCCGGATGATCGTATCCGGCTTCGTGATCCCGACGTTGCAACAGGTACCGAAAAATCTGCGGGATCGTATCGGGAGTTTCGTCGCCCAACGGTTGGAGGGCAACTGACCATGGCCGGTTTCGTGAAAGTTGCCGTCATCTCCGATATCCCGACCGGAGAGCTTCGCTCCTTCCGGGTCGGTCACACAGACATCGTGGTCTGTAACACGGGCGACGGTTTTCACGCCCTGGCTGACAAGTGTTCGCATGATTCGGCGCCTATCAGTGACGGTGATCTGGACGGTAACAATATCGTTTGTCCACGGCACGGAGCGACATTCGACATCCACTCCGGCGCTGTCACCGGACCGCCGGCAGTGATCGGAATCGATAAGTATGAACTGAAAATCGAAGGTGAGGATATTCTGGTCAAGGTCGACTGATCTGTGACCTTCAAGGAACGAGACAACATAGATGCAGACAAATACTAACAACAGACCGGGCACCGTTCAAACGGCGCGATTGCGGCTGGACACCAACCGCATCAAGGGTGACTTCCCAATCCTCGAGGAGAAGATCAATGGTCACCGTCTCGTCTATCTCGATAGTGCCGCTACTTCTCAGAAGCCCACGGTGGTCATCAATGCCATTCTCGATTTCTATCGTCACAAGAACGCTAACATTCATAGAGGTATCCATTCCCTGGCCGAGAAGGCCACCGCCGCGTACGAACACACCCGGCAGCGGGTAGCACATTTCATCGGCGACGTCGATCCCGAGGAAGTGATCTTTACGCGCGGCGCCACCGAGGGGATTAATCTGCTGGCGTTCTCCTGGGGCGAGGCCAATATCGAGGAAGGCGACGAGATCGTCATCACTGAGATGGAGCACCATGCCAACCTGGTGCCGTGGGTTATCCTCGCGCAGAAGAAAAAGGCGATACTCAAACGAATCCCAATCACTCTTTGCGGCCATCTCGACTTGAGCAACATCGACGAGATCATCACTCCGAAGACGAAGCTGCTGGCCCTGACGCACATGTCGAACGTCCTGGGCACGGTCAATCCGGTGGCGGAACTGACGGAGTTGGCGCACCGGCAGGGCGCCATTGTGCTCGCGGACGGCGCGCAGGCGGTGCCGCACATGGCCGTCGATGTCAAGGCGCTTGGGGTTGACTTCTACGCTTTCTCATCGCACAAAATGCTGGGTCCGACCGGCGTCGGCGTCCTTTATGGAAAGCGTGCCTTGCTTGAGGCCATGCCGCCGTTCAACATGGGTGGAGAGATGATCCGTGAGGTTCATTTCGATCGCATCACCTGGAATGAAATCCCGCACAAGTTCGAAGCCGGCACGCCGGACATCGCTAATGTCGTAGCCTTCGAGGCCGCTCTGACCTATCTCGAAGAGCTTGGCATGGACAAGATCAGGGAACATGAAATCGCGCTGACGAAGTATGCGATTGGCCGTCTGTCTGAAATCGACGGGCTTGAAATCCAGGGTCCCCAGGAGGCCGAGTTGCGCGGCGGTGCAATCAGCTTCACCGACCACGATATTCACCCCCACGACATCAGCACTTTTCTCGACACCAAGGGGATCGCCATCAGAGCGGGTCACCATTGCGCCCAGCCTCTGATGAGAATTCTGGGTAAAATAGCGACCGCGCGCGCATCGCTGTACATTTACAATGACGAGGCGGATATCGATGCTCTGATCGACGCTTTGATAGACATGAGGAGGTACTTCGGAGTATGAGTGAGCCACTGGACGACATGTACCGTGATATAATCATGGACCATTATCGCTCGCCGCGCGGCAAGCAACCGGTCAAAAGCGCCGACATCAAATCCGACGGATCCAACCCGGCCTGCGGTGACGAACTCGAGATGCAGGTCGAGATGGCCGGTGGTACGCTCAAGCACATCCATGTCGACTGCAAGGGCTGCGCCATCTCAGTGGCATCCGGATCGATGTTGGCGGAGATAGTCGAAGGGCGACCGCTTGAGGAAGCCCGACGAATCGCCGAGTTGGTGCGCCGCATGTTGAAAGGTGAAGATGTCGAGTTGCCGGATGACCTGGGGGATCTCGACGCTCTAAAAGGCGTGCGGCAGTTTCCGGTCCGCATCAAGTGCGCGCTCTTGTCCTGGGTTACCCTGATCAATGGTCTGGAAAACTACGAACGGGGCCAGACCGATAGCGATACACCGGCGACGACCGAGGATAAAGAATGATGGCGATGGTGTTGAAACATCACGGTCTTCTGGATTGAAGGATACACAAGCATGCCATTACCGAAGAAGGAAGAGGTTCTCGAGGCGCTGAAACCGGTGCGCGACCCGGAGATACAGGTCGGCATCGTCGATCTCGGACTCATCTATGATATCGATATAGAGCCGGACGGTCTGGTCCAAATCAAAATGACCCTCACTACTCCCGCCTGCCCCTATGGCGAGATGCTGATCAACATGGCGCACCGTGCCGTGCAGGTCCTCGACGGTGTGACCGAGGTCAGGATTGCTCTCGTCTGGGAACCGGTCTGGGACCCTAAGGAAATGGCCTCCGAAGAAGCCAAAGATGCGCTCGGTATTTGGTGAGACCCGCCTCGTGCGGCCTAATGCTTATGGTCTAGTCAGCAGCATGCGATGATTCACCACAAACCCCTCTGCTTCCACGCGACAAACGTAGAGCCCGGCCGGCTGACCAGAGGCATCCCATTCGAATGAAACAAACCCCGTGCCGCTGGTACTGCGAAACAGCGCAACCCTCGTTCCCAGCCAATTAAATACAGCGCATTCGAAATCGCCCGAATCCGGCATGTAGAAGCCTATAGTGGTGGTATCGCGAAACGGGTTGGGGTGGTTCGTCACATTCAGCGGAGCCGTATCGGAAGCGCCATCCAGATCAATCGGCGCCCCGTCATACATAGCGAGTTCTGCTTCTATTACATTGGCGTCGAAGGCCAGGAACTGTCCTTCAAAATACGCGCCTGCTTGTATCTTTGAAACCAGAACCCGTGTGTTGCGCCCGTCGAAAGCGTAACTGATTTCCATCTCAGACACCAGCAACTGTGGGGCGATGTTGCCTTCCAGAACAATGAACGCCGCACCTGCCCGACGGTCGATAGACAGTGTACCGGCACTCCGGGTAAGCTTCCCAGACACTGGCGTCACGGGAGCATGCGGTAAGGCGTCTCCGGTGATTATTCGAATAAGATATACCAGATCAGCGACTTCCAGCATTGTCCCATTCGCATTCACATCGGTGGTTGCAACCTGGCCCCGTAAGTTGACGTTGAACACACCGATACCCTTGACAAAGTAATTGCTGAACAAAACGGCGTCGGCGATCTCGTTCGCTTTGCCGTTCAGGTTGATATCGCCACGATCATCTATCGAATCGGCACAGATTATATCAACGCCGCCATTGACAAAGTCGATAATCCGAACCGGGATTGGCTTATCAGGGTCGCGGTCGAAGCATTCCTGCTGCACGCCGGTGTAAGTGGGATACCCGGCGATATCATCGGCGATCATTTCGTCCAGTAGAGGAGTTTCGAACACGTAGCGCGACACCCCCCAAACCGATGCTAAAGGGTTGTCAGGTGGGTGGTAGGCGATGCTGTTATCGCCGCAGTCCATCCAGAAGAAACGAATGGGGACAAACTTGCACTCCAGGGTCCGGTCGTTGCTGACCAGAAAGTCGAGCTTGAATACCAGATAGCTGCCGGATTCACCCAGGTTGTCTGCACAGGCCAGGTCCGGGTGGTTGGGGCCGTTATTGGTTTCGGCGATACTCACCACTCTTAGCATCCCGCTGGGACAACTGTCCCCACAGTTGCCGAATGGTCCATAGCGATAATTGAAGTATTCCCATCCGCACTCCGTATGGAGCGGACCGCAAATAGCCGCCTGAAAATGGAGAGCCGACGCATCATAGGCGATCAGAAAATCGAAGCCGCCCATTTGGAAGAGGTGGTGGCTCATGGCGACCTCAACGAACTCGTGCATTCCCTGCCAAGTATCCTCAGTAGTTTCAATCTGAACTACGTAGACCGAGTCCTGCTCCCAGAAGACCGTATCTTCCGGTTCGAAGATGACCACGGCACTATCACCGTCGTCGAATGTCGTAGGGGACTTTTTGGCGCAACCGGGGACCAGTACGCACAGTCCCATCAGAAACACGATTGCCAAAAGGACTGCCGCCACCAACGACCGCCGTGTAACGTTGGTTGGCTGACACATAAGATCGTTCAATGTCATCATAGTATATCCACGGTGACTGTTCCCATCAGATACCAGCCGCTGAAGTCGAGCCGAACCGCCTGCGCCGGCCTGGCTCCATCAAAGCGCCACACGGCGCCGGCATCATCTTCCAGATCACTCGTCACAACTTGTCGGTACCCGCCTTCCGCTCCCACTGAAACCGGTCCAGCCAGATTTCGCTGAATTCCCATCGTGACCAGCCACCCGACTCCACGACCAGTGTACTGATCTTCCTTGCTCCACAGAGTTGCCTGTGAACTGTCGACGACTATTTTGTGCTCCAGGTTTGCTTTTCCGAACGCATAGGCCGTTCCGAGACTCACAAATGGCGACCACGTTCCCCGTGATATGAAGTACTTGAATCGTGCCTGCAGAATGACAGCCGATACCGAGAGTTCGTTGCTGACTGTCATGGTGCCGATGACCTGCTGCAATTCATCGATAATCAATTCGGTCCGATGGTTATCGGTCTTTCCCCCGGTGTAGGACATTCCCAGAAGCAACTGGTGCTTCGGCGGGAGTGAGTATGCGAGTTCACCATAGAAACTCACGCGGCTACTCAGATGGTCATCCAGCAGCCCCGCCGGTCGCGCGAATTCGTCGATGTATTTGTCGTTGAGATCGTCCTGATCGGCCTGCCCCCATCCGGCGCCAAACGTGACCTGGAAATCGGACAAGGGCGAACCCTCTGCGCAAACTCCACTCCAGGAAAAAAGCAGAAGCGATAAAGTAGCAAGGACTAATCTAACAACTACTCGACCCACCTGGCGATTCTCGTTTGAAACCACAGACGTACTTTCATTTGTCAGCATGAACACACTCGCCACGACACAATGGATAACCTACTCTGATATCAATATAGGGATAATAGTAGATTTGTCAATAGAGACGACGCGCCGATGAGATGTCAGCGTGCTGTGGCATCGGGTGACTCGAGGCTGTCCCACAAGTTGCTTTTTCTGTCCCGTAGCGGCGGGGCTTGTCTCCGCCGGAATCGAGGGGCGACACAAGGCCGCCCCCTACGCGGGGTTACGTGACGCCCTTGTGAATAATGTTTTCTGTCACCTTGGTGTGCGACCTTTTGAGACGGCCTCACTCCACCCGACATAGACTCTCGAACCTACAGGCCGTCGGGCGAGTCGCCGGACAGCACCCGAAGGTGGCGAAAGAGATTCCCGCGTTCGGAATGACTTTCAGGCATCTCTGAAGTGATGCCTCGTAGGCCTACATCAACGAATACCCGCCATCGACGATGACCGTCTGACCCGTGATCCAACTTGCTTTCGGTGACGAAAGAAAGATTACCACGTCGGCGATCTCTTCGGGACGGCCGACCCGTTTGAACGGCGTGCGCTCACAGACCTCGTTGAGCATCTCAGCGTAGTTGGGAAATGATTTCAGGGCGTCGGTGTCGATGAATCCCCCCGACACACAGTTGACACTGATGTTGCGCGGTGCGAATTCGATAGCCATGTACTTCACGATGTTCTCAATCGCTGCCTTGGAGACACCGATGGCGGCGTAACCGGGAATGTATCTGATGGATCCCAAAGACGACAGCGCCACGATTCGTCCGTGGTCCTGCATGATCGGGTAGGCCAACTGTACGCAGTTGAGAAAAGCGCGGGCGTTGGTGTGCATCGACAAATCCCAGGCCTTGTCATCGATGTCGATCATCTTGGTGAACAGCCCCAGCGCAGCGTTGGAGATAAGGATATCCAGTTTACCGAAACGCTCCTTGATCCCCTCGAAGATGGCCGGCAGTTGTGCATGGTTGCCCATGTTCGCTCGGTGAGCGTAACACTCGACGCCGTAGCTTCTGATCTTCTCCTCTGCCTCCCTGGCCGCGCCACGACTGCGGAAATAGTTGATGACCACATTGGCCCCTTCCTGGGCCAGCTTCTCCGCAATGCTGAGACCTATCCCCTTGGTGCCGCCGGAGACAAACGCTGTCTTGCCTGCAAGTTCCATCTCGCTCCTCGTCGTTACCACAGTTTCGTTTCTGGTGAAGGCTAAATAGTGTAGCCGCCCGCCTGTGATTCAATGTCCTCAGCCAGGTTTTCCAGGTCGACCGATTCGAACTGGGTAACAAAGATACGACTGTATTGTTCGAGAAGTTTGTCGCCAAAGTCAGACAGGCTTGTCTCGCGTCCGAGGATATTAGACACCGAGGTCATGGCGCTCGCCTCAAGTCCGCAGGGGCGGATGCGTTCGAACTGCTTGAGGTCGGTGTTAAGATTGATCGCCACCCCGTGAAACGACACCCAGCGCTTCACGGCGATTCCAATGGAAGCTATCTTCTTGTCGTCGACCCACACTCCGGTGTGATCATCATCCATCCGACCGGTGATGCCCACCTCGCGAAGCGTGTCGATGATGCCTTGCTGAAGATCGGCCATGAAGCGGTGGAGGTCTCGCCCGCGACCCGAAAGATTGAAAACGAAGTAGACCACCAGTTGGCCGGGGCCATGAAAGGTGACATCTCCCCCGCGCTCTACGTAGATCGGTTCGAGATCGCACTCGGGGAAGTTTCCCTTGTGACCGTCACGGCCCACCGTGACCGTGGGTGGATGTTCCAGGAGGATAATGGTATCGCGGGCCATGCCCTCCAGCCGCATCTGCACCAGCCCATGTTGCCACGTCAACGCCTGGCGGTAATCAACCAGGCCCTGTCTAAGTACCCAGCCATAGCGCGTCTCGAAAAAGCGCGTCATCTCCTACCTGAGTTGCATCAGCAACCTGTTGAGATCGGCCAGGTATTCATGCACTCGGTGCAGGAACTGAACGGCGACATGTCCATCGATCAAACGATGGTCGAACGAGAGTCCGAAAGTCGAAATGTCGCGCACCGTTATCTCACCATCCACCACCCACGGTCTCTTGGTGATGGCGTGCACTCCCAGGATGGCTACCTGCGGCTGATTGATGATCGGCGTGGATGCCGTGGCGCCGAACATCCCGGCATTAGTGACCGAGAAGGTGCCTCCGGATACATCGTCGGGTATAAGACGGTTAGTGCGCGCCTTCTCACCCAATTCGTTTATCTCAACGGCCAGTTCGACGATTGTCTTCTTATCGGCATCCTTCACCACCGGCACGATCAAACCCTCCTCGCGCGCTACAGCGATACCGATATGATAGTAGTTCTTCAAGATGATTTCGCTCTCGGTCATCGAGGCATTGAGTCTGGGGAACTCCTTCAGGCCGAGACAAACCGCCTTGATAATGAACGGCATGTAAGTGAGACCGGCGCCATAGGTCGAACGAAATTCATCTTTGTTCGCTTTACGATAAGCGACCAGTTCGGTCAGATCGACATCTTCAAACGTCGTCACATGCGGAGAGGTCTGCACTGATCTGACCATGTGTTCAGAGATCAATTTGCGGATGCCCTCTACGGGCATACGGGTCTCTCGCTGCACCTCCGGCAGCGGCTGGAACTTCGGAACAACGACCGTCACCTTCGGCGCCGCAGGTTCGGCGTCAATCGTTGGGGTCGAGGCAGCCGCAGCGCTGGGGAATGCTGGTGATGGAATCGGACCGGGGGCGAAGCCGGTCTGGGCCGAGCGCTCCTCGACCGCGCGCATGACATCGTCGACGGTCACCCGTCCACCCTTGCCGGTCGGGACAATCGCAGATAAGTCCAGGCCATATTCACGGATGAGCACTTTCACTTTGGGGGACATCCTGGCCCGGTCAATAGTTGCTGTCGCAATAACCGGAGCTGACGGCGCTTTGGAGGCGGTGGGCGTGACCGCCTTAGACGACGCTTTGGCTGCAGGCTTGACGTCCGGTTTGGCCGGCGTCTTGGCTGGCCCCGAACCATCGTCGATCCGCGCCACCACCGCGCCGACCGGTACGACATCACCTTCCTTGACCAGGATCTCGGTCACGACTCCCTCCACCTCGGCTGGAATCTCAACATTCACTTTGTCCGTCATCAGTTCCACTAATGGTTGGTTGAGCTTTACTTTGTCGCCAACCTTAACTTTCCATTCGAGAATCGTGCCTTCGAGCACCGACTCGCCCATCTGAGGTACCAGGACATCTGCCGCCATGATTTCCTATCCTTGTCTGCTTGTGATATCGTATCCGCGTCTGCGCTTATGGAGTGCGCCTATTGACACTGTTTTCTCATATCCCGCCCACGTTCAACAGGTCAACTGATCTCCAACATTTTCTTCAAAGCCGTCAAGGCCTCGCTTCGGTTCGGTTCGTTCACTTTCACCGGCTTGAGGTCAGCATAATTCTCAAGACAATAGGCCAGGTCGTTCAATGTCGTGCGATACATGTTGGCACACACCGGGCAGACCTGCCCCGACAACTCAAAGATCTTCTTGTCGGGATACTCATAAGCCATACGATTGATCAGGTTGATTTCGGTCCCGATGGCTATCGTGGAACCAGCCGGCGCCTTTTCGCAGTACTCAACGATGTACCTGGTTGAACCGGAACCGTCGGCCAACGAAACAACTTCGGGCAAACACTCCGGATGAACAATCACTTGAATCCCAGGGTGTTCTTCGCGTACCTGCCGGACGTGTTCTACCGTGAAATTGGTGTGCACGTGACAATGACCCTTCCAGAGGATTATCCTGGCAGCGTCGATCTGACTTTCGGTAAGACCACCATCAGCGCGTGAGAAATCCCACACGACCATATCATCCGGCTTGAGACCGAACTTCAACCCGGTGTTGTGCCCGAGGTTCTCATCAGGGAAGAAGAACACCTTGTCCCGACGCTCCAGGGCGTATCGAAACGCCGCAGGGGCATTGGACGAAGTGCATATCAGCCCGCCATGTCGACCGGTAAACGCCTTCAGTCCGGCCGTGGTATTCATATACGACACCGGCATGATTCTCTTGTCACCGCCAAACTGTTCGAGATACTTCCAGGCCTCCATAACGTCAGCCATGTCGGCCATGTCGGCCATGGGGCAGCCGGCCAACGGATTAGCCAGGTAAACCATCTGGTGATCACCGGACAAAACGTCGGCCGCTTCAGCCATGAAATGCACACCGCAAAAAACTATGACCTCCACCCCCGTCTGCTCGGCCGCTATCTTCGACAAGCCGTAGCTGTCACCCAGATAGTCACCACAGCCAACGACCTCACGGCGCTGATAATGGTGGGTCAGGATACACAGTTTGCGCCCGAGTTTATCCCTGGCCGCGGCAATGCGGTCATTCAACTCCGCCAGATCGGCTTCACGATACTCTTTGGGCAACGAGAAATACATGGCCATTCAACCTGTTTCGGATCCGCTGAGCCGCGGATCACATGTAAATAAGAACAACCTCAGTACCAGCATGGTTCAGAAATCCTTGCTGAGATAGTATCTATTCGCTGAGTCTTGCGAGTTGCTCGAAGAGATGTTCGTTATTGGGCAACTCGGCCGGATGCAGCTTCTCGATCCAGCGGATTATGCCCTCCTTGTCGATAAGAAACACGGTGCGTTCGGCATATCCCTTCCGGCTCAGCACACCATATATGCGAGCCACTTTACCATGCGGCCAGAAATCCGACATCAGAGGAAACGACAACCCGCCCAGAGATCGCGCCCAGGCAATGTGACAAGGCACCGAATCACAAGACAGGCACAGTAGCTGACAACCGAACTCATCAAATCGATCGGATACCTTCTGATACTCGGGCACCTGGGTGGCGCAGACCGGTGTCCAGTCGGCCGGGTAGAAGGCCAACACTACATTCTTGCGACCCTGGTACCAGACGAGATTCAACTCGCCCTCGTTGTGGGTTGCCAGCGTGAAATCGGGCGCCGGGTCACCAACCTTTAGCACCACCTGCCCCTCCGCTTCAGCGCGACCTGGGATTTTCTCGTTCATTCGTCCTCGTAATCAGCATAAAGGTCTTTATCAAAATGGTCCACGACTTTATCGTCGGCATGCCCTTCCAGTGTATTGTCATCGTCAAATCGTTCCGAGAACTTGGCGCCGGGCGTCCCACAGACAGGACACGAATGAGGTTTGTCCTCATCGTCATGGACATAGCCACAGAATTCACAGACCCACTGCACAGTTATCTCCAAGCTAAAGACGCTGTCATGCGTCGATCAATCAGAACCAAAACGCCGCCTCAATGCTCCAGGGGCGCACTCTCATCGTATCCAAACCAGTAGTAATTGCCGCTCATGGCTTCTCGTTCCGCCATGAGTAATTCATAATGCAGATGCTCTTCATCGGCCAGTCGCCCAAAGATACTCTTCAGTTCAGGCAGATCGGCTTGTTCGAAATGCTCCCGGTAGTACTTGGTCGCAGCCAGTTCGGCTTCAATCGCCAGGTTGATAAACTCCCGTTCGCTCTTAAGCTCATCCAGGTGATCCTTCTTAAAGACCTCAGCCAGCGGTGTCAGCCCTTTGTCCGGTAACTGTCCAACCTCACCACCGACGTGCTCTTCGTAAAGTTCATACAGCACCTTCTTGTGCGCGGCTTCGTCGTTGCGCAGGTTCTCCAGTTTACGTTTGGCGTCGGGATTGGTTGCCTTTCGAAAAAGCAGGTCGTAGAATGTGAATCCGTCTTCCTCGCCTCTGATAGCCATCTTGAGTATCTTCGCTAGTTGTACTTTGTCCATAGTAACCTATTCAATCATATAATATGTCAAGCGCTGTTTGCGTTCTTGATTATTTCAATGGCCCTTCGCATTCTCTCCACCACTACCGGTTGCGAAAGTATGACCAGCATTTCGTATAGTGACGGACCTTTCGACCGTCCCGAAACCGCCAGTCGCGTCGGGTGAATTAACCGAGCGCGTTTGATGCCCTTGTCGTCAGCCAACGCGCTGAGAGTCTGTTCGAGCGCCTCGTGAGTAAAATCCTGCAACCGCTCGAACCGGTCGGTCAACTCGCTGAGCAACTCGGCGTTCTCCGATGTGAAATGTTTGGCGGCCGCATCGCTTTCATACTGGTAATCGAACGCAAAGAAATAGGCGCTCAACTCAACAAAATCTACTATGCGTCTGGCCCGAAGCTTGAGGGCGCCGACCACTTGCCTGAGATACTCCCAGCGCGTTTCCAACCAGTATTTCGTGGTCAGGTCGGCCTCCACCAGGAGCGGCGCCACCATCGCGGCCAACTCGTGGTCGGGCTTGTTGGCGATATATTCCTGATTGAAAGCTACGAGTTTCTCAACATCGAAAATGGCGTTAGATGGATTGAAGTTGTCGGACGTGAAAAGATCAATCAACTCTTCGAGCGAGTAAATCTCCCTATCTGTCTTGGGCGACCAGCCCAGCAAGCAGAGATAGTTGAACATCGCCTCCGGTAACACGCCCTCGCGTTGGAAAGCGAGCACATCTTTGTCGCCCAGGCGCTTCGATACTTTCTTCTTATCCGGCCGCAGAATCATCGGCATATGTCCGAACTTCGGCAACTCGAATCCAAACGAGTGATATAGATGAATCTGCTTGAAGGTGTTGGTGACGTGATCATTGCCGCGAAGAACATGAGTGATCCCCAT
Organism: bacterium; assembly: GCA_030605565.1. Lineage (GTDB taxonomy): Bacteria > Zixibacteria > MSB-5A5 > GN15 > FEB-12 > JAJRTA01. Next base: position 28,780 of record JAUWIB010000074.1, read on the forward strand.
ATCGTGATCGTCAACCACTACGGCCAAGTTGTAAGTCGCTGTTCCGTCAGAGCGCGCCACGATGAAATCCTCAAGGTCCTCGTTCTTCCGTTTCAACTCGCCTGACACCAGGTCGTCAAAGTTGGTCTCCCCTTCGGGGATTCTCAACCTGATCGTGTACGCTGAACCGAGAGCAACTTGGGCTTCTACTTCAGCCTGCGACAGATTCAGACAGCGCCGGTTGTACCGCATATCTTTCTTCTCGGCCCGTGCTTTCTCTCTATCCTGAGCCAACTGCTCCGGACTGCAAAAACAACGGTAGCCGTGGCCCGATTCGAGCAGCTTCCGGGCGTGAGTTTTGTAGAGATCAATGCGGTCCGACTGATAGACGATCTCCTCGTCCCACTGCAAGCCGAGCCACTTCAAGGCCGACAGAATCGCCTCCGTGAAAACCGGGTCGCTACGTTCCTTGTCGGTGTTCTCTATCCGCACCAAAAACTTCCCGCCATGGCGCCGGGCGAACAGGTAATTGAAAATCGCCGTGCGAGCCGTTCCCACATGCACATACCCGGAGGGTGACGGTGCAATACGAACGCGTACTTCAGAAAGTGTCATAGCTCATCATTCTCGATTGTCATCGGTTGTGGAAGGGCGATCCTCACCCGGACTCTCGTCCGTGGATTGCCCTGGCTTTGTGGTCGGTCTCGGCGGTGATGGTACGTTCTCCGGTGGCGCCGGAGCCGTCGACGGTATTGACAGATCCTCCGGTTCGGGAGGCGCGGCAGGCTGTGGAGTTATCGGCGCGACCGTCTTCGGCGTCGGGGCCGGTGGGATACTTGGCGGAGTCGATATCGGCGACACTCCCGGCACCGGCGGTGGTGGCGGCGGCGTGGCAGCAACATGAGCGGTGTCGGCCTGTGGTCCCAACGTCGATGGCGCATTATGGGGCGCCGTGTACGCTGTGATCGGACGCACCGTCTGGCTGACAGGTTTTGTCTCCGTAGGTTCAAATCGCATCTCCAGGCCGCCGACCAACCGTGCAATCAGGTTGTATACGGCAACCAGGACGATCCCGATGAGAGTGTGAAAAACCGCTGCAAACATCGCACCCATAATCGGCATGATCACCAGCATGATTCCGATAGGTATTTCCGACGGATCGAAACTCCACCCATAGAAGCCTCCAAACTGAGACATACCAGCCACGAGGATTGGCAGCATCATTGCGTACATCAACCCGAGGACGAAACCGACCACCAGGTTAACGAAAAAGGATACCTTGGTAAAAGACCAGATGCGGATCGACTTCAATTCGTATCGCATATTTCTCTCATTGCCGGGGACCGATCAGCCATCCTGACGGACCCATGATCCAACACTAATATGGTAGAAGTTATGCAGTACCGTGGAATAGTCAAGAAGCCGTGACCATTTCATGGTTTCTTGAAAATAAACCGAGCGTCCACGGCAGCACTTAGTTTTCCGTCCGGCGAGGCGATGAAGGGGTTGATGTCGATTTCCGAGAAACAGTCGAAATCTTTTACCAGTTGCGATAGCCTCTGCAGGGTCTCGGCTATGATCTCCTGGTCTACCGGTGGTGCACCCCGAAAGCCGTTCAACAGCGGGAACGAACGCAGTGAGCGTACCATCCCTCGCGCCCCCTCGTCGGCCAGCGGAAGGATGCGAAAGGTAACGTCCTTCATAACCTCAACATAAATGCCCCCCAGTCCAAACATGATCAGCGGTCCGAATTGTGGATCAGTCGTCATCCCCATAACCGTCTCTATGCCGCCGGAGATCATCTGTTGCATGGCTACTGAAAACTCGCCCTTTTCACCAAGTTTCCTGATACGCTCTTTGAGATCACGAAACGCTTTACGGATTTCTTTGTCAGTGCGCAGATCCACCATTACGCCGCCGGCCTCTGTCTTGTGGAGGATCGGCGGCGTATTGATCTTCATCACCACCGGATATCCCAGCCGCGTAGCGGCTTTCACAGCTTCATCGGCACTGCTTGCATATCGATAGGGAGCAGCCGGAATACCATAGGCACACAGGATATCAATTGCTTCATCACTGACAATAGCCTCTCGGCCGTCGGCCAGAGCCTGATTAACGATTTTCTCCACCTTCGCCTTACCAACTTTGAAAGTACGAACCTTCCCGCGCGGGCGTTGGATCCTCTCCCGGTACTTGGCCATCGTTGCCAGGGTCTTGGCGGCCGCTTCCGGAAAGATGTAACATGGGATACCGTGAGCACGCAAATAATCCATCCCGACCGAATCCAGCCCCACTCCCATGAAGCAGGCCAGCACCGTTTTTTTCGTTCCTTTAAGCCCTTCGCAAATACAACGGGCTACCTCAACCTGATCGATAGTTATCGGCGGGACGAATATCGGCACGATTGAATCGTACTTTCGATCATTCATAACCGCGTTGAGCGTAATCTCAAACTCCCGACCACCGGCGCCCGCCACCATATCCATCGGATTGGCAAACGATGCATCGGCAGAGATGTGCTTCTTCAGCGTTTTCACGGTAGCCGCAGAAAGCGGCGGCATCTCCATACCATTTCGAATCAGCGCATCGGTAGCCAGAATCCCTGGGCCACCGGCGTTGGTTACCACCGCCACGCGGTTGCCTTTGGGCAGCGGTTGTCGCGAAAGCGCCTGGGCTACATCAAACAATTCCTCAACCGTATCCACCCTCATCACGCCGGTCTGTTCAAACAGGGCATCTACCCCGACATCAAGGCCGGCCAGGGATCCGGTGTGCGATGATGCCGCCTTCGCTCCCAGCGAGGTGCGACCCGATTTGACCGCCACGATCGGTTTGTGCCGACTGACCTCACGCGCGATTTCTGTGAAGTTGCGAGGGTTACCGAAATTCTCAAGGTACATCAGGATTAAATCGGTGTCGGGATCATCCTTGAAATACTCAAGCATATCATTGGACGAAATATCCGCCTTGTTGCCGATTGACGCCACCGTCGAAAAACCAAGGTCAAGATCACGAGCGATATTCATAATAGCCTCACCCATGGCGCCGGACTGGGTTATGAAACCGATACGACCGGCCTTGGGGTAGGTCTTGCCAAAAGTGGCGTTGAGCGAGACATCCGGATGAGTGTTAACAATGCCGAAGCAGTTGGGACCGATCATGCGCATCCCATATTTCCGAACTACCTCAAGAACCTCCCGTTCGCGCTTTTCACCTGCTGCGCCTACTTCCGAGAAACCAGCCGTGATCACGACGACCCCTTTGACCCCCTTCTCACCGCATTGGACCACCACCTGCTTTACGTTTTCCTTGGGTACGATTATTATGGCCAGATCCACCGCATCGGGAACATCGAGGACGGTCGAGTACGCCTTGATCGACTGGATAACGCTCGCTTTCAGATTGACCGGAAAGACTTTGCCGTTAAACTCGGCCAGTAAAATATTGCGCACCGTTTCACGACCGATCGAACCCTTGCGCGTAGATGCACCGATCACAGCCACCGAGCGAGGTTTGAAAATGGCGTCCAGTTGTTGTCTCATATTCCCTGTAATCCCTTAGTATGTTCGCGGCTTGTGTCCGTCGGCAGACCGACGAGACGATAACTCAGTTCCATTCTTATCGACCCATAACAGGCTGAATGAACCAGCTTCGGGCAAAAAGTCAAGCGAAACTTCCGGCGACTCACCGGTCCCTACTCGAGAATGGTCGTCACTCATGGTCTATGTCGACCCACACTTACCATTATCACATTTAACAGACGACCAAACCCACCGACGGCGGGACCGGTTTCATGATGAGCCAAACCCGAGGCCCAAGATAAAGTGACCCACCGAGTCCTGTGACCGGGTGGGTCAAATCCAAGCACATCCCGAGGCATCGCGGCGACCATTCGCCACCGGCCACATGCAGGAGTGCTACTTCTTCTTTGTTTTCTTCTTCTTCAGCGCGGCTTCCTTAAGCGTCGCCTGAGCTGCGGCCAATCTGGCGATGGGGACGCGATAGGGCGAACAAGACACATAGTCGAGGCCTACTCGATGGCAAAATTCAATCGAGGCGGGATCTCCACCGTGCTCACCGCAGATGCCCACTTTCAGGCCCGGGTTGGCCGCCACACCTTTGTCCCGTCCCATCTGCACCAATTGCCCAACACCATCCTGATCTATGGTAACAAACGGATCACTCGGGAGAATACCTGTTTCCACATAATGGCCCAGGAATTTCCCGGCATCGTCACGCGAGAAACCCATGGTCATTTGGGTTAGGTCGTTGGTTCCAAAACTGAAGAAATCCGCCTCTTTCGCGACCTCACCGGCCGTCAGGGCGGCCCGAGGGATCTCGATCATTGTGCCGATCAGGTAGTCAAGCTGCTTGATCTTGCGCTTTGCAATGACCTGGTTGGCGATTCGCTGAGCGATCTCTTTCTGGTGTTTGAATTCATTAACGTGACCGATCAACGGAATCATTATCTCCGGCTGGACTTTCTTCTTGTCTTTGGCCAGGGCACAAGCTGCCTCGATAATGGCGCGCACCTGCATCTCCGTTATCTCCGGATACATGATGCCGAGACGGCAACCCCGATGGCCGAGCATGGGATTAACCTCGGCGAGTTCATCAAGGCGTTGAATTATCTTCTCCAACGCCTCCAGCTTCTCCTCGTACTCTTCGTCCTTCTTGTCCAACGCCTCGATCCTGGCATGGATCTCTTCCTTACGCGGAAGGAACTCATGCAGCGGTGGGTCAAGGGTACGAATTGTGACCGGCATACCACCAAGCACATTGAATATCTTCTGGAAATCCTTCTTCTGCATCGGCAGCAGCTTTTCCAAAGCTTCCTGACGCTCCTCTACCGAGTCGGCGAGAATCATCTCCTGCACAATCGGGATCCTATCCTCGGCGAAGAACATGTGCTCGGTCCGGCAAAGGCCGATACCCTCAGCACCGAACTTGACAGCCTGCATAGCGTCGCGCGGCGTATCGGCGTTGGTGCGCACCTTCAGTCGGCGCACCTCATCGGCCCACCCCATGTACTCGTTAAACTCCCCGGATAACTCCGGCTCAATAGTAGCTACTTCACCGAGGATAACCTGACCGCTCGAACCGTTGAGCGTGATCACCTCGCCCTCTTTGATGATTAGTTTGCCGATCTGGAACTGTTTTTTGGAGGCATTCACACGAATGGCCTCGGTACCGGACACACAGCACTTGCCCATGCCTCGCGCTACCACGGCGGCATGCGAAGTCATCCCACCGCGCGCGGTCAGAATACCGACAGCAGCGTTCATACCCTCGATGTCGTCGGGATTGGTCTCTTCGCGAACAAGAATAGCTGGTTTCTTCCCCTTGAGTTTGACAACAGCCTCGGCTGTGAAGTACACCTTTCCCGAAGCCGCCCCCGGCGAAGCAGGAAGACCGGTGGCGATCACATCGAACTTGGCTTTGGGATCGATACTGGGGTGCAACAACTGGTCGAGTTGCTGCGGGTCGATCCTGAGTAGCGCCTCTTCCTTGGTGATCAGCTTTTCCTTGACCATGTCGACTGCGATTTTGATCGCCGCCTGCACCGTGCGCTTACCCGTCCGCGTCTGGAGCATGTAGAGCTTCTTGTTTTCGACAGTAAACTCGAAATCCTGCACGTCGCGATAATGCTTCTCCAGGCGGGTGGTGATGTTCTTCAATTGCTTGAATACGTCGGGCATCTCGCCGGCCAGTCGGCTGATCGGTTGCGGTGTACGAATCCCGGCCACGACATCCTCACCCTGGGCGTTCAGGAGATATTCACCATAGAACTCCTTGGCGCCGGTAGCCGGATTGCGAGTGAAACCGACACCGGTTCCGGAATCGTTGCCCATGTTGCCGTAAACCATCGCCTGCACGTTGACCGCTGTGCCCAGATTACCCGGCAGATTCTCGATACGACGGTAGGAAATGGCGCGCGGACTATTCCAACTACGAAACACGGCGTCGCGGGCCAGGCGCAATTGATCGTATGGATCCCGTGGAAACTCCTCGCCGGTCTTACGTTTGATTATCTGTTTGTACTTATTGATGATAACCCTAAGATCATTAACCTGTAAAGAACTGTCCTGCTTGATGCGTCGCTCCGTCTTGATCTTGGTGATAACTTTCTCAAAGACGTCTTTGTCGATACCCAGCACAACATTGCCGAACATGGAAATAAAACGGCGGTAGTTATCCAGAGCGAAACGCATGTTACCAGTCTTCGCAGCCAACCCCTCAACCGACTCCTCATTCAAACCAAGGTTCAACACCGTGTCCATCATTCCAGGCATTGAAAACTTCGAACCAGAGCGTACTGACACCAAAAGCGGATCGGTTGGATCTCCAAACTTCTTGCCGATCACCTTTTCGACCCTGGCCACATACTTTGGCAGGTCCTCGTCGATCGCTTTGGGCACTTCCAGCGAATGCTCGAAGTACAGTTTGCAGACTTCCGTGGTAATCGTAAACCCTGGGGGGACAGGGATTCCGGTGTTGGTCATCTCGGCCAAACCGGCGCCTTTCCCACCAAGCAGATCTCTCATCTCAGCGTTTCCTTCAGCCTTGCCGGCACCGAAAAAATAACTGAACTTTCCCTTGGGGACCACCTTCGCCGGAGCCGTGCGGGCCTTCAGGGATTTCCTGGGGGCCGTCACTTTCTTGGCGGGTTTCTTCTTAGCCGCTGTCTTACTGGCGGCAGTAGCCTTTTTTTTGGACATAAAGACTCCCTTTTATCTGTCCACACATATTTTCATGGGCCAATGGTAGTCAATATGAACCGCTCAGGCAACATAATAAAAGCGACTGGGAGAGCCGTCGACTTCCCAATCGCCATCAATTTAGTCCCCCAAAGCGTTTACATCGTAAAGAAGCGTTCGCCCTTAATGATTTTTTCCAGAATGCGAACCGTTTTCTCAACCGGCGCATGCATAATGTCGGCGGTGTTGAAGGTGGTCCGCACCACTTCACGGGGGGCCGTAAAATTGGAACGCCCCCGACCACCACGAGCCTTTTTCTTGTGGGTCAGGTTGTACTGCCTTTGGTATTCCTTGGCCTTCTCTTTGTGCATTTGGTAATACCTTCGTTGGTATTCGCGTCGAGCCTCTGCTGTTGACAGCTTCCCCTTACCAGCGAACTGCTTCGTACCCGAATCAGGTTTCTCACTGGAATCCGTGCTGGGCTTGGCCGGGGTGGTCTTTCTGCTCCGAGCCATTACCTACCTCACTTTCCATGTGTTCGAAGGAGACTACCCATTCTCCTTACGTTCACCACCAGTGGCGTTGGTTCCTCCAGCACTGACAATAGGAAAGATTTGCCTGTATGTCAAGCGTTTTCTTTGAGAAAACGAAAAAAAGTTCAGCTTAAGGTATCACCTCCTAAGCAGTTACGACATCACTCATTTTTAATTCGCGTATCGTGCGTAATCTCAATCACTTATACGGCTTCAATCCACAGGGCGTAATCCTCTGCCGGTCAACTGATTGGCGATGGCAGGCAAGTTCTTCGACATACACCCGTAGATTCCATATTAGTACCATCTGTTATACGGTTATATTCATAAAAAGGTTTAATGTGATACGGCTTGTCAAGCTTTTTGTTGACTTGAATCGTGGACACAATCTTCGATTGAAACGACTCCGAGAAAAATCCCACCGACCGTAGCCGGTGGGATTCACCTATTTCACATATAGACTGCGTCTACTGAGTAGTTACCGACCGCTGTTTCAGGTAAGTTACAATCTCATAGACAACATACCCAATCATGAACAAAATAAGCGCCCAGAAAATGGCTGGGAACATGCCACTGTAGTGTTGGTTCGTCGAGTCGAAGGCAACACCACCCCAGTCAAAGGTATCCTGCAGACGATTAATGAACAGCGATATTCGCGCCATCACCGTGAACCCGAACGACGCACCGAAACCGATCATCAGTATCCAGATGCCGAACGTGGCCACGCGACCAAACACTCCGGTATGCTCCTTGGAGAAGAAGAAATAGACAATGGCCGAAATGGTGCCGACCATGATCAGCACTTGCGAGAAACCGCTGGTTACATCCAAAAGATTGAAGCCGTCGTGGCCGAAGAAATTGGCCCAGTCGATCTCCACCATCATCGCATGGAGCTGCTTGTTGACCTTGTTGGACATTTCCAGTGGAATCGCCAGGCCAGCCGAGATGCCGATATACAAAGCCATCGGCCAGCGCGAAAGCCACGAGTAGTTCTTCGAAAACCGAGCCCACATCAGGCAGCCGAGAATCGCCGGGATCATGTATTCCCAGTGTGACGAATTGAGATACCCAAAGTACCAATCGCCGTCCTCCAACCGCTGAAACAGTTTCGGGACCAGACCCTGGTGCCACAGGATGATGACGAAGTATCCCGCCGAAACGCCCACCACCAAATGCTCGGCGAACTTGTAAAATGGGTTGTCCTTATACAGGAAGGACATAGTGCAAAGCGTCACGAATACGCCGAAAGTCAGCCAAAGAAAACTGGTGAATTCCATTACTATGCCCTCCCTTCACGTTTCATTCGCCACTTGTTGGCAAAGAAACCTACATTACCCATAACGATGAACAATATGATCACCAGGTGAGCCGGGAGTTGAACTCTCATCCCGTCCTTGGCTCGACCGGGATTGTCGGTGAGCTTCTCGTATTGGGCGGCGCCTAACAAGCCCCCCATGATCCCGATAATCTGTCCGCTGCCGAGGTACGGGTAATACTGCGCCGTCATAACACCGGTCAGTCCGAGCGCCAGATCAAAGCCGAAGCGTCCCTGACCATAAGAAATCCAGGCGTCGGTAATGTTGCCGCCGGAAATGTCGACAACTAAATCTACTTGATCGTAGTTGATGATACCACGCATCATCGGCACCTCATCAAGCGGTGTACCGTAGTAGTCGGTTGGATACGGCTGATTGAAGGCCTGCCCCATACCGAGAATCACTATGGCATAGTATGGTTTGTAGCCAAGGAAACAGTAGTCAACGCCGTTGACAACCTCCCGACCTTTATACATAACGCCGTTATACTCTTTGTCCCGGCTCACACTATCGGTAATATCGCGTATGGCCTGAACGCACATGCCGGGTCCGTTCATGGAAAGCGCCGTGAAGATTGTCTTGATCTTCTTACGCCAGCACTGCTCCACGAGAGCGTAGGTCATCGGATGCAATTCGGCCAGATTGTTTGGGTCGTAATCTATCGCCACCAGCACAACCGAACCTTCCGGCAGCCCTTCCACCTTGTCATAGATAGACTGGACCTCAGGCATAACGAGAATGGGCACCGAGAAGCTGGAAGCATAGGCCCAGACACAGACGATGATCAACAGCAGGAAAACCCACCGTCGGTCTAATTTCATTAGTCTTTCAAATAGTTCCATAGCAGCCTCCTCAACCTCTACCCATATAGCCGCGTTCGATGCCGAGAATAATCTTCAGCGCCGTACCGACAATTCCCAGACCGATACCGATCACGATAGCACGTTGCGCTGCCAGGTTGGGCACATTCATCAACCAGTTTGAGGCGTTGGCCACGTACTCGGCGCCGGGTATGAACGGGTTGAAACGCGACATCACCAGCAGGGCTGCCAGCAACAGCAGCGAGGCCAGTACGTTGCGCGCCCGGAAAGCGCGATAGGCGGCCGATGCGATGTAGAACGCCAGAAGCGAAAACATCGTCGCCAGAATCGGCATCATAATGTGGTCGAAGAATATCTCGAACATGCTGTTTTCGAGCCCTTCCGGGGTGTACAGGAAGAAGGCCCAGGCATCATCGAATATCGCCACCAGCACCGCAGCCACCAGGAGTCCCCCCGAAGCCAGCGCCCACATCCGTTTCTTGCCGGAGTCGGTAGACGCTCTGAGTCGCATCAGTGACACTATGCAGGCGCTACACAACATGATCCACAGGAAGTACAGTCCCCAGCCATCGCCGGTCTGTTGGGTAAACCCGAAGGCCATCATCATATACAGACCAACCAGCGTGATGTAGGAGTAGTTGCCTCCTTCCTTACCCTGCTTGATCTTCTCCACCGACACTTTGAACAGCGACCAGATACCCAGCGCCAGAGCGAAAATGCCTATTACAATGATCCAGTCCAACAGAAACTCGTAGACCCACTCAGACTTCTCGTGCGGTACAAAGAACTGGAACACCATGAAGATGCCGAAGATGAAGACCAGTCCGAAAGGTATTTGTCGTCTCATTCCTTCATCTCCTTTAGTCAATCACCTGGAACAGGGTTGTAAACTCAGACCATTCGAAGTTGGCCGCCAGCAGCCCGACTATCGCCAGCACGACAAACGCGGCCTTGGCAAAATCCTGAGCTTTCAACGAACCCAGCAACTTTGGTTCACGACCGAGATAAGCCGATGCCGCGTACAGTTCCTCACCAATCAAGGTGTAGTCGCAGGCTACAATAAAGAACGGTATCTGAGCAATTTCATCAGTGCCGGATATCTGGATTGAGCCGGCCAGTGACCCTGTTTCGGCCAGCAACAGCGACTCGGCGAAGAACTTACCCATGTAAACACATGTGGCCGGCAGTTCCCTGAGCATGATACCGTTGACCGCCGCCACGTAGGCAAATTGCGACTGGGTGACAAAGTGAACGCAGTCCTCTTTATAGTCCTCGGGACGACCGGCATCGAAGTACGATGATTTCACCACCTCCTGCGCCACCGACATAACAATCGGATCATAGGTCGGCACAATCAACTCCGTCTGGTACTCGGCGACGCGTTTGGCGACACGGCCCAGAATCGTGAAGGAGGCAATCGTTGCTACGTCGGCCGCCGAACCGAGACCCAGCACGTACAGAATAGGACGCCCCATTTCGGTGGCGCGCCCGATAGCGTCATCGACCGCTTCGATACCTCCGATCGGACGAACGTACAGTTTCTTACCGCGTTTCGCGCTGAGCACGAAGAACGCTGTGAGCAGGCCGAAGATCAGCACCGCCACCAGCACCGGAATCCGGCCGGTGTTAAACCACTGACCCGAACACTGCACTGGACCCAGGACATCCGAGGTGGTGCGAATAGTCGGATCAGCCGTCACAGCGTCGATCTGGTAGAAGAGGTCAGTGTAGTCAGGCACGAACGCGCTGTCCAACGGTTCTTTCGATCCGATGTGCCTGAACTCACCCGTGCCGGCCGGCACCGCGCCAACGCTGTCGAAAGGACCGTCGAACGAAGTGCTGTAGAAGATCTCGTAACGCAGCACATTGTTCTTGCCGCCGCCATCGTCAGCCGAAGTTTCCCAGGTCACGATGACAGCGTGACCGTGATCGTTCGGTTTGTCTACCACCTGTACGTCAGAGACCGCCGCCGGGAAGAGTTCAGTGGAATCCACCACCATACTATCCGCCTCGGGCGGTTCCGTCTGAGCCCAGACTGAGGACAGGCCGAACAGCAACAACAGGCCAACTATCAGGAATCTATGCTTCATAAGCTTCTCCCTGTCTGATGAGAGAATCGTTTAGGATATTATTTGCAACCAATCTTTGAATAGGAAAGTAATGCGCCCTACCAACAGTGATATACGACCCATCACCGTGTAACCGAACGATGCACCAAAAGTAATCATCAAAATCCAGATACCCAATCGTGACGCGCGTCCGAAGGCGCCGGAATGCTCCTTGGAGAAATAGAAGTAAATGATACCGCAAATGACACCAATGAAAATCACCCAGTTGGATACGATCGCCGCCAACTGTCCGGTAGCAGACAGATCCAGGTTGGAGATGAAAGCGCCGAACCCCTGCCATCTGTGCGGATCCTCGCCCAACAGCGGCATGAATGTCGATGACACCTGTACAACAAAATCCGAGCGCAAATAGCGCACGAAGTTCAACCCGGCGGTGGTGCCCACTATCATAGCCAACGGCCAGCGCGACATCCAACCGTACTTCTCCGTGAGACGCATCAACAACATGATGCCGAGTATCACCGGAATCCAATATGTAATGTTCCAGCCACTGGCCTGGTACGGTTGTTGGAAGTAGCTGGACAGACCTTCCGACAACCTGGGAAAGAGGTTACCGACGATTGTCGACCAGAACGCCTGGCACATCCAATAGGCCGCCGACACACCCACATAAAGATGCTCGGCGAACTTATAGAACGGGTTGTCCTTGTATAGGAAGGAGTAGATCGCCAAAGTCAGGAACGCCGCCATAGTGATCATGAACGCGCGCTCAATACCATCTGCCTCACCCGACATCGATACGGCATGAAGAACCCAACTCAGCCCAAACAGCAGGACGACACCTGCAACCACAATGTAAGTTGTGCGCCTCATCAGTTGCCCTTCCTCCTGCGACTGCGGAAGAAAGCGACGTTGCCGATGACGATGAAGCATATGATCACAATGTGCGCCAGTGTCTGCGGCCCCATCATCTTAAGACCGGGTTGGGCCATGTTTTTGAATCGTTCGTGACGATGGGCCAACTCCGATTCGTACTCGGCCGCGCCCTTGACCCCGCCCAGCATTCCGATAATCTGTCGTGGATAGTACGGGTACAACTGGGGCGCCACCACCGCCGCCACGCCGACACCGATCGGCACATCGGCCGGATCGCCCACGAACAACACCCACTCCTTGGGTCCCGGACGACCGCCACCGAGAGCCACGATCAGATCGAAATCGGCGCACGAGTTGATCTCATCGAATATCGGTACACTGTCCAGCGGCACTCCGTTCACATCGGTCGGGAACATCTTCTTGAAATCCGACACGATCACATTGAGCACGCCTTCGTTGCCCGCCTTGTAACCGGTACTGATAAAATCAACGCCGTCAATCAAATCGGGAAACTCCGGCCGGATCACATCCTCCAGCGTGTTGAACAAAAGAGTTTGTCCGGTGGCCCACAGGGACATGAAGACTACCTTATGCCCTCTGTCGAGGCAATGAAACGAGATAGCGTTGGCCATCGGCTGCACTTCCGGCGCCATGGCCGGATCGTAGTCAAACGAAATAAGAACACGCGACCCGGGCGGAAGCGTATCGATGTGATCGAACAGACCTTTCACGACTGGTGAGGCGTGCTCCTCAAATGTAATCGGGAACAGGATCGGCGCCGCAACAGCCACAAAGATGAAGACGAAGATGACCCGGCGCTCGACCTCACGACCTTTTATGGATCGAAACAGCAGCCAGGCCAGACCGCCGAAAATCACCAACATCGAGATGATCACGCCAAGATGCGCCATCACTTGTCCCCTCCCAGATACGAGCGTTCAATGCCCAATATCAACCGTAGCGACATCGAAATCACGCCCAACCCGATACCAATCATGATGGCGCGCTGTCCGGCTAAGTTCGGGGAATTCATGATCCAAATGGCTAAGTTTGGAATCTGCAAAAGCGATGTGGAATCCGGGATCCAACCGGTAAGCATCACGCCAAACGGTGTCCTGCCCAGAAGAATAATAAACGCCGCTATCAACAAGAGGGTTGCTTCACGATTCTTGGCCCTGAAAGCGCGATATGACGCCGAGGCCACAAAGAACGCCAGCAGCGAATACATGGTCGCACTCAATGGATACTGCACTGAGTTGAAAATGTCGTAGAACAGAGAGCCGGGGGCATCCACGGCTGAAGCGATGTCGCCGGGGTTGCCGATCTTGAACAAACCCGCGATCAGCATCACAGAGAATCCAAGGATGGTGACGATCGAAAAACCCCAGTCTCGTTTCCGCTTTCTCAGCTTGTTTATATGGACCCTGAGCAGGTTGCCGCCACCAAGGAAAAAGGCAAACACCGCTATGATGTCGAACCAGATATTGAATGTTGTCTCCAGGTCCCCAAATGGCGGAATGAAGACCGACACGATCAACAGGGTGCCGACAATAAACGTGATTAACAGTGGTATTTGCTGTCTCATATCAAGTTCAACTCGAGGAAAATACTTTCACTAACCAAGCATGCAGGTCTGTCATTATTCCAACACCCCACGCCTCACTCAATGTCACCGCCACAACGCCCAGTAGAATCGTGATCATGGCGATTGCCTTGCCTACATCCTGACCCTTGAGCGAACCTAACATCCTCGGCTCACCTGAAAGGTAAGCGGAGGCTGCAAACAGCTCTTCACCGATCAGGGTGAAATCGCAGGCCGCGATAAAAAACGGCAACTGGGCCGGACGGGCGGTGCCGGCAATCTGAATGGCGCCGATCGAGTTTCCGGTCTCAGCCAGGATCAGCGACTCGGCGAAGAAAGCGCCCAACAAAAACACGGTTGCCGGTTTCTCGCGAACCATCAGACCATCAACGGCGGCGACATATCCAAACTGCTCATCGGTGACGTAGTTGACCATGTCGTCATTGTAAGCATCCGGCCGCCCGGCCGCTTGATACGAGGTCTTGATCGTCTCACGCGCCGCCGTCATCACCAGTGACCGAGACACCGGCATAAAAATCTTGCTGTCGTAGTCGGCGATGGTGCGCGAAACTCGTCCGAGAATAGTCAACGCCGCCAACGTCTGCACATCGTCCATGTCGCTAATACCGGGGATGAACAACACCGGTCGACCCATCTCGGTAGCCCGACCGACCGCTTCGTCGATCGCTTCCAATCCGGCGATCTTCCGGACAAACAGTTTCTTTCCCCGCTTGGCTGTCTCGACATAAAAGATAATGGCAGCGGAGATAATCATCATGATGATAAACAGATAACCCCGCCTGAAATTGATCCATTCCCGTTGGGGTGATATCGACTCGGTGTGAATCGACGGGTACTCGCCGCTCTCCGTAAGGGTGGCGACATAGTACACGTAAGAACTGTCCAACTCGACATTCTTGTCCGTGTAGTTACCCACTCCCGGGAGCAGATCGACTATTGGCTCGGCGGCTCCGTCATTGACTAAACGGTATACGCGGTAACCCGTGACCTTGCTATCGATGAGCTGATCATCAATCGACGGTACCCAGAACAGCCTCAGTGAGTCACCGTCATCGTACTTGCCATCCTCCACCAAAAGCGTCGTCACCGGCGCGGCTGCAATCGATACGGTGTCATCGACCACGGTCGTGTCCAACTGAGTATCACTCTGACCAAAAGCAGATGAGCAGGTAGTCAGAACTATAACTATAATAGGGAAAAACAGATGTACGGATAGACGCGGGTGTGTCGCAGCCAGTGGTAACGACACTATCCTATCATCCCCAGCCAGTCGCCCAGAAGGAAATCCATCCGTCCGATCAACAGCGACATACGACTCATCACCGTGTAACCGAACGAAGCTCCAAAGGTGATCATG
This sequence comes from bacterium, assembly GCA_030605565.1. Taxonomy (GTDB): domain Bacteria; phylum Zixibacteria; class MSB-5A5; order GN15; family FEB-12; genus JAJRTA01. Next base: position 44,032 of record JAUWIB010000074.1, read on the forward strand.
ATAAAGAATATGCCGACCCGAGCGGCTCCCCCAAACGCACCTTTGTGTTCCTTCGAGAAGAAGAAATATACCAACCCCGTGAAGGTTCCCACGACGATTACCAAACTGCTGATAATCGCACCCCACCCGGCATCAAAGCCACTTGCGTAACCGGTCGAAAACAGCGGCTGAATCGTCGCCATGACCTGGACCATAATGTTGGAGGCCAGATAATTCATCAGCCAGAGACCACTGGTGGCGCCGACGATAAAGGCCAGCGGCCAGCGCGAGATCCATCCGATCTTCGGTACCAGCCGCAACAGCATCAGGAAACCGAGAGCAGCGCCGACAAAGAGCATAGGCTCGTCCTGCCAGCCATCCCAAAACTTGCCGACAAGATTGTCCCAGAACAGAGTCACTACCCAAAATCCGGCCGAGATACCGACAAAGATCGCCTCGCTCAGTTTGTACCAGGGATTGTCCTTATAGAGGAAGGAGAGAATCCCGAGAGTCAGGAAAGCTGAAAGCCAGAGTGCGAAATGCTCCATAAGTGCCGGCTCCTATTTCCCTTTCAACTTCGACTTGCGACCGCTTCTGAAGAAAGCCACGTTGCCGATAATGATAAACGCAATGACGACGACATGGGCAAACGACTGTGACAGCATAAACTTGGTGCCTTTTGCCCGATATCCTGCGACCGCCTCAAACTCGGCCGCACCGCTCATGCCGCCCAACAGCCCCTCTAACTGCCCGGCGTTGAGATAAGCATACATCACCGGCGCCTGCACCGCCGTGTTGCCGGCACCCATGAGGAGGCCATACCGATCGACGGCTATCTGCACCCATTCAACCGTGCCGGGAAAACCGGCCGACAGATTAACCGAGAAGTCGACGTTGGAGAAATTCCGCACGTTTCTTACCAGCGGTATCTCTCTATATGGTGTGCCTTCATAGTCGCTCGGGAACATTGACTCAAAGGAACTGCCCATGCGTTGGATCACAAACTCATTGCCGGTTTGAAATCCCAAATTGACGTAGTCCCTTCCGTACTGGAGATTCTTGGCCAAGATCGCCGAGTCTTCAAACACTTTTTCCAGCGCCAGGTTGGCCTGCTGCGGTCCCTGGGGCCACAGGCCCATAACGATAACTTTCAAATCCTTTTCGAAACACACCCGGATGATCGACTCCGCCATCGGTTGCAACTCCGGCGCCGAAGGTGGATCGTAATCGAACGAAATCAGAACCTTGGACCCGGCCGGTAATTCCGTCAGAGCATTATGAAGTTGATAGACTTCAGGTGAGATCGTGATTTTCTGTGAAAACGACATGAAAAGCGGCAGCGCCACCGCAAAAGCTACATAGATAAAAACCACGCGCCGTTCAATCAACTGCCCCTTCAGCGTGAGAATCAGTACCCATAACAGGGACAAGCCAATGAGAACAATCACTACCATAGACAGCCACGTCGGGAACTCAAACGTTCCCCAACCCCAGATCTTGCCGAAGTAGAAAACCAGGGCAAACAGGGTGATCGCGCCCAGGGCAATGAGTTCTTTGGCTCGGGTACTCATTTGCCGCCTCCGATATGTGCACGCTCAAGCCCAAGGATGATTCGCAGCGATGTGGAAACAATCCCCAACCCGATCCCGATCATAATCGCGCGTTGTCCGGCCGCCTGCGGGACGGTCATCACCCACGAGGCCAGATCAGATAACTGCCACCCGATCGGCATGAACGACGACAGGGTATGTCCAACCGGTACGCGACCAATCATGACAAAGAAGGCTGCTATTAACAATAGTGTAGCCTCGAAATTGCGAGCCCGAAAAGCACGATACGAAGCCGACGCCACAAAAAAGGCCAGGATCGCGAACATGGTTGCCGACAACGGGATGTAAACAAAGTTGTAAAGCCAGTCGAACGAGGTGCCGGGGTTGCGGAAACCACGCCCCTCAGCTATCCCGATAATAGTCATCAAGAGGAAAGACGCGATGATAACCGCCGCGTAGCCCCAGTCTTCCTTGCGCTTGTACGTCTTCTCAATAGACACTTTCATCAGATTAAGCGCACCGAGGATGATGGCGCAGGCTCCCACAATCGAGAACCAGTCGGAGAACCAGTCGCTCATTCTGCTGAACGGCCAGTGCGGAATAAAATACTGAATAACGAATCCGATACCGACTATGGCCGTGATGAGCAGGGGTATTTCTTGTCGCATATCAGTCTATCACCGAAAACAGGTTGGAGAGTTGGAAAACACCGAATGTCTCAAGCAGGACTCCCAACAATATGGCAGCCAATACGACTCCTTTGCCCATATCCTGTCCTTTGAGCGACCCAAGAAGTTTCGGCTCCCTGGATAGATAAGCCGAAGCTGCAAACAACTCCTCACCTATCAGGGTGTAATCACACGCCGCTATGAAGAACGGCAACTGCGACGGCATAGCCGTGCCGGCAATTTGAATGGCGCCGATCGAGTTGCCGGTCTCGGCCAGAATCAGCGACTCGGCATAAAACTGTCCCATGAAAAAGATCGTGGCCGGTTTTTCACGTACGAAAAGCCCATCGACACCGGCGGCATAACCGAATTGATCATCGGTCAGGTAGTGCACCATGTCGTCTTTGTAAGCATCAGGCCGTCCCACTTTGGAGTGGGCCTCTTTGAGCACCTCACGCGCGGTCACCATCACCATCGAACGACAAACCGGCACATCAAGATACGTCTCGTACTGGGCCGACAACTCCGCCACTCTCCCGAGTATGGTCATGGCGGCAATCGTCATCATATTGTCCATGTCGCCGATGCCGGAGATGTAGAAAATCTTCTTGCCCATCTCGGTGGCGCGCCCGACCGCCTCGTCAACCGCTTCCATTCCCGCTATCTTGCGGATGAACAGTTTCTTGCCGGCTTTGGCCTGAATAATATAATAGATGATAAAGAACGACAACAGGCACATGCCGACCAGGGTGTTGATCCGTTGCTTATGAAACCACTGCGGCGTTGATGTGATCGGCCCGGCCATATCCGATTCCGATGTGAATTCGGATCGCTCGCCTGCCTCATTATACGCTACGTTGACGGCAACCACCTTATAGAAGTAGGAGACATCATCCGATGTGTTTCCATCATCAGAGGAATAATCAGCTTTACCCGCCGGAGAATCACCTACCTCGGTGAACTCCCCCGGTTGACCGTTAACGGCTTCAGCGCGAAGGATACGATAGAGACGAACCTTGCCACCTTCATAATCATCCGATGAGGCATCCCATGAAATATTGATCGATCCACCGGCATCGTTGTCGGTGTCGGCCACCGTCACATTAGTGGCCGGGGCTGGAGCCAAATCCACTTCCATGCTGTCTGTGATGGAGTCTGACATGACGCTTTCAAGCCTATCAGATTCCGCCCGGGAATAGACAGTAATAGGCATCAGACAAATAAGTGAGAGGATTAGCAGAGATGTTGGACTTAACATACGATCAGCTTTGTACCGGCGAGGGATCAAAATGCTTCTTTCCAAGTTGTCACAGTCCAATCGATAACCGGCTGTCGGCCATCGCTGATTGCATTTGAAGTCTGCAAGCGGGTTCTCCGGGAAAACTCATCCAGATCACCCCACGCCGGTTTAGAGACGCGGCAAACCTCGTCATCGTGCAAAACAACAGTGGGCAATCTATGGCAGCCCTCAAATCAAGTCAAGGAAAAAGGTGATTGGACTTTCCCCAAAACATCTACGGGTTGAACAGCGATATTTGGTATTAGTGGTCGGCGTATGTCCCGGTGCACCGACAACTTTTCGGGGTGAACGTGGTAGACGAGGACGTCCACCG
>JAUWIB010000046.1 GCA_030605565.1 bacterium
CAACTACTCCACGGCCATTACTACCGGCACCGCCGGATCGAAAACGGTATCAGTCACCGCAAGCACGTATTTCTCCGCCGGGGATGTTGTCAATCTCAAGGACGATTCCGCCTCTGAGAACAACATCATCGACACCGTAGATTCGGCAACACAGGTCACGCTGAAAATCGCAATGGCCGCCTCTTACACGGCCACGCCGACCATGTCCAAGCACGTCGAGTGCGAAGCCGTCTTGCAGTAGAAGCATCAACAACAGGGACAAGGGGCAAGGGACAAGGAAAGGCAGCCCCTGACTCCTTGACACTTTTCTTTCCTTGCCCCTGCAGTTCCTTTCTTTTCCTTGCCCCTTTCTTTAAGGAGAACCCCATGACCAGAATATTTCAAGACGCCCATGAGATCGAAACCCATTTCGCAAAGAATTGGGATAAGCAGATCTCGCAGTTTGTTGAGAAGTATAAGGACAACATGATCGCCCGCCAGATCTTCCCCGTTCGGGATGTTGGGGCCAGCGTGGCTATCGACGTGGTCACCGTGTACACACGGGCCAACGAAGGGGCCGCTATTGTGGCCAAAGGTGTTGTCCCCGAAGGAAGCGCCTTTGTCTCCAGCGCAGCCAACTTTCCGATCTACCAGATCGTGGACGGCTTCGTGATCCACGAAAAGGACATCAAGCTACATCCCGATGCGAAAGCCAGGGATATGGATTTGGTGCTCCGGCACGTGCATCGGAAAGAGGATTCCTTCTCCATCAACGGTCAATCCTCCCTCAACGAGGATGGATTGGTAGATTCCGTTCCCACGGCCAACAAGATCACCACCGGCACCAATCACGGGGCCTGGAATGGGACCGATACCACCATCGACATTCATGCTGATTTCATCAGCGATATCGGCTTGCTCAGCGGGAATTACAACCCCGCGTGGGTGCTCGGAAACCGCACGGATATCATGTATCTGTACTCACTCGATTCCGAGCGGCAGCCGTATTGGAAGACCATCGCTCCTCTCTTCGGGAAGAGCGAGAACGATTCTCCCACGGATTGGATCAAGATCTCCAATCACGTCACGGCCGGCAATGTTTATATCGGCCCGAAGGACCCTGAAGCGGCCGAGTTGGTCGTATCAGAAAATCCGTACTATCGCGCCATCCCCATGCAGCGCGGTGGAAATTACCCCATCGAGATCTGCGAGTGGATGACTATCGAGTTCCACGACACGGATGCCTTCGGAGAGATCGCAACCGGGTAAGTCTTCTTTGACTTCATCTCCTTTGCCCGCCGGATTCACGACCCGGCAAATATGGGCCTTAAAGCGGAGTAGCGACATGCTCGTCTCCGTTGTGATAGAGGAGCCACGAATATGAATTTAGTCGACATCACTGGACGCCAGCTCAACACAATGCGCCAGCTGATGACTCTGAACTTCGGCGATCTTGCCATTACCTCCGTAAAGATCGCTTCAAGCGCGATCCCGGATAGTGGTAAGATCGCCGACCTCGGCGTCGACTCCGGAGCATTTGCAGCCTCAGCCGTAGTCACCGCCAAAATCAAGGCATCAGCCGTCACCAGCGCAGAGTTAGGTACCTCTGCAATCGTAACCTCGAAATTCCTTGCTACGGCCGTATCATCTGCAAAACTTGCTGATGGAGCGGCCGTCAGTCATACTGTCGGAGACCGCGCAGTAACATCAGCAAAAATTGCCAACGGCGCCATCATAGCCTCCCGGTTCAAAGATCGCACCATTGACACCGGCGATATCGTAAACAATGCGGTGCTTACAAGTCGCTTCAAGGACTTGACAATAGCATCCGCTAAGTTTGCCGCCGATGCCGTAACAAGTGCGGCCATCGAGACATCTGGGGTCACTTCCGGTAAGTTGGCCACATCAGCCGTGGCCACCTCCGATCTCTTCGATGATGCGGTCAAAACAGCAAAGCTTCGCGCTGCAAACGTAGTCACCTCGAAAGTAGCCGACCGCGATGTAACATCGGCTAAGCTTGCCGCAAGCGCCGTTGTAACCTCAAAGATCGCAGACAAAGCCGTTGACACCGGGGACATCGCAGACAATGCCGTCCTCGCGTCTCGGTTCAAGGATCGGGCCGTGACATCCGTAAAGGTCGCGGCTAATGCCGTCCGGATCGCCAAGTTCGGCGTCCGGAACGTCACTTCCACAAAAGCTGCTGATTCCGCCGCGGTAACTCGCACCATCAACGACGCAGACGTCACAAGCGCGAAGATCGGAGACAGTGCGGGTGTGACCCATACACTCGGAGACAGGGCCGTAGCGAGCGCCAAAGTCGCAGCAAATGGTGTTGTAACCGGCCGCATTGCTGATCGAGGAATCGACACCAACGACTTCGCCAACGGCGCCGTACTCACATCCCGCTTCAAGGATCGAGCGGCAACTTCGGCCAAGATCGGAGCTTCCGCTGCGGCTATCGCCAAGATCGGCGTCAATGCCGTCACAAGCGCAAAGTTCGCCGCGGCGGCAGTCACCTCGGTTAGATTTGCTGATCGAGACGTCTCGAGTACAAAGGTCGATTCCGATGCAGTACGCATCGCCAAGATCGGAGTCAGAGCCGTTGCCTCCGCAAAGATCGTTTCAAACGCGGTAGTCACCGGCCGAATTGCAGACTCAGCCGTCACTTCCGGCAAACTGGGAACTTCGGCCGTCGTCACATCCAAGATGGCCGATGCATCTATCGCCTTGAGTAAAATCGCCACCGCCTCCAAACGAAAGTATATCGTGCTCCGTATGGAAGGTGTAGCAACTGGCGACGAACTCCTGGGAGGCAACACGACCACCGGCTGGGAACCCCCGGCCACCATCACCATCAAAAACGTATCTCTCATCAATCTCCCCAGCACCACTACAGCCGCCCAGATGCTCGTAACTCTGTATCGAGGTGGCTCTACCATCTGCGACGTAGGTACCACCACTGGAGGCTTCTCAGGCAAAGATTGGTACTCCTGGACCTCCACCAGCGGTGAAATGTCCAACAACACCATCACCGCATCGCAAAGTTTAAGGGCCCGGGTCAGAAAGATGGGTAACATCGATCAGACCACGGGCGGTCCGGTTTTGCGCATTCAAT
>JAUWIB010000013.1 GCA_030605565.1 bacterium
GGCTGTATCGCGTCCAGGAATTCTTGTTTGGAATCTCCACTCATAATCGCGTCTCCTTTCGGTAACATCAATTATGAGGCAACGTATCATTTGACACCTATCGTTTCTCGATCTTTGGTAACATTTATTGTGAGGCAACTCCTCATTTTGTGTTATATTCGGTTCTAACGGTTTGAACGTGCAAACAAAGAAAGGTTGAGAATACATGCTCCAGGTTACCGACACCGCCTCCAGCGCATTGACCAAGGTCCTCGCTGCCCCTGAACACAAAGACAAGAAACTTATCCTTTACTTTCAGGGCGTCGGCTGAAGCGGTCCGAGTATCGGAATGACTCTGGATGAGTCAACGGACGAGCTTCAGGAAATCGAAGCTAACGGCATTTCCGCCTACATCGACCCCAAGGTCCTGACCCACCTCAAGCAGTACGGCGATATCAACATCGACTTTGTCACTCGCGACGGTCAGTCCGGGTATATGATCTCGGTCGGCCAACCCGGCTGCTCCCCGGACCAGTGCGCAGGTTGCAGTTCCGATCAGGGTCAGTAGTCGCCTCGAAGTTCCTCACGAAAGTTGATCAACGGCCGGTCCACAGACCGGTCGTTTTTCTTTTGTACCGATACTGGTCCGCACATCGGTGGCTGCGGGAAAACCGGTCTGAACTGCGCCTTTTCCGATACCGACAAGAAAAATGGGGAATCTTCTGTAACAAAATCAAAACGTCTTGACTTTCCAAAAGCGGGGGGATATATATGCCAACTATGTGAAGCGATTCACTTGTGTTGAGTGAAAGAAATCACAACGAACAAGTTCAACATAACTTCTTGAGGAGAACTGCTTATGTCGAGTTTTGTTGACACTATCATGGCCGATGTCAAGGCCAAGAATCCCGCCCAGCCGGAGTTCATCCAGGCTGTGGAAGAGGTCGTTGAGTCTCTCGAACCGGTTATCGAGAAACATCCGGAGTACAGAGAGGCCAGAATCCTTGAGCGCATCATCGAACCGGAAAGTGTCATTATGTTCCGCGTGCCGTGGGTCGATGACAAGGACCAGGTTCAGGTCAACCGCGGTTTCCAGGTTGAGTACAACAGCGCTATCGGTCCGTACAAGGGCGGTCTGCGTTTCCACCCCAGCGTCAATCTTGGTATCCTGAAGTTTCTCGGCTTCGAACAAGTGTTCAAGAACGCCCTGACGACGCTGCCTATGGGCGGCGGCAAGGGCGGTTGCGACTTCGACCCCAAGGGCAAATCCGACAATGAAGTAATGCGCTTTTGCCAAAGCTTCATGAGCGAGTTGTTTCGTCACATCGGTCCCAACACCGACGTGCCGGCCGGTGACATCGGCGTTGGCGGTCGTGAGATCGGCTTCCTGTTCGGCCAGTACAAACGGCTGCGCAACGCTTTTGAAGGCGTGCTGACCGGTAAGGGTCTCAACTGGGGCGGCAGCCTGATTCGTCCCGAGGCGACCGGCTACGGAACCGTCTATTTTGCCGAAGAAATGCTGAAGACCCGGAGTAAATCATTTGACGGTCTGACTGTGTCCGTTTCCGGTTCCGGAAACGTCGCTCAGTATGCTACCGAAAAGGTCAATGAGCTTGGCGGCAAGGTCGTCACCCTGTCCGACTCGAGTGGTTACATCGTCGATATGGACGGTATTAAGGGCGAAAAGTGGGACTTCGTGATGGACCTCAAGAATGTCCGTCGCGGACGCATCAAAGAGTACGCCGACAAGTTCGGTTGTGAGTACCACGATGGCATCGGCGTTTGGAACGTGAAAGTCGACGTTGCTCTGCCGTGCGCCACTCAAAACGAACTGAACGCCGACGACGCCAAGGCGCTGGTGGAAAATGGTTGCTTCTGTGTTTCCGAGGGCGCCAATATGCCGACCACCCCGAACGGCGTGAAAGTGTTCCTTGAGAACAAGGTGCTTTATGGCCTGGGCAAGGCAGCCAATGCCGGCGGCGTGGCGGTTTCCGGTCTTGAGATGTCGCAGAACAGCCTCCGCCTGAGTTGGACCCGCGAAGAGGTCGACGAGAGACTGCACAACATCATGATCAGTATCCATAAGGCCAGCATCGAAGCGGCGGAGAAGTACGGGCATCCCGGCAACTACGTTGTCGGCGCTAATATCGCCGGCTTCCTCAAAATAGCCGACACTATGATGGATCAGGGTGTGGTCTGATACTGCCGGTCTCCTGATTGAACAGTACGGTGGAGTCGTCGACGGCGGCTCCACCTTTTCTCTTTGACGCCTCCATCGTCACCGCCATATTTGTTAGGCATGTTGGATCCATCAGCAGAGGCAGAATGATGTCCAAACCAAATCTGACTAACTTTCAGTCGAAGTTCCTCAAGTTCGATTCACTGATGCAGGCACGCGTGAAACAGGTGCTGCTGGTGTCCAGTCCATACGACTCCTTCGTGTTGGAGGAAGACGGCCGGTTGACGGAGCTTATCTACAACGAATACCTCGAACTCAATCTGTCCGCCACACCCAACGTGAAAAGGGCATCCAACTCTGAGGAAGCGTTGGATATACTGATGAAACAGGACATTGACCTGGTCATTGTATTCAAGCGTGTCGGTGATCTCGACGTTGCAGGCTTTGGGCATGACGTTAAGAGTGTCAAGCCGGACATGCCGGTGGTGTGGAATCAGATTTCGCAGGCCGGGGTGATTGTCGAAGCGGCCTACGGTGATTTCGCGCCGGACCCGTCGTTCGGTACGCATTTCTTTCACAACCTGACCTCGTTTCGGATCGGCTACATGACCATCAACGCCGCCATCGGTAACGGCTTTATCGAGTGGGACTGGTTCTCTTCACAGCCGACTTCCGATGAAACGGAATTCGTGCGACACGTTGTGCTGTCGGAGCCTCTTGAGGTTCGTATCGACGGCCACTCCGGCGCGGGGTTGATTTTGAAACCGTAGGGGGGGGAGTTGGGCTCATTCGGGGCAAAGCGCCGGTAAGGACAACGCACAAAACGGCGCAGACTGTTGACAGGGCTAAAACGCCCAAGTATATTCAGTCATGCGTGATTAATGCGGGATGCGAGCCTTCCCATTAGGCTTAGGCTGGAAGAGTACTTAAAGGAGGTAGCCATGAAAGTTCTTCGCATCAGATTTGTTCGGAATATAGCGATTTTGGGGGGTTGCCTAATTCTGGCGGGAGGACTCTGGTCAGCCGGCGAGAGAGGCGAAGGGTGGTTATGGTCAAATATCGTATTTAACTTTGTTCAAGAACTTGGCGTCGCACTAATAATAGCGGCCGTCGTGGCAGTCGGAGTTGAGAGATTCGTAACGGTCGAGCGCATCATAAAAATCCTCGGTATACTCGGTCCCTGGAAAGAAGCTGAGGACGTTGGGTTTCGACGTCTACTGGCAAGCCGTCAGGATGCATTTGAAGACCTAATACACAGCAGGATCCCTGAGGCACAGCACACTATAGAGATTATGGGTATTTGTGTATCGCTTTTTAGAGAAGTCCGTAAAGAGGCGGAAAATACACGGGACAGGAACCTGGTGGCAACGTTCAAGGAGCAAATAGTAGGGAGACTGGAGAAGGGATGTAACGTAACAGTCCTCAGTCTCTGCAGGTATCCCACTGATCAGCAAAGAGCAGAATACGGGATCGGAGATCGGGACATCTACTACTGGCGTGAACATGACGAGGAACGCACCAACGACCCGAATTTTCAAGAGGGTCGGCGTCTCAAGGGCATAGCTAATAAGACCTTGGGACGGTGGATCGAAGTTCTAGTCAGTGTTGCAGAGCGAGTACAATCTGCTCAAGAGAGAACGCGCCTGCTAGGGAATCTGCAGGTAATGGAGTACTTGGCTTTGCCTTCCATATCCGTATATCGGGTTGATGACCTGCTGTACTTCACACCTTATCTCTTCAAGCGTCACTGCCGAAACGTCCCAACTTATGCTATTCAGGGTGAAGACACACCGCTCTTTCAAGACTACGCGAACCACTTCAAGAATACGTTTGAGGACCCTCTAACAACATCTGCTATACCGGATGAGCTTCGCACGCGACTGGTCGAAAATCCGCTCAGCACCATAAGAGAGTATCGTGATGCCAAAGACGATCTCAAGGACAAACTCGACAGAGGTATTGAAGACACATGGACGCGTCAGGACCTAGCGAAATTCCGTGTTGAGGAGTTGGCCGTCTGCAAGATACTCGGATGTCAAATGGCCCTGGACTTGGGGTAATCATGCTGCGATGTTCATGATGTCGACCTGAATCGCCACAGCGCGAAGAACGTCAGCGCCACAACCACGATCGGAATCACGAAGTACATCATCTGGACATTGATCACGTTTTGATACACGAAGACCGGCAGGTAGCGCAGAAAGGCGTCGAACAGAATCATGGCGGACAAAATTAACATGAGTCGGCGGGAGGTGAACCCTGCTGCCAGACCATAGCCGAGAAGGGCGCCGGAAGTAGTGTGGAACAGAATCATGAAACCGCGCTCCAGAAGATGCCATGAAAACAGCTCGACGTTCATGGCCAGCATGGCGAGATGGCAGCCTTCGACTATGCCGAATCCGGCGCCACAGACCGCGCCGATGATCACCAGGCGATCAGTGCGTAGTTTTGCCATAATTCCAAACAGCAGTATCACAGCAACTTTGAGAATCTGATGGATGACTCCGGCGGTCAGAGCCGGGAAGATACCCCAGAAATAGGGCGAACCTCCTGCGGCAATGCCGGGAATGAGCAGATGTTCGACGAGGTACATCTGCAGTGGCATCTGAGTCACGATGACCGGCAAGTATACAACCCCACCGGCGAGAAAGGCCAACCAGGTGACCGGTCGACGGTAGGCGCGGCCTGCGAAGAACACAAGCGAGAATAGTCCCAGGATCAGGTAGGCCGTGAACACGGGCAAGCGTGCGACGAAACCCCCAAGGGCATGATCGGTTTCTTCAGAGGCGCCGACATCGAACACACGCACGATATCGAGGTAAGCCTTCAACTGCTGACCGGGAATCTCCACCTTAACCAGACGTTTGTCCGGTGTGAAATAAAAGGCCTGGTGTTGCGGCTGCGAATAGACTATCACGAAAGTGGAGTCGAACGTACCCTTATACACCTGCTTGTTGACGAACATATTGACGGTCGCTTCGACATACTGCTTTTGCATGATCTGCGGCACAAACATCGTATCGCGGATGGTATCCCCTACTTTGAAATCATGCATGGCCAGAAACAGTTCGTGCATGTCCAGAAGGTGGATATCGGCAGCGAAACCGTCGGTGCTGAAATGGTATTGCCGGTCTGTCTCCTGTCCTCCCTGCTCTACGTAACCGCGCAGGGTGTCACCATCGCGTTTCAGTTCCAGACGCGACGTCTGATCTCCGGTTTTAATTCGCAGGTCGCAGCCGAGATAGGTACCGTCGGCGGCCACGAACTGCCTGCCCTCGACATCGATTATGGCGTCGGAGCCAGATCTCGTGTAGTCCAATCCCAGGCGCTGTTCGATTACGTGCGCCTCGACGCCGTTGATACTGGTCCGCCCCTTCACTGTTGAGAACAGCCGACCGATTGTGGAATCCTTGGCCACGAATGTCCACATTCGTAACTCGCCGTCGGGACGGAAATCTCCCAACGATGCCGCACCGGAAACTGACCGCTGCGCCTGGAGTGGCCCGCCGAGACAGACAAGGATAGCGATTAGGAACAGAGTTACTCTCATGGTAGCGGTGAAATTACTGATCGGTCCCACCGTGTCAACCCAAAAAACGGGGACAAGTCCTGGAATCATCCGTCGGTTGCAGCGGATGGACTCATCTCGGTTAATAGTTCGCTGGTTAATCTGAACGTTATCTTTGATGCTTCCTCGAGAAAGCATATGAATTCGGCGGCGGCGCCATCTCCGGCTCCATCTGAGATCACGCGGATAATCACAAAGGGCACTCGGTTCATCTGACACACCTGACCGACCGCGCCACCTTCCATTTCTGCGGCAACAGCACCGAACTCTCGCTGCAGCCAGCGTATCCTTTGCGGATCCGAGATGAACGAATCACCAGTGGCTATGGTGCCAACCAACATCTGTCCGGCCGCTGTATCGACTTCGCAGATACGATCATAGGCATCGGTGACAGCCTTTACCAATTTGGGGGCAGCCTCAATCAGTCGGGTGACATCGGGTATCTCGCCGTGGCGACGTCCGAAGGCGGTCAGGTCAATGTCGTGCTGCACCACAAAATTCGAGACCACCAGGTCGCCGCGTTTGAGATGCGGCACCAGACTGCCGGCCAGACCGGTGAAAACCACAGCTTCCACCCCGAAGCGGTCAATCATCAATTGCGTAGCCATGGCGGCGTTGACTTTCCCCACACCGCAGCGAAGCAGGATCACCTTCTGACCCCCTAACTCGCCCAGGTGAAAATCAAGGCCGGCATGTCTGACAACCTGATCCACGCGGTGGTTTTCTTTGAATAGCAGTAGTTCCTCTTCCAGCGCACTTATGAGACCGAACATGTTACCCCACGACTAACGGTGTTTATTCTATCAATTATCGGTAACTTTGGTCATAACTCAACGACTCGGCCGTCGACCGACGATCACCAGGTCGCGCGACGACCGCCCAAGCCGCTTCTTCAGATAAAGGTCGCCGAACTTGCGAATCCCGGTGAAGCCGGCTTGAGCCACTCCCCGGCTCATGATGTCCACGTTATAGTTGTCAGATTCATGCCGGAATATCTCGTAGCCCGGCGGTTTCTGGTTGAGATCGAGGCGGATTACATATACATAAATCCGGCTGCCCCGACGCTCTGAGAAACGTTCGTAGACAATCCCGTTATTCTCAGTCACCTTGATCGGGAAAAGAGTATCCTCTTTGACGGCGGCGTAGTTCAACATCTGCAGCACCAGGTGTCCTCCCGGTTTCAGGACGGCTCGAAAATTCTTGAGGCTTCGCTTGAGTCCGGCGAGTGTGTTCACCCCGGAAATGCTGTTGGCCAGACAAACCACCAGGTCGAATTTCTCATGAAGCTTTTTCGGAAGCCGCTCAAAGTCGCCCCAACGAAACTCAAGCGGCAGATCGACGTTCTTGAATTTCTTCTGTGCCACTTCGATCATCCGACGTGAGTGGTCCAGACCAACGGCCGCGACGCCGCGACGGGCGAAGAGCATCGCTGTCAATCCCGAGGCGCAACCGGCATCGAGGACTGACCTCGGATGAAACCGAGCAATCAGAGCGTCGACTTCTTTCTGGTGATACTTTTCACGCTGGACCGCGTTGGTAATAAGATCGTATTCGTGAGCATACTTCTCAAATGCAGATAGTTGTCGTTTGACAGCCATAGGGTTGTTCTCCTGAACAAAAAACGTTTCTCTCGGAACTGAAAATACAGTAAAATGATCCCAAACTGAAGCAAAGATTCGATACTGGAACAAACGCAGTATGATACCCTTTCCCATCAGCGGCATTGAGATTCAATGGTGGCTGCCACCGCTGATCGCGTTTGTCGTAGCCGGGCTGTCGTCGATGGCCGGCGTGAGCGGCGCCTTCCTGTTGTTACCGATACAGGTCAGTCTGTTGGGAATTACCGGCCCTGTGGTCAGTTCGACCAATATGCTGTACAACATCGTGGCTATCCCCGGCGGCGTGTATCGTTACGTGCGCGAACAGCGCGTGATCTGGTCGCTGGTGTGGGCGATTATCCTCGGCATATTACCGGGGATTGTTCTGGGAGTTATCATTCGCATCAAACTGATGCCCGACCCGGCCACCTTCAAGCCCTTTGCCGGGCTGGTACTGCTCTACATAGCAGGCCGACTGGCAGCAAATATCCTGAGGAATAAACGAGCCGACGAGGACACCACATCGGGATCTCAGACTGCGGGTGTGCGGTCGCTGGGACTCAATCGGCGGCAATTCGCCTTTGAGTTCAACGGACGCACCTACCAACAATCTACGGTCAAGATTCTGGCCGTCAGTTTTGTTGTCGGAATTGTGGGCGGCGCCTACGGCATCGGAGGCGGCGCTTTGATGGCGCCGGTGCTGGTGACGGTCTTTCGCTTCCCGATTCACTCTGTCGCAGGCACCACCTTGCTGACCACATTCATAGCCTCCTTAGTCGGCATCGCCGCTTACACCACTCTTGGCGCGCTCTCAGGTAACAGTTCGATGTCGGTCTCGCCTGATTGGATGTTAGGTGGTCTGTTCGGCGTGGGCGGGATGGTCGGCATGTACGTAGGCGCCCGATTGCAGCGTATCGTTCCAGCCCGCCTGATCAAGTCTGTTCTGGCGGTAATGGTGTTGTTCGTAGCGTTACGCTATGTGGCGGCGATATTCACCTGAGAACCACGGAGAGGATACTCGGTTGACACACCGATCACCACCCTGGCTGAATCAACTACCAGCGGTCGTGACCGTTGCGACTCTTATCGCAATTCCATTCGTCTACACGGAACGTTCTGTAGATCCGGTGTTGATGCCCCGCTTGGTGGCATTGTCGGTGGCGGTTCTGATAATCGGTATCACACAGCTTCTGGCCATCCGATGCTCTCGTCGCGGCGCACCGCCTCTTGAGGGTCACGTCATGCTTATCGTTCTCGCCGGATATGTCCTGACAGTTGCACTGTCACTCACCCAGGCCGGCAACGTGGCGGAAGGTGTTCTGGAAACTACCAGGGTGGCGCTCATGGCCGCCCTCGTTGTTCTGTTCGCAATCGTGCTCAGCCGTGAACCGCGCGCGTTCGGCCTGTTGGCGCGAAGCGTGACAGTTGTCGCCGCCGCCATTGCGGTTATTGGACTCTGTCAGTATTATGAGGTTGCCTTTGAGGGATACGTGCGGGATGGCGGTTTGGCCAATCGCAATCTGCTGGCCTCCGCCCTGTGTCTGATGTTACCGTTTATGGTTTTTGTGAACCTACAAGGCGGCGCCGCCTGGCGTTGGATAGCCACCGTCGCCGGGGCTCTGTCGGTAGCGGTGGTGGTGCTCAGCAACAGTCGCGCTACGTGGTTCGCTCTGGTGGTTGCCGGTGTCGCCACTCTGGTTGTTTGGTGGATTAACGTTCGGAAAAAGCAACCGGCAGCGAGGTCTCGGTCAATCCGGCGAAGGTTTGGTGTCGCAGCTATCTTTGTGGCGGTAGCAACGGCCACGCTGTTTGCGACTCCCTTTGTTCGTAAAGCTGATCAAAAATCGGTACTGACGCGAGTGGCGTCGACAACATCCTTCAGTGCGGGTTCAGTCGGCGAGCGACTGGCGATGTGGCAGAACAGTCTGGCCATGTTTGCCGATGACCCCTGGCTCGGCATCGGGGCCGGCAACTGGAAGCTGGTCAGTCCGGCCCACGGACCAATGAGTAAACGGTTGCTGAGAGGTGACTTGTTCTTTCAAAGACCGCACAACGACTACCTCTGGATACTGGCCGAATCAGGCCCCCTGGCTCTCCTGTGTTACCTGACCCTTTTCGTCTCTGCCCTGGTGTTCTGCGTGCGAGTCCTCAGGCGAAGCAGGAGCCGGGACGATGTCACCGCGGCTACGGCGCTGCTGTTTGGGCTTATCCTTTACATGGTTATTGCCTTCTTCAGCTATCCCAAAGAGCGCATGGTGCACACTATGCTGGTCTCGTTGATGTTAGCCGCGTCACTCTCCCTCTATGGCAGAACTGTCACGGCCCGTGTGCCATCCCGCATTAGAGGGCAGGCTGTCCTGACTGTCGTGGCGATTCTGTTGGCGGCGCCGGCGTTCTTGATCGGGCTGGTTCGATTAGAGGCGGAGTTCCACACCAAGAGAATGCTGACCGCTCGCGCCCAGGGGGATTGGACCTCCGTCGTACGCGAGATTGATCTGGTTTCATCGCGGTGGATTCAGATCGATCACACCGCCACACCACTGGCCTGGCACCGAGGCATAGCCAACTACACTCTGGGAAACCACGACACTGCCTTTGACGATTTCAACAGTGCCTTGAAGGTCCATCCGAATCATCTTCACGTGCTAAACAACCTGGCGACCTGCTACGAACAGAAAGGGATACATGATTCGGCTGAGTACTACTATCGACGTGCGCTTCAGATCGTACCGGGTTTCGAGGAGACAATTATCAATCTGGCCGCCGTGCTGTACAACGCGGAGCGATATCAAGAGGCGCTATCGACTTTGGAATCGATATACGCGCCGCTCGACGATGATCGCTACAACCTATATCTGGAGCGCATTAGACAGAAGATCGATTCGCTGCCACCCGGCCAATAGAGTTGGGCATCACCCGGTGATTTCAGATCGAATAACAATCGCAAGTCTGCGTATATCCCATGTCCTCGAAAAATGAGTCCCGTAGGTCGGAACCCCCTTGCGGGTTCCGACTCTCAAATCACTCACCAGAGTCCCGTGTCGGGAAACCTGAACTCTCGACATGTTGTCGGAACCTCGTCCGTCGACTCCGCTCCGGACGACCCCTTCGGGGCAGGGGTTCCAACCTACGAAGCTGGTCGGGACCATGTTTGGGATCATGGGAGGTTTGCTGGGTGTCTTTATGCCGGTTCTGGCCGTACTCATGATTGTGTCCGGAGTCGTCTGGTTGCTATCGCAAGCCTGAGCACGGAACCGTCTTATCGAGACCGCCATCGAATCCCCAAGTCGGGCCATAGGCGTTTCTCAGAATCTGCTTGTGGCCGGTCGCACTCGTGGCCGGCTTTTCTGTTCCTTTTTCCTGCTGCACTGTGTATCTTAGCCATGATAGTTTAACAAATCGCCGAAGGAACCATGAGTAGCATACATACCGCCAAAATCGCCCGAGAACTCAGCCTGTCTGCAAAGCAGGTTGAATCGACTGTGACGTTGCTTGATGATGACGCCACCGTGCCGTTCATCGCCCGTTATCGCAAAGAAATAACCGGCAACCTCGATGAAGTGCAAATCACCGCCATCCGTGACCGCATGGCGCAACTGCGCGATCTGGATAAACGACGTGAGGCAATCGTCAAATCGCTGACAGAACGCGACCTCCTGACCGATGAACTGCAAGCGAAGCTGGACGCAGCCGAGACCATGAGCGTTCTGGAGGACATCTACCTGCCCTTCAAACCCAAGCGTCGCACGCGGGCCACTATCGCTCGCGAGCGGGGCCTGGAACCGCTGGCCGAATTGCTGTTCGCGCAGGACAACATCGATCCGTACCACGAGGCGTCAGCGTTCGTTGACGAGGAAAAGGAAGTCGCCTCGGTTGAGGATGCTCTAGCCGGGGCGCGAGATATTGTCGCCGAGTGGATCAACGAAGCGGCCGACGCCCGCGCCTGCATGAGGCAACTGTTCGCCCAACGTGGCGTCATCAGTTCCACCATGATTCCCGGCAAAGAAGAAGAAGGCGCCAAGTTCTCAGACTATTTCGACTGGGAGGAACCGATCAGGGAGATCCCTTCGCATCGTTTGTTGGCTATGCGTCGCGGTGAGGATGAATCCGTTCTTCGGCTCAAGATCGCACCTCCTGAAGATGAAGCTCTGGCCATCCTGGAGGACATATTTGTCATTGGCAACAACGCTGCCTCGCAACAGGTGGCGTTGGCGGCGCAGGATTGTTACAAACGCTTGCTGGCGCCGGCCATGGAAACCGAGTTGCGCAATCTCTCCAAGGAAGCGGCCGACCGCGAGGCTATCCGCGTCTTCGCCGACAACGTGCGCGAACTATTGATGACCTCTCCCCTGCCGCGCAAGAACGTCCTGGCTATCGATCCCGGTTTTCGCACCGGATGCAAGGTCGTGTGCCTCGATCGTCAGGGATCATTGCAGCATCACACCACGGTTTTCCCGCACGGCTCGGAGAAACAACGCAACGAGGCAGCCGGGGATATCAAGGCCATGTGTGCCCGGTTCAAGATCAACGTTATCGCTATCGGTAACGGTACCGCCGGACGGGAGAGCGATGCTTTCGTGCGCGAGGTCGGTCTGCCCGAACACATCGTGGTTGAAATGGTCAACGAATCCGGCGCCTCGATTTATTCGGCGTCCGAAGTTGCCCGAGAGGAGTTTCCGGAGCACGATATCACCGTGCGTGGCGCGGTGTCGATCGGCCGTCGTCTGATGGACCCAATGGCGGAACTGGTCAAGATCGATCCCAAGTCGATCGGCGTCGGTCAGTATCAGCACGATGTCGACCAGACCGCCCTAAAGCAATCACTGGATGACACGGTGATGAGTTGTGTCAATACGGTCGGCGTCGAGGTCAACACGGCCAGTAAGCAGATTCTTACTTATGTATCGGGGCTCGGCCCCGCACTGGCGCAAAATATGGTGGCGTACCGCAACGAAAACGGGCCGTTCAAATCGCGAGCGGCTTTCAAGAAGGTTTCGCGATTAGGTCCCAAGGCTTTCGAGCAAGCGGCCGGGTTTCTGCGCATCGCCGACACCAAGAATCCGCTTGACTCAAGCGCGGTGCATCCGGAGAGTTATCCCGTGGTCGAGAAGATGGCTCGTGATCTCGGCTGCACCGTGTCGCAACTGATGCAGGATGAAACGCTGCGCAAGAAGATCAAACTACACGACTATGTCTCCGGTAAGGTCGGCCTGCCGACATTGACCGACATCATGGAAGAACTGGCCAAACCGGGGCGCGATCCTCGCAAGGAGTTCGAGTCGTTCTCCTTCGACGAATCGGTCACGAAGATAGAAGACCTCAAAGCCGGGATGGAGCTACCGGGCATTGTCACGAACGTCACGAATTTCGGCGCCTTTGTTGACATCGGGGTGCATCAGGACGGCCTAGTGCATATAAGCGAACTGGCCGACCGCTTCGTGAAGGACCCTGCTGAGATTGTCAAGGTGCACCAGAAGGTGCGCGTCACTGTGCTCTCCATCGACCTTGAGCGCAAACGCATCGGGCTAAGTATGCGGGCGCAGTGAGCGCGAATTACCGACTACCTTGTTTGCCAGTAGACCCGTAGGTCGGAACCCCCTTGTGGGTTCCGACTCTCTAATCACTCACCAGAGTCCCGTGTCGGGATACCTGAGCTCTCGACATGTTGTCGGAACCTCGTCCGTCGACTCCGCTCCGGACGACACGGTCAAGCCGTGTTTCTCGTCCTTCGGGGCAGGGGTTCCAACCTACGAAGCTACGAAGCTGACCAACCTTGTTTGCCTGTCACCGTCTCTTGTCACCCTGAGCGGAGTCGAAGGGTCTGTCTTCTCTTGCAGGCGATCACACAGCATAAATGGGTTCGTTTCGTGCATTTTTGTATTCGGATAATAGGATCGTTGGTGATTCCGAAGCCGGCATGAGTAAGTCCTTTAGTCGATAATGGCGGGTTCGAGGACGGCATCTACTTTTCTGTTAGCCATTGGTTGCTCCTTTACTGATGACTGTGCCATCGCTTTTTGGGGGTTATTGATACTGTTCTTGTGCGTGGCGTGGGGATCCTGGTCGGTAGCGGAGATAACACACCCGTGAATCCGCTCTCTATTGGGAACTTTGAAAAAGAACTCCGTGCATAGTGTACGTCTTCGTGCACCAAAAAGTCCGCGTGACCGTCATTGCGAGGCGTCCGCCATCGGCGGATGCTGCGGCAATCTCATTGTCCACGTGATCGGGTGGCCCAGATGCTCGTCCTGGTTTCAAGTCTTCAACCGTAGGTCGAAACCCCTGCGGTTTCGACACCGGCGTAGCCGGTTCTTTGGTACCCCGTCTAAAGCGAAGCGACGGGTGGGATCTTGTGTAAGCATACTATTCAGGGCTCACCCTTTCGGCGGGCTACGGGATCAGAAACCCGGGGCAAGCCCACGGGCCACCCAGCGACTCTGTTCCCCGCGTAGGGTCGGGGCTTGTCTCCGACCATTCGCACGGGGCGACACAAGGCCGCCCCCTACGCGTTGAGGAGCCTCGACCGGAGCCAGGCGTGCAGGAAGCCGAGGACGTAGCATACCAACCCGACAATCAGCAGCCAGTACATGTACGGTTGGGGCATCTGGAAATTGCAGACGGCGTTGGTGTCGTGCATAAATGAATACAGGATGTCGCCCGTACCGAGAAGCGATAACGTCACCAAAACCACCGTCGGTCGGAACGTCTTGCCGCGTGCATACAGTCTCGTGATGGCCAGGCCGAACAGGACCATCAACAGCGCGATCAATATCGGCGCGATCACCGGCGCCAGCCAGGGACGTGGGATCAAGAAGAGTACATCCCACTCGACCAGCGACGACGGCCAGTCGATCGTCACCCACAACCAGACATAATAGAAGATGTCCCAGACACCGAAGATGATCAGGAAATACCCGAACCGCTCCCAGAAGCGCCGTCCGGCCAGCGCGGCTACCGACATTATCATGAGCAGTGAAGCTGCCTCGCGAGCGATCTCGACGCACAGGATATCGCCGGGAATGATTCTCAGCGGCAGCGAGAAGCCTTCCGGATAGATCAACTCGCGCAGGTACACCACCACCGCCGCTTCGAAATAGGCCATGCAGAGACCGAAGAGAACGACGGATGTCAGACGATAGCCGTAGGGAATCCGGTTCACAAAATCCTCGATGTTGATGCTTCCATTTACCGGGTAATAAAGCGCGAGAAGGAGCAAAAGGCAACCAGGTTAGTTTGGAGAACACGCTATTTGGGGCAGACGAGGGCGTCTGCCGCCCACAGAAGCTTGGTCCCGTAGGTCGGAACCCCCTTGCGGGTTCCGACTCTCAAATCACTCACCAAAGTCCCGTGTCGGGAAACCTGAGCTCTCGACATGTTGTCGGAACCTCGTCCGTCGACTCCGCTCCGGACGACCCCTTCGGGGCAGGGGTTCCAACCTACGAAGCTACGAAGCTGAGAGTCTGATTACAGCAACCGGTTATAGCAGATCGTCGGGTCACACCGTCGATTGCATCGACGCCAAGACCCGACGGAACGATCCTGTGGGACAGCCTCAGGGTGTCGGCCGCCTACGGAGATTAACAGAGCGCAAACCTAAACTTGACAACAATTGGCCGATGATCTTACTATTGGATCAGAGAGAATGTTTTTACCAAGAGAAAGGAACCAGTAATGAAGACGATGGCAATTGCCCTTTTGATTTTGGGCCTGACCTTAGGCTGCGGCGGCGGCAAGACCGTAACTCGGTTGGACACCGCAAGTGTCACCGATCTAAGCGGCAAGTGGAATGACACCGACTCGCGCCTGGTGGCCGAAGAGATGATCGCCGACTGTCTCAGCCGGGCCTGGCTGCAGAATTTCGCAGTGGCCAAGAGCACGAAACCGGTCGTGACGGTGGGCGCCATCCGTAACGAAACCAGCGAGCATATCGCTATGGGGACGTTCATCGCCGATTTCGAGCGCAAACTTATCAACTCCGCCCAGATACGGTTCGTTGCCGCCAAGGAACAGCGATCCGAAGTGCGCGAGGAACGATGGGAACAGCAGGAGTTCGCCTCAAAAGAAACAGCCAAGCGGCTGCGGGAAGAACTCGGGGCGGACTTTATCCTGCAGGGCGCGATCAAGACTATCACCGATCAGGAGGGCAAGGACCGCGTAGTGTTCTACCAAACCGACCTTGAGATGATAAACATTGAGTCCATGGAGAAAGTCTGGATCGGGACCAGGAAGATCAAGAAAGGCATCACTCAGGGCGACTGGAAGCGGTAGGCAACGATGGCGCACAGCGTCACCGCGGCACGATTCATCGCGCTCCTTCTCTCGACCGTGCTGGTCGGACTGGGGTGCTCCAGTCTGGCCACCAAGCAAGGGTTCTACCAACCGATCACGGCTGAACTGCGCGCCGGAAACGCTGCGACGGCTCAGCAGATGCTCGAGGCAGCGCGTGATAAGGGCAAGTATGCCGAGAAGGACCGCCTGCTGTACTTCATCGATGCCGGCATGCTGGCTCACTACGCCGGCGATTACCAACTCAGTAATGAAAAACTGAGCGTCGCCGAAGAAGCGGCCGAGGAACTGTTCACCAAGTCGGTATCGCGAGCAGCCGCCTCGCTGCTTCTGAATGACAATATCCTCGAGTACGCCGGTGAGGACTATGAGGTTCTCTATACCAATCTGATCATGGCCCTCAACTACGC
This sequence comes from bacterium, assembly GCA_030605565.1. Taxonomy (GTDB): domain Bacteria; phylum Zixibacteria; class MSB-5A5; order GN15; family FEB-12; genus JAJRTA01. The sequence goes on from JAUWIB010000013.1 coordinate 16,021, forward strand.
TGCGCTGGGGAAGTTCGAGGATGCTTTCGTTGAGATCAAACGCGCCAACCTGAAACTGGAACTTCTCGAGCAAAAGTACGCCGACGCCGCTGCAACCTACCAGCGCGGCCTGGCTGAAGATACCAACAATGTCGAGATTGAGTACGACCTGCCGAAGTTGCGATTTCACAACGACGCCCTGGCTCGCTACCTGAGTATGCACATGTACGCAGCGGTCGGCAAGTATGATGACGCTCGAATAGATTTCGACTATCTCGGCGAGGCTTTCCGCCTCCAGTCTCATATCTACGATTTCGCCATGCCGGATGTGGCCTACTACTCCGATACGGCCGCCATCCTCAGCGTTGTTGCATTGGTGGGCCTGGCGCCGGTCAAGAAGGCAATCAGCCTTCGTATTCGCACCGACAAGGACCTTGGTCTGGTGCAAGTGCTTTACGATGACCCGTCGATGGCCGGCGCAGAATACGGACATCTCCCGGTCAACGTCAAAGCGGACTACTATTTCAAATTTGCCCTGCCCACGATAGTGCCGCGCCCTTCGCAGGTTGCAGGTGTGGAAGTGCTGGTGGACGGTCAACCGGTGGGGCGATTACAGTTAATTGAAGACGTCGGCGCGGTAGCTCGTGAAACGTTCGAGGCTCGAAAAACTCTGATTTACATTCGTTCGGTTGCGCGAGCGATTGCCAAGGGTCTGGCCGCGCACAAGCTGAAGAAAAAGGCGGACACCGGAGGTCTCGAGGGCTGGCTTAAGAAAGCGGCCATCGATATCGGCGCCGATCTCATCGAGAACGCCGATCTGCGATCAACCCAGTTCCTGCCGGGTCGTGTGCTGGTGGGCGACTTTGAAGTTGCACCGGGTCAACACAACGTGGTCCTGCGCTATTTTTCTGCCGATGGCCACGAGATTGAACGAGTCCATCACGGCGAATTCGATGTTGTCCGGCAGGGATGGAACCTTATCGAGTTGTCTCTGCCGCAGTAGACAGTCGGCATATTTCCTACGCGTAGAATCCTCTATCGGCTACGGGAGGGCGCAGGGTCTCAATCCGCCCACGTAGGATCAGGAACATGCAAAGCAAACTTATGAGACAGTCTCTGTAGAACTGCTTCATGGGAGATGGCGATTGGCGAGCCGGAAATCCCTTGGTCAAATGGAGAATAAGCCCTATCTTACAGAGATTCAGGTTACTGCAGACGAAAACCACAGGAGTGTATATCATGAACCATCGCAACCGTTTGAACATCGGGGTTATTCTGTTGGTTATCATGCCGGTCGTGTGCATGGTCTCCAGCGTGTCGGCCCAGGGGCTGGCGGGGGAATCGATTTGGACTTTTGACGGCGAGTGGCCCACCAGGCATATCGAGACGGCCGACCTCAATGGGGATGGTACCTTCGACGTGATTGCCGGAGAGCACAATAGTGATTACTACGGATACCCCCACCAGGTGGTAGCCGTGGACGGCAAGACCGGCGACACCATCTGGATATACACGCTGCAAGACGCTGTCCGGTCGATGACCATCGGTGATGTGAACAACGATGGCGTGATGGATGTCATCGCCGCGGCCTCTTACCATTCCAGCATCACCCCGGACGGCTATGTCCACGCCATCAACGGCGTCACTGGTATTGCCCTCTGGACATTCTATGTCGGCGCCACCAATCAGGACGTCGCGGTCGGCGATTTCAACGGGGACGAGTATATCGATGTCGTCGTGGCCTGTTTTGACGACTACGTTTACGCTATTAACGGCGAGACCGGCGTGCAACTCTGGCGCAAGGAGATAGACGCCATGTGGGTCAACGCGGTCGCCACCGGTGACGTCAACGGTGACAACATCGACGACGTCGCTTTCGCGCACGAGTACCTGGCCGGCTGGGACAACCACTGCGGCGTAATCGACGGAGCTACCGGACAGTTCATCTGGGATTCCGTGGTGGCTTATGTTGTCCTGGATGCTATGATTGAGGACATCGACAACGACGGCCAGCCGGAAGCGATCTTCGCCGGCATCGACGCCGGCGATCAGGGCCATCTGTACGTTCGTAATGCCTCCGATGGCACCCTTGAGTGGAGCTACGATTTAGGGGCCATTAACCACACCAATGGTCAGATTGGCTTGTACACTTACGACATTGATAACGACACCGATCTTGATTTGGTCATCGGAAACTTTCTCGGCTGGCGAAAAGTGATCGCTTTTGACGGAACGGAACCATCGTTGATGTTCGAATCCGACAGCCTGGGGAGCTACCCCCGCGACCTGGCATTTGCCGACGTGACCGGCGACGGGAATCTGAATATCGTGGCCGCCACCTACGACCGGGTCTCGGTCGTCTCGGCGGTCGACGGTTCTCTGGTGTGGTATTATGGTGTATCGGGAACGATGTACGCCGTCGGTGTGGCCGAGTTCGATGGTGACGCGATTGTCGATGTCGCGGCGGGTGGCGGAGCTGAATTCATCGGAAGCCCCCCGAATCCCGGCAAATCGATCTGGGCGCTCAGATCAACCCAGTCACCGCTTTTGTGGGAGTACGCATTTGGTGAGTATGGCAACGCCCTGGCCATCGCCGACCTCAACGGCGATGATTGCATGGACGTGCTAACGGTAGCCTCGTTGGACGACTGGGTGTGGGCGATCGACGGCTGCACCGGTGACACTCTGTGGCACTGGACCGGGACCGAGAATCTGTACGCCGTCACCACCGGCGATTTTGACAATGACGGACAAATAGATGTAGCAGTAGCCGGGAATGACGACATGGTGACCGCCCTTTACGGTAACGACGGAACAGTCATGTGGCAGTTCACCGATCCGGGCGACCAAATTTATCGCAAGAACCTGCAGGCTGCCGATCTCAACAGCGACGGCGATTGTGATGTCATCGCGGGAAGTGACGACGGCACAATCTATGTTATCAGCGGCACTACCCGACTCGACCTGGTCTGGTCGCGCGCTTTTACCGGCGGCGATCCGGAGGAGATCGAGTTGGCCGAGATGAACGGTGTTCCGCCGATCGACGTGGTTGCGATCGTGGGCGGAAAAATGGTCGTGATGGACGGCGCTGACGGCAGTACGCTTTGGGAGTACGCTGTCGGCACACAATACGCCGCACACTGTGAAGTGATGGATGCCAATGACGATGGTGTGCTGGATGTTGCTATTGGCATCAAGAAGATGGGCGCCACGCCCGGCAAGGTACTCATGGTCGACGGCAATGCCCCCCACGATGAGATGTGGAGTTCCGGTCCTATGGAACCCTGCTCCGACTACGGATTCAGTCATGCCTTACTGAACTGGGACAAGGCGGCTGATCTTATCGTAGGGACCAACTACAATGAGCGCATCGTGTACGCTTTCGACGGCACTAACGGTGCGGAACTGTGGAGCTTCGAGGCCGGTGACGAAATAAACTGCGTACTCGGTTACGACCTCAATGGCGACGGCCAGGATGACGCTCTGGTCGGTTCCGACGACGGACTCGTGCGTGCTCTCGACGGCGCGACCGGCGAGGCATACTTCGAGCAGAGTTGTGCGGGTGATGTTATGCATCTCGGCGTCGGCGACATCAACGGCGACGGCGCGGGGAATCTCGCCTGTGTCACGTTTGGGTCCTCAGGCGTGGTGTACGCCTATAGCTCGCTGTATGATGCCGGATGCTGTGTTGACATCGCCGGAAATATCGACTTCGATATTGACGATCAGATCACCATTGCTGATCTTGTCTACATGGTTGACTTCATGTTCAACGCCGGTCCGCCTCCGGAGTGCTGGGAGGAGGCGGAGTTGGACCCACCGTTCGGCGATGAGGCCTTGACTATCGCCGATTTGGTATACTTGGTGGACTACATGTTCAACCAAGGCCCGCCGCCGGTGGACTGTCCGTAGCCGTGCGCTCGGAGTTAGTTGGTGGTCTGTGCGCGGTGGACGTCCTCGTCTACCGCGTTTACCCCAGTACGTAGTCGGCGCACGGGGACGTACGCTGACCACCATACCGAATATCACCGTTCAACCCTTGGATGTTTTGGGGTAAGTGCAAGCGTAATTTGCCTTGACGTTCTTCAGGCTACCGGTTAACTTGTAATCGTATCATATGGAAAATGTCCTCCGGCTGCCGAAGGCCAACAGCGAGCGTGCCGGGAACGATCGAAGGTTGCGAGTTCAAACCTGAACAAGGCAGGGATAGACCATGAAACAACTGATTCTCACGGCAGTGCTGCTGGCAGCAGCGTCATGTGTGTTCGCCGACACCGGCCCAACCGGCGTTGTCAACAAACCTACTTTTATACCCGCCGACCAACCCTTCGATTGGGCGACGCTAAAAGGCGCTGATGACACCTGCACACTCTGGAAACACTGGGAGAACGACACCATCCTGGGCTACAGCCACGGCTATGAGCCGGATCATCAGACGGTAACGTACTTCGATCCGTCCGAATGCGGCGCGCCTACTTATCCCTTTGAAATCACCGCTGTGTCCCTGGTGCTACTCGACCCACCGAATTACATCGATCCGCGTGTTTACCAGTGGCCGGTTACACTTGACATTGTGGTCTACGATCTGCAATACCCCCCTGACAGTTGCTATGGACCTGGCGATGAACTTTGCCGCGTGCAGGTGGTGTGTGATTCGGCAGCTTTTGCCTATCCCAGTCTCGGCACTGTCACCTTCCCCACTCCGTGCTGCGTCGATGGACCGGTTTTCGTCGGCGTCGATTACACCGATACCGGACCCGGACCGTATTGGCCGTCGATCATGTTCGACTACAGTTCCGAGCCGGACACCTGTCATATCTTTTACTACACCTGCGAAGCCTGGTATGGTTGGTACGCCTATTGGGTCACGCCACCGGGCTATCCATTCTTCTATGTGCATGGCGACACCTACTCGCTGAATTGCTGCCCCGATCCGGATGCCGACGGTATATGCGAAGCTGACGACAACTGCCCGAATGACTACAACCCGGATCAGTCGGATGTTGACGGTGATGACATCGGCGATGTCTGTGACAACTGCCCCGATGACTACAATCCCGGCCAGGAGGACACCGATGGTGACGGTGTGGCCGATGCCTGCGACAACTGCCCCACTGTCTACAACCCCGGTCAGGAGGACGATGATGAGGACGGTGTCGGCAATGTTTGCGAAACTGTTGAGGAGTGTGTGGGCATACGCGGCAATATCGACGGCATCATCGGTGACGTAATCGATATCGCCGATCTTGTCTACCTGGTCGACTACATGTTCAACGGTGGGCCGCCGCCGCCATCCATGGAAGAGGCCGATGTTGACGCCAGCGGCCAAGTGGACATCGCCGACCTGGTGTATCTGGTCGATTATATGTTCAACGGTGGCCCGGCGCCCTTGCCGTGTCCGTAGACAGGTCAATCCCAGTAGGTCAGGAGCTCTGTGCTCCTGACACGCGCGAAGCGCGAAAAGCAGGCTTGCCTGTCAGGTTCCAAGGAACCTGACCTACAAGACAGTCCAATGGGGCTGAACAGCCAGATAGCCGGACGCGCGGCAGCATCACAAGACGCTGCCACACTGTTAGAGGTCCACGTCAGTGCCTATTCCAGACTCACATGCACGGTCATACACAAGTTTCGCGGTCGCAGTGTCCTGGATCGCCAACCCGTTCGACTTGAACAGAGTGATTTCGCTATCGTTGGCACGACCCGGCTTTGTGCCTAACACGATCTCGCCAAGGTCGGCATAGATGTGTGACTCGTCCAGAGCGCCTTCCTGGATGGGAATCATCAGATCACCGGCTTCCTTGAGACAGGCCTCGGTCGAGTCCGCCACGAACCTGGACCGCTTGACAATTGTCGTGTCCAACTCCCGTGCGTTTGGGGTGTGACTGCCGATGCCGTTGATGTGAGTACCTTCGCGCACTTTCTCTCCATCGAATAGCGGCGTCGGCGACGATGTTGCCGTGCAAATGATGTCAGCGACCAGGAGTTCCTCGGCACTTCCCACCTTGACAACCTCCATCTCCAGCTTGGCGCTCATTTCGGTCACGAATCTGTCGGCAGCCTCGCTGGAAATATCGTACACCATCGCTTTGGACAACTTGCGCGCCACCGCCACCGCCCACAGTTGCATCTTCGCCTGAACACCCGCCCCAAAGATACCAGCTACCTGATCGTCATTTTCGCGCGCCATGTATTTCGTGGCCACACCGCTCACCGCGCCGGTTCTGACGGCCGTAAGGTAGCCGCCATCCATTATGCAGATGACCTGCCCGGTTTCTGCGTTCTGTAGCAGTACCGTTCCGATAGTGGTCGGCAGTTTGTGTTTGGTCGGATTACCCTTGTATATGCTGACCACTTTGCAGGCCAGCGCGCCCATCTCCTTGAGGTAGGCGGGCATGTAGAGCGCCAACCCTTCCGGCGGCGTGATCGGTATTCTGAGCGGCAGAACCGCCGTACCATTGGCAAGCTCAGCGAACGCCTTCTCCACGACATCCATACAGTCGGGCATCTGCAGAACCTGTGTTACATCATCTCTGGAAAGCAATAACGGCATAGAAACCTCCTGATGTTTGGTTGCATTATACCAAACGGTGGGCCGTTCCGGCAAGGGATATGTGAACCGGCGTGTTCGGCCCCGCGTTGCCCCAGACCAGTCCGGTATTTCTTGCCAAATGCAGGAATTTGATTACTTTGGAGCCGATTGATGACAAAGAAAACATAGAACTGTGCGAATACAATTGTGAGGCCCGATCATGAATCTGACTGAACTGAAGAAGTTAACCAAAGACCGCAAGATCGAGTTTATCGATCTGAAAATAAGTGACCTGCCCGGTCTGTGGCACCATATTACCATGCCCGTATCTTCCCTGAACAAGGATCTCTTCACCACCGGCGTCGGTGTGGATGGTTCATCATTGCCCGGCTTTTCGTCCATTGAGCGCGGCGACATGATCATGATTCCCGACGCCGACACGGCCTTTGTCGATCCGTTTCATCATCGACCTACGTTATCCCTTATATGCGACATAATGGACGTCCACGACAAGATTCTGCCTTACACACGTAACCCTCGGCGGGTCGCTCACCATGCCGAGGAATTCCTAAACAAGATCAAACCGGGGTTGAAGGCGATTATAGGACCGGAGTTCGAGTTCTACGTCTTTGACAAGGTCAATTTCTTTCAGGGACCCGATAGAGCTTTCTATTACCTGGACTCTTCCGAGGCTGAATGGAACGCGGAGCAGGACGACGAAAACCTTGGCTACAAGATTCCATACAAGAAAGGTTACCACGCCGCGCCGCCGATGGATCGCACCTTCAATCTGAGATCGCAGATTTGCGCTATGCTGGCCGAGGTCGGCGTTCATCTGAAATACCATCACCACGAGGTAGGCGGTGGTGGCCAGCACGAGATTGAAACGAAGTTCTCGCCGTTGTTGAAAATGGCCGACCAGACAATGTTGACCAAGTACTTCGTCAAAAACGAATGCTTTCGCGAGGGCAAATCGGCTACTTTCATGCCCAAACCGCTGTTCAACGAACCGGGATCGGGCATGCACGTACATCAGTATCTGGCTAACAAGAACGGTTCCGTCTTCTTTGACAAGAAGGGACCGGCAAGATTCTCAAAAATCGGCCTCTACTACATTGGTGGCATGCTCAAGCATGTTGATTCCATTCTGGCCTTTTCCAATCCGTCGACTAACTCGTTCAAACGGCTAGTGCCCGGTTTTGAAGCGCCCGTGGCGGAGACGTACTCCGTCGGCAACCGCACCGCATGCATACGTATCCCCGGCTACCAACGCAATCCAAAAACCATGCGCTTCGAGTTCCGCCCCGGTGACGGCACGATGAACCCGTACCTGGGCTTTGCTGCCATGTTGATGGCCGGCATCGACGGCATCAGGAACAAGATCGATCCCGGACTACCGATGGACAAGAACCTCGATCAGCTACCGCCCGATGAGTTGGCAAAGATACACCAGCTACCGACCTCGCTGACCAAAGCCCTCAACGCGCTCGAGACCGACTACGAGTATCTCCTGCAAGGCGGCGTTTTCACCGAAGACCTGCTGGAAAACTGGTCGGCCTTGAAGCGTAAAGAGGTCGACGAAATCCGCATCCGTCCCACCCCGTACGAGTTCCAGATGTACTACAACATTTGAACATCCCCTATCCTGAGCGGACCCCCACCTCATCCTGAGCGGAGTCGAAGGATGGGTCCAGTGGATCAGATTTTTATGTTGCGGCATGGAGCACATAGTCCTATATTATGGGAGAGGACGGTCCACAGCCTGGAAAACCAACAGCACTAACTGAGCCCTAAGAGGCACAGACAAGGAGGACTGAAATGAACCTTGACAAAACAGTAAGAGGTCACGACCTGTTTCAGGCGCTGAGCGTCGAGCAGACGGACCGGATCAGTGGGTTTTCATTGGTAAGAAAATACGAGGAGGGTGAATCGATTTTCAACCTCGGCGCTGCCGGTACCCATGTCTACATGCTGCTGAAGGGCTCGGTCAATCTTCGGCTTCCCGCCGATCCTTCGGATTTCAGCATCGTTGTCTCCAAGATCGAAAAGGGAGAACTGTTTGGACTCTCACCGTTGCTCGATTCTCCCAAGTACACCGCCACGGCCCAATGCACTGAGTATACCGAGGTGCTTGCTGTCGAGGCCAAGCCATTTCGGGAGTTACTGGTGAACAGCCACCCGGTGGGGTTTGATATCATGAGCCGTGTAGCCCGGATCTACTTCAGTCGATACATCAACGTTCTGAAGGAACTCCAGGGAGTGGTGAGCCATATCGCCCTGATCCGCTGAACTTCTGATCACGTCACCCTGAGCGGACATAACGTCACCCTGAGCGGAGTCGAAGGATGAGCGAAGTCCGGTAGGTCAGGATCCCTGTGATCCTGACACAACGTCACCCTGAGCGGAGTCGAAGGGCAGCGCAACAAAGTGCGCGGCAGATGTCCACATCAGCCGCGCTAACCAAAGCCGTTCCCCACCCCCGTTATCTTAGCCGACAAAGGCGGGTTCGAAGACGGACTCGCCCTACTTCAGAAGCATCATCTTCTTCGTCTCGATGAACTCCGGCGTCTCGATCCGGTAGAAATACACACCACTGGCGACGGCACTGCCATCCCATTCACAAGCATGCACACCCGCTCCGTAGAACCCGTCGGCGACCGTTGTGACCCTCTGCCCCATCACGTTGTAAACTTCAAGCGACACATGACTCGCAACCGGCAGACTGAACGATATCGTCGTCACCGGGTTGAACGGGTTGGGGTAGTTCTGGCTGAGAACGTACTCACTCGGCAATGAACCACCCTTGGCAGCTTCGCCGATTGTCGCTGCGTAGGTATGGTACCCGTCTGTCGCAACAACCGCTGAGACCACATCGTACTCACCTGCGATCTGAATAACCCGGTTCTCACCGGCAGGGATAACGTTGGCGCCATCAAGATCGAGAATACCGATCTTGACCCGCTCGCCATCCTGCCCGAACACCATGTCGAGCGCATCACCCACCAGCTTCACCGGCGCAGCACCATCGGGACCGGCAAGCTGAAGGTCTAAACCACGCAGGTCAAACGGCGCCGCGAGTGAGATAGTCGTGAGGCCGTCCTTGAACACGGAACCGACCACTATGTCTGCATTCACGGCGACTCTTGCCAATACCCCGTTCGAGATACACCCACATTCCGGAACCGGCCCGCCCAGGAACATGTAGTTGATGAGGTAGACCAGATCAGCTATATCCGGCCCCCCACAGTCGCCGTTGACGTCCACTGCATCCGTCACGCACGGCGCCGGACCGTCCCTGAACATATAATCAATTAAAGCAACCAAATCAGCAATGTCGACTGAACCGTCATTACCAAAATCACCGGGAGTGAAGCCAAGGATTTCAGTTGAGTCGCGACCGAAATCGAAGCCGGGATTGACAGCTTGGCCGAAAGCATCGGAAAACTTGAGTTGCCTTGAGGGGTCGTCTGAGAGAGTGGTATCCCAGTGGATGTAGGAACTAGTCAGGCATTCCGACTGGGTGTGGAAAAGCAAATAGGCCACGGTAGTAGTGCCGGGTTCGATGACATACCCTTGGAAATTGGCCAGGTTAATGAGGGCATAGTTCTCTGCCACCGTGTCGAAGACACAGTCCCACTCTTCAGTGATAAGACCTTCTCTCGACCAGCCGCAGACCTCGACACCGTCTGGTATATCAATCGGTATAGTAGCACCTGCAATCGCGTCTCTCGCCTGAATCTGCACCGGCTGCATCACACACTCGTCATCGCATGGGAGGACGGCGACGGAGGGGATGAGGAGGGAATTGGATGGGAGTATCGACAGAGAAACGTCATCAAGTGCGAAAACGGCGTTTGCCGAAGTGGCGTATCCATGTAGCTGGAAATCAATCTCTGCGTTGCCACCAGTAGCAAACACTATTGTGTCCACCGAGTGTTGATAATCTACTGAAGGAGGGAACACTGCAACCCGAACCGCGCTTGTGTCAACGTGAATTATAGCATCTAGTATTGTCAATGAAGAACTGTAAGTATCATGAGTATCGACTTCACGGAACCAAAAGGAAAGGACATAGGGTATTCCAGCCTGGACCGAAATCCCATAACTTCCTGTCTTTATAGAGGCATCGTAGTACCCGGCTCCGGCCGGAAATGAGAAGATGCAACATGAGGTGCCAGAGTGTGGATTGGTCGTGGTGGTACTCCATCCACTGGCATACTGATATGGATTCCACGAAGCCAGACCGCTTTCAAAACCACCGTTCTGCACCAGATTGCTTGCGTCAATTGATGGCGACAACGCCAACAAGACCGACAGACTCAAGACAGTGAGGATCAGACGCATAAGAACTCCTTTGGTTAATTGTTTACATACTGTTTGTAGCCCCGAAATGTTGAGAATGTAGAGAAAATCCTTCAAGTGAGGCTAATTCGATTGCTCGTACTCAGAAGTCTCAGCTTCGGCGGTGCGAAGATCGCCCTCGGTCACCCAGCCGGAGTCAGTCCAATAGATGACGGCATTGAGAAGATTCTCTTGATAATCAGACCAAATGATCTGAGGTAGCTTCCCCGCATCGACTAGAGAATCCCGTAGAGGTCTAAAACGATCATCGCATGATGCGCTGACAGCGCGTAGATTTGTATCCAAGTAATAAGCGACACCGGCCCAATCACATTTCTCTTTACTTCGCACCTCCAAAACATCAAGCCGGAACGATCCATCATGCTGTCGCACAATCTCTTTTGGGTAATTGTACTTCTCGTGCACCTCTACATTTAGATCGGTTCTTGGGAATAGAACATAGTGTGGTTGATTCCCATGCGTCAGGCCTTCGAGATCGTATCCCCTGTCCTTATAGGGCGGCCCAACTCCAAAACTCCCACATGGTTTGATGGTGAAAAAGCAAGTGCACTTCATCCGATTGTTATAACCCAGGAAGTATAGAGTACTATCGCCATCTGTAGACAAACAGCCCCCCTCCGCTCCTGCAAAACCTGGATTGATATACCAGCCAAGCAGATCTCCATACGCACTCCAGAACTTCAGATACAGACGCGCCGGGTTTTCTCGGTACACTTCGGTTAATAGGATGGGTCCGTCTCTTAGTTCTATACGTGTAATGTGCTTGACTCCACACGCCATTACGTCACCGGTCGCATACTCACCTGGGATATCACAGTCCCTCTGATACAGGAGTTTTCCTCTGTAGTTGTACACGAAAAGCTCTGCATTGCTTTCACACAGTTCACTGCTGACAGCCATGGGTAAGAAAGCAACTTCGTTCGCACTGTCTTTGTCCAAGTCGCCAACATCCCACAATGATGCAGAGGTGATTGCCTCACACTCAAATTCTACATCCCACACCGGCACCGAGTCTTTATTCAATGCCTCAAACCCCCGTTCGGTCAGTCGAACATACTGAGGATTCCAGTCGAATCCCACCCACGCCTTCGGGTAGATGATGCAGATGAGGGCGTAGAGAAGCAAAAGTAGCAGCGGCACCTGGACTTTTGTGGCGCGGGAGTAGCGGGCGGCTTTCTTGGTTATGAATGCGCCCAGGCAGACTTTTTCGGAGCGGATGATGTTGCGGTCGTTGAGCACGTCATCGAGGTGAGCAGCAGACACAAGGCGCAGCCTCCGGCGGGGATATTGTTTGTTGAGGCGTTTGACGGTGTCGCGTGCGGTGGCGAGGTTGGCCTCCGGGAGGACAGCATAGCGGACGTGCGAGAAGAAAGCGCGCTCGATCTTGGCCGCGATGGTGTCATTGTTCACAGGTGTGATGCGACCGTCGGCTGTGATGCTGCCGGTCACGGCGATGTCGGAGGCGATAAACCGCTCCTGACGCATCACCTCCGGTTTCAACAATTGTGTAAACGCGACCAGCGAAACGGCCAGTCCTATCGAGTCACCGGTGAAGGTCCGGTTGCTCCCGTCGATTGAAAGATACGCCCGATACGATCCCTGAGCGCGTTTTGCAAAGCCGGCACTGCGCAACCCTGTCCGCGCCGCCTTGAGCGAGTCGTAGGCCACGCCAATAAACGGATCGTCCGGCGTTTTGACCTGATTATCAAACGCCACCATGTCACCCGATGGTGGGAGACCAGCCCCCACCCTACGCGAGTTCTGCAAATCGTTTTTGCCCCCAACCACCCTACGCGGCGTTTGCGAAGAATGTCTGACAATTGAATCGTCGGTATCGCGTAGCGGCGTGCCAGATGCGTCATCACGAGTCTCGCGGAGCGGCGGGCCTTGTGTCCGCCGGTCACCGGTTGGTGGGAGACAAGCCCCCACCCTACGCGGCATTCCTGTGTCCGGAACATGTCCACGTGTGCCGACTTTCTCCACAGGGGCAGACGAGGGCGTCTGCCGCCCACGAGGCAGGCCGATCAAGTCGGGCAGCAAGCTGCTCTCTTTTTTCGCGGCAACCTGCTCCACAGTGCCGCGCAGCAACCGCATGCGACCGGTGGCGGCGTTGCCCTTTCCATCCTTATCGACGAACAGACACCAAACCCGGTTATGCTCAACCGCCAAGGCGGCTTCTTCCCACTGCGCAAGAATGCCTTGCAACAGCGTACCCAACTCAGGATAATCGCGGCGGTACTTGTCATAGATTGTCCGCAGCGTATCGAGGGGCGACAGGCCGCGCAATTCGGAATCGGCAGGCAGAGCGAGGTCATTAACACCTCCCAGCTCCGCACAGAGCGATAGCGCCTCGTCGTACGCGCCCACATAGAAAAGCAGCGTCGCTACGCGAAGGCTCGCGCCCAGTGCGGCTATCAATAGGCTCGTCGACGCAGCATCGATACCGCTCACGTCAACCAGGTCATTCAGCACGCGGCGAACCTGGTTCAGGGAGTCTATCGTGAGGTCGGACAGGGCGTCGGCCTGCACCAGGCCGATCACAAGCGAACAGTAGTCGTTTAGATAGCTCTCATAGGCGGACTCTCCGGCCATCGGCGCGAGTCGCTCCCAGAAACGCACAAGCAAAAGCAACCGCAGGTCCGCCGCGGGCAGTCGCGACAGTTCGCTTTTCAGCTTCTCGAAATCGCGGGCGAACTCAAGGGGTGATGGTTTCATTTGGTGAACAACCTGATATTGACGGTGCTGTCAGGATCGTCGATTGCGAATGTAGCCGTTTTATCGTCTCCGATCTGCGCATGACGGCTGGCTTGCGGTGTGCTGACAACGATCTTGACATCACCAAAGTCTTCGCGGCCATCCAGTTCGAGCACGCGCAACGTGATCTGTTTGCCCTCGGTTTTGCGCTCAAAAGTGACCTCAACCCTGTCCTGCCGGTCCGTCTCCAGGGTTACCTGCCGCGAGTATTCTGTTTTGTTGGGATCATACACCAACGGTTCGAGGTCGAAGACGGCGTCGGGCATTTTGAGTTGCCATTTGACCTCGTCGGTGATCTCCAGCCGCTCGTCCCCCAACTCAGCGCGGCCGTGGTCATCGGTAACGAATTCCCGATCCAATTGCGGCGCCTGGATCAACACGTGCGAGACGAGACTCATGTCATCACTGATAAGCTGCACGTAGTTGTCATCCGGCTGAGGACCGCGCATTATTCGCAGGACGATTTCCGGGTCCTCTGAATACAACGTAAGAACCTGATCGGAGGAAGAGCCGGCTTGCCGGTCGCCGTCGGCGGCCAGCGGCAGTTCGTGCTCGTCCGCACCCGGTCTGAGAACCTGCAAGGGGATCACCCGCCCGGTCAGCGCCGCGTGGTACAAGCGATCAGCCAGCGCCCGTGCTTCCAGCGGTAACTCTTCCTGTTCTGCGACTCTCAGGGATTCGTACAGCAAGTAGTAATCATCACAGAACTCGCGGCAAAACTCGCAGACCTCCAAATGTTGACGTATTTGCTCAATCCCGGCCTGCTCCAGCCGTTTTTCCACAAACGCGATCAGCGTCTCGCGCGGTGGGTGCAGTGAATCTCGTTTATACTCTTCCACATTAACCAACTAGTAACGAAGTTACTTCTTTATAGATACTTTCTCAACCGTCTCTCAAAATCATCTTTCGCCTTGTGGATAACAGTTTCGAAGATATGCTTGAAATCCGTCAGGTACCGATCATGTTCCGACTCCGGCATCACCTCACGAAAATACTCAGGCAGCGAATCGGTACCCGATGAATGAGCAAGATCGATCAGGAACTGCTCGCAGGCGCCAAGCAGCCGTTGCGCATAATCTTCGGTAAGGCGGTCATTGGTCACGAACTTCGCAAGGACTATCTCTCGCACCCAGCGCAGGGTTTCGGTTCGAGCTTTGGTGATCGCCCTGATGAACAGGCCATGTTCTGCTCCCGGCGGGTGAGCCGGCGCGAGACCTTCGACATCAACATATTTCGTATTGACAATAACCACCGCCTGAATAAGCCGAAAAGTCTCGATGAAGTTCTGAACGGACGCGACTCGATTCAAGGCCTCGAAAATGGCGCGACACCATCGCGTGCGGTTGAGGCTTCGGAGATAGCACTCTTCAACCAGCGACAAGAGTTCCTCAAATGAGATCGGGGGACAGTCGACACGCATCGTCCGCTCGTACTTCAAAGCTCCAACATAACGCTCATTGCCACCACCCGGCGAAAACGCGTGGTAGTCCGATCCGGCGAGGATGTCTTTGAAGCGTCTTTTGAGGTTGGCTTTGGCCGGGTCTGCCTCGCCGGCAACATGACTCAACTGCTGGCGGATCTTTGTGAAAAGCCAGGGGCGGAACAGATCGTACAGGTGCGCCGGGTCCTCGTCCTCGAACGTGGTAATACCCTGCGTACGAAAGTAATCGAACAGTCCTCCACAGGTTCGGCTCTTGACAGGCGCCAGGACGCGGCTGAGGATATCGACAGCAAGATCATCCAGAGGGCTGCGCCCGGCAAACTGGTCGAGTGGGAGTCGCCGCCCCCTGGCATTCTGCGACCGCAGCCAGGCTTTCGTGTGGCGCCAGCAGAGTTCAAAGAAAGCGTCAAACCGTCGGCGATTCGCCGGACAACACAAGAACTCTTTCAGTATTGTAGGATTCGATTTACCGCTGTCGTCCTTCATCAAACGCGCCCTGCAATCCTGGCTTGTCGGACAGTTCATACAGAATAAGCAGGGAAGGCTCTGCTGTCAAGTTATTGGCGTAGTTCACCCCTTATTGGAGCAAAAGCTGTGGCGTGATTATCCAGGACACAGACCAGACATTGTTATCGTCGAGTTTCAGCGCGACTACGCCGCTGTTCCTGAACGCTACCACCGTCCTGGTCTCGTCCTCGCAGACCAGGCGGGACACCAGTCGGCTCAAGTGCGGCAGATGCCCGACCAGCATGATGTCTTTCTCCTCAGCAGTCAGCCAATCGATCCAAATCGCCGGATCATCCATTGGCTTGAGCCCATCGGTTGCGGCGACGCCACCTTCAGGTACAATGCCTTCGGCCAGAATTTCAGCCGTCTGCTGAGCACGCAGTTTCCCGCTGTGCAGTATGCGTGACACACACAGGTTAGCTTGCATCGACAGGAAGCCGGCAATTCGAATCGTCTCATTCCGCCCTCTTTTCGAGAGCGGTCGTTGAATATCCTCCGTCTCCGGCATGGCCAGAGCGTGCTGTACCAGGTAAAGATTCATAGTGTACTTCTCACACGTCATGCCTATCACAACGCTTAGTGGATTCCAGTGACAATTGTGGAATTCGATATCTAATATGCGTTACAACCACAGCAAGTCCGCGTTCATTTGTGGGGCGCAAGTCCTGTTTTCATCGCCTCAAATATCTCCTGCGCGATGAGCCGATGGCCTTCTGCCGTGGGATGACAATGGTCAATGAAAAGCGACTCGCCGCCGTTCTGCGCAAAAACTGTCGGCATGTCGATAACCGTGACGTTCTCCCATTCCTCGCCGAGCGAATCGATCTGCTCCAGGTAGCTTCGCTTCACTCGCAACGACAGGTAGTCGCCTTGCAACGCCGAGTCGAGATAAGCGAAGGCAAGCGCTGTGTCGGATCGTACTGTGGCGGAATCATTCTGCGCCGCACTCAGGAGATTGATGCCGATGTTGAACAGAAACACGGTTCCCAGCGCATGTGATGCGGGACCGGGCAAACTGTCGCAAACGCGAACAGACTCCTGTCTGGCCTTGTGCAGGCAACTGTCGGCCTCAGCGTACCGTTCACTTTCCCAACAGGCAACTCCGAGGTTGTTCCAGAGTGTGGGTGACTGCGGATCAACATCGAGTTGTTTATTGTAGAACGATATGGCGTCTGCAGGCGGTAGAGTATCCCAGTATGCGGAGGCATAGACGAGACGTGTGAACTTGTCCCCGCCTGCATACCCGGCCGGCAACCGCTCGCGGTCAAGACAGTATCGGATGGGTCGGTTCAGACATTCGGCCAGCGGTTCCGGTATGATGAGTTGTCCATCTGATCCCTTCAGCCGACAGAATGGCTTAAACTGCAGCCCAGCCGGCCACCTGAGGGGCACCGGTGGTTTCACGATTATCAGCGGACAGTTTCGGCGATGGCATTGCTCAGCTATGGCAGCCAGGTTCTCGCCGTAGCTCTCAGGAGTCACTCTCACTTGGAGTGCCATTTCGTGCGATGGCGCTGAAGAACAACCAGGCGCCAACACTGTACGCAAAAGTCGATACAAGGCTGTGCGCGATAACAGAGCGCGCAACTGACTGAGACGCTGTTTGCGCATCAGTTCGCGATCGTTTTGAAAACCGGAAATCGAGGCGTCGTTGTTGCCGCAATAGAGTATGACGATATCCGGCTCGAACGCCCATCCGTGCAGTTCGAGATAGCGGACCAGTTGCTCGCTGGTGTATCCGGATACGGCGGCGTTGACTAACTCCACATCTCGGCGTTCGCCATGCAAGTCCTGAAGACGCATCTGCAACTGTGGCCCGAAACTCAGATGGCAAGAATCCAGACCCAGTCCCACCGGCGAGGAGTCGCCAAGCAGCAGGATGCGAAAGGAGGTCGGCGGTTTGGGATGGCTGATTTCAGGACCGATGGTATGCGTGCTGTTAGTTTGGATATAACGGTTAAGGAGGTTCGGTTTGAATCGCCATAGGAGGTCGGGATCCGGTTCGTGCCAGTCGAAAATGGAGCCGAAGAATTTCGCCTGCCAACCTGACAAACCCTCGGCGTCGTCGGTCCATCGTTCAGCGCCGCGCTCAACCAGACGGGCGCCCGTCTCTGCTAAAAGCAGGAACAGGCCAAACGCCACGACTGAGAAGACCAACCTTTTCAACATATCGCAAGGTAGGATTTCCTTTGCGAGCAGTCAAGCCGATGGTCACCATAGCCGGGTAGCGAGCCGACTGCCACCCTGCCGCTCACTTTCGGACCTTGTGTTGTCCTCGGTTATGCGTATAATAGAGGGGAACGCGGATGGGCGACATCGGCTGGTTGCGAGATTTGCCTGTCCGGCGCCGAAGAGACCAACAGAGAGATGAGGAATGTAAAGGAATGGTCTGGAAAACCGAAAAGGTCAATATGCCATTCGAGGTTAAAGACTGCACGCTGATTACCCGCATGGGGGGCGTTCAAGCCGCCGTCAGCCTCCGCGAATTGCGGGAAGGGGTAGCGCGCTGTCCCCTGGAATGTCTGTTTCACCACTTTTGCGAGACGCAGTTGCGGCCTACTTTCGATGATCCTGAATTCAGCAACGACTTCGCCGTCTGGGCAGCCAAGCACGTGCGCGACCGGATACTGGCCGAGCGCCTCGGCGTAATCAACCCTTACGAGTTTGACAATTTGGAACAATTGCGGGAAGTGGTGCTGGAGGTGGTTGATGATCGCCTGTCGGAAGTCGGTCACCATCAGTTCGCCCCGGCCGGTGAGGATTTCCGGTTCATGCGGGCCGTCACGGTGGTGTTCGACGTCGGCATTCAACTGCGCACCCCGGATGATCTGGTGACCCGTTTACCGCAGTTCAGCACCAGTTCCATCTACTACCATTTTGTTGAAGCTCGCCGGCGCACTGAAACGCGTCTCGATGATTTCTCCAACTGGCTGGCCGGATTCGGGGCCGGCACGGAACCGCTTCTGGATGCGCTTCACGGCATCGACTTCTACTACCTGACCCTTCGGGAACTCAAAGACGCTCTGCTGGAAGCTGTCTGTCAACCATTCATGGAGACTGCGCATGGTTAGTATGTCACTCGATTCATACGAGGACGTGGTCGGGCAGGTAGTCATTGCTCAGTTGCGGAAGCTGGCCCACCAACTGGCCGGAGCGCGGGTCGTTCACGTCAATTCCACCCGGGAGGGCGGCGGAGTGGCGGAAATCCTGAGCTGGCTGGTCCCGTTGATGAATGACCTGGGACTTGACACATCCTGGGAAGTGATCGACGGTCACGCCGAGTACTTCCACACCACCAAGAGTTTTCATAACGGTTTGCAGGGCAGTCCGGCGGCTTTGACCGACCGCATGATTAAAGTATATGAAGACACGGTCAGCGCCAACGCCGAGCGGCTGCGCCCCAAGCTCTCGGAGGCTGACTTCGTGATCATCCACGACCCGCAGCCGGCCTTCCTCATTAAATGCTGCCCGGAACGGAAGGGACGGTGGGTATGGCGCTGCCACATTGACGTCAGCCGTCCCAATCACCGCATCTGGAGGTACCTGAAAGACCTGGTCTCGCTCTATGACGCCTCAATCTACTCGATGCCTCATTTCGCCCGTCGGCTGGATCATCCCCAATTGATCATCGCGCCGTCGATCGATCCGTTGTCGGACAAGAACTGTGAGCTACCCCAGGGATACATCGACGCCACGCTTGACCGTTTCGGCATTGATCGGCGGCTACCGCTGCTCACTCAGATTTCGCGTTTTGATCGGTTCAAAGACCCGCTGGGAGTGATTCGCGCTTTCGATATCCTCAGCGGCTCACTGGATGCTCAGTTGGTCTTAGCCGGCGGCGGCGCCGACGACGACCCCGAGGGTCAGGCAGTGCTCAATGAAGTCCAGGAGACCGCCCGTGGTCGGGAGGATATTTTCATCCTGGATCTGCCACCCGACGCCCATAGGACCATCAACGCTCTGCAGCGCGCCTCGACTGTTGTGATACAGAAGTCGCTGCAGGAGGGCTTCGGCCTGACCGTCACCGAAGCGATGTGGAAAAGCAAACCGGTCATCGGCGGCAACGTGGGCGGCATCAGATTGCAGGTACACAATCACCACACCGGCTTCCTGGTCGATACCCCGGAAGGGGCGGCGCTACGCCTGAGGGAACTCCTCAGACAGCCCGGGAAAGCCGGCCGCATGGGGCGCACTGCCCGCGAATTCGTGACCGTTAACTTCCTCCTGACCCGCCACTTGCGTGAGTACCTGACATTGATGTTGGGCCTGCGGCACGGCTTGGAGAGCCGCCTGCTGGCCGGATGACTCCGGCGTGATGAAACTGCTCAATTCGACACTCGATCTGGACGCGTTCTTCGACCGGCTGCACAAAGCTTCGCAGAGGGTTCTGCTTTTGGACTACGACGGCACGTTGGCGCCGTTTCGCGCTGAGCGAGAGCAAGCCGCACCATACCCCCGGATTCCTCCCTTGCTGGATGAAATCGTCCAATGCCGACGCAGCCAGCTGGCCATTGTCAGCGGCCGGGCAACCACGGCGGTCGCTGCACTGTTGGGTCTGAAACGGACGCCGGAGATCTTCGGATCACACGGCGCCGAACGACTGAGCATTGATGGAACATATCGTTCACCGACGGTTCCAGAGGCGACCCGCACCGTACTCGGAGAGGCGTATCGATGGGCGGGCGATCAGGGTCTACAGCGACAGACCGAACTGAAACCGGCCGGGATCGCTTTTCATTGGCGCGGTCTGGAACGCGAGGCCGCCGAACGGATAAGACAGTCCGTCCGGACACAGAGCAGCCGATGGAGCGACCGCTCGGGGCTGGAACTCCGTGAGTTCGACGGCGGTCTGGAGTTGCGACTGCCGGGCATCACCAAGGGTGACGTGGTTCGCACCGTTCTCGCCGAATCGGACGATCAAGCAGTGGTAGCCTATCTGGGTGACGATACGACTGACGAGGATGCTTTTGAGGCCCTGGCCGGTCGAGGTCTTTCGATCCTGGTCAGAACCGAGCTACGTCCCACCAAGGCTGACCTGTGGCTGATACCTCCTGAAGATCTGGTGTCCTTTCTGCATCGCTGGCTGGAATCTTGTAAGTAGATTGAGCGCCGGTCACAGCTCCCTGCTCACCGGACATCATAGACCATAGCAGTCCATGTCCGCCGGTTCGACGCGACTTTAAGGTTGCGCACTGCCGGTAATTTGCGTAATGTGTTTAACAAGTGCAATCTGTGTCACCGTATCATGGTGTGGTTCTGTGCCTGGCGAGGGAATGATGGCAAAGGGGCGTGTATGAGTAAATTGAGGAAGCCGCTTGTAATTGTCTCCAATCGGCTGCCGGTGGTGATTTCAAGGGACGAAAAGAACGACTGGCGGGTTGAACCGGCGGCTGGCGGATTGGTGACGGCGCTGGCGCCGTTAATGCGTCGCGAGCACGGCTTGTGGATCGGCTGGCCCGGTAGCCCCCCCGACAGTCCGGCCGCGGCCTTGCTTGACGAGTACCGCCAGGAGGCTGGTTTCGACCTGCGGGCGGTTCCGCTCACCGACTCGGAGGTTGAGAAATACTACCGCGGTTTTTCAAACGAAACGATCTGGCCGCTGTTCCATGATCTGCTGGGCCACTGTCGTTTTGAGGCCGCCAACTGGGTAAGCTATGTCGAGGTCAACCGCAAGTTCGCCGAGGTCGTGGCGAGTTCAGTTCAGCCGGAGAGCCTGATCTGGATACATGATTACCAGTTGCTGCTGGTGGGGCATTTCCTGCGTGATCTGGGCTTGCATCATCGCCTGCATTTTTTTCTACATATCCCCTTTCCCTCGTACGATCTGTTTCGCCGTCTCCCCTGGAAGCAGGATTTGCTCGAGGCGGTGCTGGCTTACGATCATATCGGCTTCCAGACGGCGCTGGACCGTCGCAATTTCGTGCAGTGCATTAGGAACCTTATGCCGGAGTCATCGGCCCGGATCGTCTCACGGCAATTAGGGATAGAGTACGACAGCCGCAGTATCAGGCTGGGACAATACCCGGTCAGCATCGATTTCGATGAGTTCGACACACAGGCGAGATCACCCGAAGTGAAGGAAGCGGCCTGGTTCATCCACAAGAACCTGCCGGGTCGCTCTCTCATTCTGGGAATCGACCGTTTGGATTACACAAAAGGAATACCGAAGCGCCTTCTGGCCTTTGAGAGAACGCTGGAAAAATACCCCGATTTGCGGGGGCATGTATCACTGGTGCAGATCGTGATCCCCAGCCGGGTCAAGGTGCCCGATTACCAGAATCTCAAGCAAGAACTCGATGAACTGGTGGGGCGCATCAACGCGCGCTTTTCCCAGCACGGCTGGGTACCTATCCACTACATGTACCGTCAACTCGACCGGGTTCAACTGCTGGGACACTATCGCGCCTGCGAGATCGCGCTCGTTACGCCGTTGCGTGACGGCATGAACCTGGTGGCCAAAGAGTATTGCGCCAGTTCGATAGACGACAACGGTATCCTCGTTCTATCAGAATTCGCCGGGGCCGCCACCCAGTTGTCGAAAGCGGCCATCATGGTCAACCCTTACGATCTGGAGGGCATGGCCGACGCCATCTATGCCGCCTTTATCATGACCCCCCAGGAACGGCAGCGACGGATGCGGTTGCTCAGACAGGAAGTGAAGCGCAACGACGTAAACAAGTGGGTCGAGAGTTTTCTCAGTCCTGATGCCGAACAACCGACGCCGGCAGCGGTACCGGCCGAGACCTCGAAAGCCACTTAGGGCAGTGTCACTTTCAGCGGCGAGGATGAAACCTCCCACTGTCCTTTGCCGATATTGCGCGATCCCATAAAGACCAGATAGGAGTACTTGCCATAGTGCGGCACCAACTGTCCCAAACGCGGCAGGGATTCATAGTCATCTGTGATAATCACCATGAACTTGTCGAAACCGTCATGCTTTTCTCCCGTAAGGACGAACGTATGACCGCTACGTGGGTAGCTGGTTTCCTGTACGCTTACCGAGTCGTCACTAATCTTCACGCGGTCAACCAAGTACGCCGGCAATTCAGATGGGTTCAGCATGATCGGCACGAAGCTGCGATCAGGCTGTTGCAGCAGATCATAGTTATTGACCGCCATTGAGTCCTCAGTGAAACTTGAGGCAAAAGCGGTGAACAACTCTGCCGCCATGGCGTTGTCCTTGTCGCACACAAATCGGTGTTTGTCCGCACCCATGATGGCTGAGACGATAGGCTCGACCTCTTCGGGATGCAGGCGGCGAAAGAGGTGGTAGTCGGGGTCGACTTCCAACGTCGTCACCGCTTCCGACAGCGTAATGGCATAGGTCTGCTGGGCCGAGGTGAGCGATACCGCCGTGTCAAGAACAAGATCGGTCCCGCTGAATCGCAGCGGTACGCGGAGTCTATAGTCTTGTCCGCTACGCTCAGCAAGCGAGAATGACAGCACCTTGCTATCGCCCGACGTGTCTACAGCATTGTCCGGTATCGTCACCTCCAAAAGAGGCGCTCCCGTCCGATCTATCCACTGCGGAATAATGTGCGAAAGGTCCCGCTCACTCGTCTCCTCAAATGCTGCGACCCACTCCTCCCAACTGATCTTCTGTCCTACATGACGCTTGTAGACAAGCTTCCAGGCCGCAAAGAAGGCGTCCGTTCCGATCTCTTCCTCGATCATGTGGAACACCATCATCGCCTTGCCGTAGCCAATGCTTCGCGTGTCGGGGCTGCTGCGCGAGGTGAACTCACGAATGGGAAAGTCGTTGCCCTCGTCGACGTAGGCGAGATACTGCTTCAGGATATCTTTGCGATAGCTCCTGGCCGCGTCTTCTGATTGCATCAGCTTGTAGCGATAGTCGGCGCCGTAGACCGTTGACCCCTCGCACCAGTTACCGCGGTCGTAATCGACATAGACGCTGTTGCCCCACCAGTTGTGGAGCACTTCGTGCCCCAGCGATGTCTTGACAATCCATGGCATTTGCAGCACCCGTTGTCCCAAAAGCGTCCAGGCCGGCATACCGTAACCGGTCGAGAAGAAATTCTCCGCCACCGTGAAGCGCTCAAATGGATAAGGTCCGATCAACTCGCTGTACATCTGAATATAATCAGCGGTGGCTGGGAGGTACTGGTCAAACAGACCGGTGTCGGCTTCAAAGAAATAGCACCACACTTCCACACTGTCGACCATCGTTGACTTGATCACATAGGGCGCGGCCATGAACATACAACCATCGGACTTGAACGGGTTTCCCCACGTTTGAACCTTCCGACCGTCACGAACTTCGGATGAAAGCCGATTGCCATCGCTGACTGACTCCCATGCTTCCGGAATGTCAGCCGTGAGTTTGAAGCTGACCAACGACTCATCACCAACCGGATAGTAGTAGGCCGCCGGGGACAAGTAGGCGCCTTGTTCGGAAATCGTACCCGACACCTCTCCCCCGACGCGCTCACGGGAAAACCGCATCTTGCTGACATCCTCAAAGAACTCGGCTGAGTATTTGATAGAAAACGGCTGTTCCCCGATCACTCTGGAGTTAAACAGCACCAACCGCGCCGGTACATCCGCCTCGAACTCGACGAGATGCGGCACAATCTCGAGCGGCAGAGAAGCACTATCGGCCAGGGTCACCGCCAGATACTCCACCGGTTCACCCGCCAGCGTGAACGCATCCACTGTTGCTGTCAGTTTGAGGTAGAACAGATTCCATCCCGTTGTGACGGCGACTTCTCCCTCATCAATGAACGTCGCCTGATGCGCGGGTACGTCGATGGTCACACGGATATCATGGCTTTCAAACTCGACTCGTGATACCTCGGTCGCACCGATGGGTGGGACATTGATCACAGAACTTCCTACTATCAGAAGGAGGACGAGAACAGCATAACGCATAAAAAAACTCCCGGTTTACATTCAAGTCGCGACATGCGACAAAACAAATTCATCTGAGGCGCCAGCGGCCGTGTTCCAGAACCTATGACACTTTCCGAGTACTCATGGAACACCACAACTTCACGATCATATAGTGTCCAGCTTGCCGGCGCCGGAGGCCGGAGTGGCAAGCCACTTTTTGGGACCATCCAACAGTTGTCTTGAACCTGTACGTTCTCTGCAAAAGAACTGATTTATCAGTGCCGGAGGCCGGACTCGAACCGGCACGGCCCTTAAGGACCAAGGGATTTTAAGTCCCTGGTGTCTACCATTCCACCACTCCGGCATATCCTTTGTACGATAGGAACTTACCTGAAACTCCGCAACCTTCAAATTGGGGTCGGTGTCCAAATAGTGTCCATCAAAAAACTTCAGACGCTCGACCTCCTTCGCTTTCCACTCCGGACTCAAGTGTGCATACCGCGCCGTCATACGAATTGTCTTGTGTCCAAGCAACTCCTTGACCGTGTACAGGTCCACACCAGCCATCACCAAGTGTGAAGCGAATGTGTGTCTGAGGTCGTGAAAACGAAAGTCCTTAATGGCTGCCAACTTCCGTGCTCGTTCGAAAGCCGTTCGAAAGCACCGAACTTTTCCGCCCTCAGAATTGGTGAATACATATTCTCGATCCTGGGACAATTGCGACAGCGTAACCACAACCGCATCATTCATCGGGATGCGCCTTGATTCATGGTTCTTGGAAGTACTCACGAGAATCATGCGGGCAGTGAAGTTCACGTCCTGCCATTTGAGGTTCAGAATTTCACCCTTTCGCATTCCGGTATTGAGCGCAACCATCACGATGGGCTTTAGAGACTCGTTGCAGGATTCGTAAAATCGTATCACTTCCTCGTGGGTCAAAAATCTGGAGCGCTCACCGTTCTCCCTGAAAAAAGATACAAGGCGCACAGGATTCTCGCTGGCCATACCCCACCGGATTGACTTATTGAACAATGCCTTTAGACAGGCAAGCTCTCTGTTCACCGATGCCGGTGCGACTTCTTTTCGCCGTGCCGACTTGAATGCCTCTACGTCCAAAACGGAAATGTCCCCGAACTTGTTCTTGCCAAACCACCGTGACAGAACCTTGAAACTTCTTTTGTCTCGTTCCCACGAGCGTTTGTTCGCCATAGACTATTCAAGGTACTTCGCGCAAACATCCTCAAACATATACTTCTGTTGGTGGTTGACGTCAAGAAATCTGCCTTCGGCCAGTTCAGTACGCCTCTTTGCCAACACCTGGACTGCCAGCTTTCGGTTCGGGCCGATCATCTCCCGCTTGCGCCGACCACTGACGTAGTAATCTATATAGTAGTTGCCGTGCTTCTCAAAAATACTCATATCACTAAGTCTCTCGCGTGTCGCATGCAAGTATACTGCAGACGGATAGTAAAGCAATCACAATCTTGACCGCTCGCCTGAATATCTAATGGACTATAGGGCGAACCTTGTTCATATCGATCCAGTCCATCACGTCGGCAACGTCGAACATGACGCGATCTCCCATTCTGACGAATGGTATTTCGCGACGCTGGGATACCCAAGTGTCGATAGTGTAAACGCTCAATCCCAGCCACTCGGCCAGTTTCTTCTTGTCAACGAATTTCGGTTTCTCTTCTTTGGTCATGTCTGACCTCCTATTGCCATCTGTTGGCCTGAATTTCTTGCTCCCCATCATCGGTTGTCCGCTCGACGGTGCCCTCAATCAGCCTGACGCGGCGCTCTGCGATCATTCGGTCGATCTCGAGGGTGGGTATAAAGCGTACTTCGCCTTTGAACGCGCCACAGCCTTCTGCCTGTCTTTCTCGCGGACACGCATATCATCAACGAACGTCGTTAGGATCGGAAATGTCTTGTCATCGCGGACCTTTAACTGAGATATAGTCGGAAGTTGTGGATGAGATAAAAGAAAGAGCGTATCCTCTAGTTGTGAAACTTTAACCTCTCGGATGATAACCGAGAGAAAGGATACGCTCATGAGCAAGGATACGGTAGAGATCGAAGGAAGTCGA
>JAUWIB010000040.1 GCA_030605565.1 bacterium
TTTGTAAGATCATGGACATATTGACCGATCAGACGACGATTTGAACGGAAAAAAACGTTACTAACGAAAACGCCCTACGATACCACAACTCTGTACGACGGCAATGTAGATTATGACACAGCCTGTCCGCTCAGGGTGACAGGTCTGCTTGTGAAATCTTTCGTAGGTCAGGTTCCTTGCGAACCTGACAATTCAAGCCGGCAACGGTTTGATCAAAGTCCCTTCTCGAGGGACCTTCCAAAAACTACCGGGTGGCGGTGGTTTCTTTCTTTATGAAGTGGTGTGACAATGTGCATTATAGTTTTGTTGCTACTACCGAAGATTCAGTTGTGCGTGTCTCCAGGTCATAGATACTTCCGGGTTCCCGGGTCCATTACGTCCCGGCCGGGACAGGTTTCAACACCAACGGCCTCCACAGTCCAAGGTATAACATCAGGTTGTGACCGATCTGGCGCCATAGCGTCTCGGCCTGGGTGCCTACTCCTCCCCAGGTGCAACATCGTCGCCAGTGTAACAAACTAACCAGATACAAACAGCCCGCCAACCCGGCTGAACCTTTGATATGTATGGACGAGGCAAGCAAACAGTTGGTAAAGGAAACCCGGAAATTGATTGCCGCCGGACCTGGCAAGCCGACACGCTATGATTATGAATATGAGCGAAATGGTGTTGGCGGCATTTTCATGTTCTATGCGCCTTTTCAAGGGAAACGGTATGTGGCGGTAACCGACAGAAGAACCAGAGCAGATTGGGCGATGCAAATCAAGAATCTTTTGGATGCACTTTATCCAAAAGCCCGGAAGGTCATTTTGGTTATGGACAATCTTAATACTCATAATGGTATATCACTATACGAAACCTTTCCACCAGAAGAAGCCCGCCGACTTCTCGACAGGCTTGAAATACACTATACACCGAAACATGGCAGTTGATTGAACATAGCCGAGATCGAATTGAGTGTTCTTTCACGCCAATGTACAAATCGTCGGATTCCTGATAAACAAACACTTGCTCACGAGATTGCCGCCCGGCAAACACAGCGAAACGAAATAGAGGCAAAGGTAGATTGGCGCTTCACCAACGAAGATGCCAGGATTAAACTAAAGAGATTGTACCCAACATTATGTGGTTGACGGGACACTAGTGTACGCAGGTACCACGCCCGGCACAAGCAATTTGCGGCCAATAATCCTCGATTTCCATGTTTCCCCTTTCCTTTTCCAACGCTCCAACATTATCTTGTATCATGGCACTAGCAGCAGCGCTCCGGTCGTTCGGCTGTGTGTAGCGCATAACCGTCGAGGAGATAATATGTCACGAAGATCATGTCTGGCCGTCGCTCTATTAATAGCATCGCTGGTCGCCGCGTCTTTTGTTCACGGCGCCGACCGCCCGGAACTCTACCAGTTCGCTCCGCCATACCCGAGATATCTGCCTCCGTTTGCGTCTGACATCAATCCACCTATACTGCAAAAAGAGGCTTTTGTCACCATGCATCTCCATGTCGATGAAGAAGGGTTGGTGCAGCAACTAACGGCTGACTCTGCCGGCCATTCAGGTTTGATCAAGTACGTCGATGGCTACCTTTGCAGTATTGAGTTTGTCCCCGCTCTGTTCCGCGGGCAGGAGGTTTCATCTATCCTTCCGGTGGAGGTGCGGCTCCGCGCCGGTGACAGACGGCCACGCTTTGAGTTCCCCATCGACAGCGCCGGTAGTCCGGGTGACGGTCGACTTTATTTTGCAACTTTTCCTCCTAATGACATTACGCTACCGGGTGTAGTGCGCTTTCCATCATACTATGGGGCGCCTCATCTGGACACCCTCAACGAAATGTATCCATACTTGTTGATGGCGGTCGACCTTGACTCGTCGGGACGGTACATTGACTCGCGGATGATTGTCGGTACCTGTCCGACGTTTGAATGGCAGTTGTTGACGGCCCTTCTCTGGTCCGAGTTTAAGCCTGCGACTGTGAAAGGAGAGGCAATAACCTCCACATGTTATCTCTTGGTTTCGTTTTTTGGGTCGGTTGCCTATCCGACGACAATCTGGCTGCCGCTGTCGAGCGACACCGCAAACCTGCTGGAGTGTCTGAGAATCCGCACTTTTGCGGATCGTGTCGGCCTGCTGACACCGGCGCTGCCAAAACGTCATCCGCACGATACCTACCCCTTGGGAGCCAACCATCCCTTTCAGCGAGACACCGTTGTTGCTCTCATTGAGATCGATACTTCCGGTCACGCTCGACTCCTGAGTTGTGATCGAACCCACAGGGAGCTTCGTTTGGCTGTTCGCAAGGCGGTACACAACTCCAGGTTCTATCCAGCGCTGGATTTCGAGGGAAAACCACAGAAATTCAAGGGTAGTGCCGCTTATGAGTTCAATGGCACACCCAACGTACGAATCCGTTACCATTGGCTGAAGTAAGGGCCGACGCCCTTAGCGCACGCCGAACCACCTGTATAACAAGGGGTTAGAATGTGTATGCGGCCCTCCGCCGACACGCTACAGACGCACATTCTGCGCCATCGTTCCCTCACGGACTGCCAGTGTGATTACCGTCCAGCGCAACCGATTGAAGGACAATAGATAATCCGGGGCGCAGTGGCTGCGGCTGGTTTCCGGCACGATTCTTGTCTCTATATGAAGGCATGAGGCGGCTGAATGCCGTGGGACGAATTGGGAAGAAAATGCTGGCTCGAATGTATAAGACGCAGGAGTAGGTTGGTATGGAAAGGGCAACACGTGCCATGAATATGGCGTCAGGAGTGATTGTTTTGTTGAGCGGACTCTACATTGAGTACTCGTTTTCCTCGGTACTTACTATCGAGATCAGAGCCGTCATTGGTGTGCTGGCGACTCTTTATGCGCTGGCGCGGTTAGCCCCCTGGTTGAAAAACCTACGCAGAATACGGCGCAGTGCCGCGGGGTGATCATCTCGAATTATTCCCTTGACTTTGAGCACATTTCACGTATTTTGGCAAATTATTTTGGGATTCCTGTTATGAGGGTTCTTGGATTGATGTTAAAACCTCGGCACTGCCGATTCTACACGCTGCTGGCAGCGGCAGTTATTGTCATTAGTGTACCGACCGTAGTGTCGGGAGAAGTGAAGCCGGCCATTCTGAATGCGCTGGATGCGGCAGACACAGCCAAAGCGATCAATCTTCTCCGGTCGGAGATAGAGATTGATCCCGGCTACCATCTCAACTACAACTACCTGGGACGAATCAACTACGAGCGTCGTCAGTACACTCAGGCCAAAGAGTTCTTCCTGAAGGCTGTTGAGAAGAAGAAGAAGCACTGGGAGTCACTCTACCTGCTCGGTCGATGTCAATTGGAGCTGGGTGAGGTGGATGAGGCCGAACAGACCATGAAGAAAGGCCTCAAGAAGGCCAGGAATTCCGAGAAGGCCTGGTTTGAAAATGGTTATGGTTTGGTGATGATGGCCCGCGAGAACTATGTCGATGCTGATCGTGCTTTCCGCGCTGCTTTGGTTATCGATTCAACCAGCGCCGAGTATCACATCAATCTTGGTGACGCCAACTACTACCAGGGAATTCCGTCTCTGGCTATCAGCGAATATGAGAAGGCGCTTGAAGTGGACACAGCTTCTCTGGAAGTCTATTTTCATTGGGCCGAAGCCTGTCTCGATATGAAGGATTACAACTGCGCTATCGAAAAGCTGCAAGTAGTTCTCCAGAAAGACAGCACTCATGCACCGGCCTGGATGCGCGCCGGAGGCATTTATTTCAAGGCGGCGATGTCGACTCGAACACGAGATGAGCGTAAGGCGCGCTTTTTTGACGCTATCGGCGCTTATCAGCGGTACCTCGAACTGTCGCAGACCAAACCGGATTCGACTCATGTTCGTGGTTTCTTCGAGTTGGCTATGGCCTACGTGAATGTTGGTGGTTCCGAGGAGGCCGTAAAGTATTTTGAGGACGTACTGTCGATACCCTACGAAGCGCGCGATATTTACTTCCATTACGGTAAGGCGCTCTGGGGGGTGCAGGATTTCGAGAAAAGTGCTGAAGTTCTCAACAAACACCTCGAGTGGCTGGAGAATGCAGACAATACCGAGGCCACCAGAGTCAAGGATGTAGAGCTGTACCAGTATCTGGGTGATGCTTACTATTATCGCAAGGACAGGAATTTCAGGAAAGCCATAGAGAACTATGAAAAGTCACTTGCGGAAAACCCGAATCAGAAGCGGCTGACTTACAACATTGCTGTCTCTTACCACAATGATAAACAGCTTGGTCGGGGTCTTGAGTATTATCAGAAGCGTATCGACATGGGCGTCGATTCGGCCAAAGCCGGTATCTACAAGAACGCCGGTTACTGTGCGCTGAGCATTGCCGACCAGGGAGACGGTGGTGAAGAGGAAGAGAGCCTCGAAGAAGAGGATGAGGTCGACCCGGTGGACAATGGGATCGATCCCAATCTGAACTACCGTGAGATCGCGCTGGGCTATCTGGAGCAGTATCTGTCGTTCAAGCCGGCTGAAATCAAGACTATTCAGTTGGTTGCCTACAACTACCTCAATAAGATGGCCGATTGTACCAACGGGGTGAAGTATTACAAACGGGTTCTGGAAGTTGAGCCTGACAATTGTGACGCCAAGAAGTCACTGGGGTACGCATACTTCGGTGGCCTTTGCACCAAAAACCATACCAGGGCGCTGACTTATCTGCTTGATGCGCAGAGATGCGTCGCTTCGGCCGACGGTGCCTGCGCTGATGTTGATCTTATTCTCTATATCGCGCAATGCTATCATTTAAGAGCGGTAGAAAGATCCAGGGACAAGGCCGGCGCCAGCGATGATTTCCAGAACGCCAACAAATGGTATGGGAAGTGTCTAAGGTGTGAGCCGGGCAACCAGGCTTGCAAGAAGGGACGCGACGACACGAGTTTCGAGTTCTAACTCGATATGATCGCAAATTAAACGGGAGTCTGAATGGCTGAAGAAGAGAAAAAGGTGTCATCGGCAAAGCGTATCAGCGACAAGGAGCGGTTTAGATATATCGGCTTTGATGTCTTCCCTGGCCGTATCAAGAATTTGTTCAAGTCTGATGCGGAGAAAGACAAGCTGGTGGATAGGGTTCGGCAGAAGCGAACAAATCGCGACCTCGGAGCGCTGCGCGATGACTGTACATTGCTTGAGGAGCGAGTATCCCTTTCCGACCGCGTTGTCCTGACCGTTGCTTGTCTGTTCATGGTTGCAGCTCTGTTTTTCCCGTGGTACTCGGCTTACAACGAGATCGTTGAGGAACCAGCAGAGGAAGCCGCCGTGGTTGCAGATTCCGGCGCTGTTGAGGATAGTTTACTCACAGACAGTGTCGCCGTCGCTGCCCTTCAGGGAGAAACCGAGGCGATAGTTGACGCTACCACAGAAGCCGAAGGTGACGTTGCTGCCGAGCAAGAGGTCGTCGAGGGTGATTACTCGGAGGCGCCCAAGGAAGAGATCATCCACGGATACGTGGCCAAGAAGAAGATTCATAAAGAGTATTCCCGACTTACCGGCCTGGGCTCATTTGCTTCATTAGGCTCGGCCGGTTCACATGTTTTTTCGTCCGGTTTTGTACTGATACTCACCGGTCTGATGTTTCTGGTTTTGACTTTATCGTGCCTGTTGCTGCCTGCGTATACGTTGTACGGCCTTTTCGGAATCAAGGGCAACAGCGACCAGAAGGCGCTGAAGTTGAAGTCGATTTTGAAACTGAACTGGCTGCCACTGCTTCTTTTTGTGGCTGCGCTGATTATCTCTTTTGTTGGCGCCGATTACGGTCCGGGAACATCGAGCCTGTACACCAGTCTTGGTGACAGCTATGGTATCGGGGTCTTTTTTGGCAGTCTGTCCTGGGGGGTGTTTATAACGCTGGCCGCATCGATTATGTTGGCCGCGAAAGGTCTTGAAATCTAAGTAGTAATTTTTTGGAGGATAGTAACAAGTGGTTAAACAAACAATCTTTGTCACACTGAATGCAATTGCCGCTTTCGCAATCGGCTTCGGCCTGTGGTATGGCGTCTTCAGGACATCGGAAAACCCGATCGTACACTCTATCTATATGGGTGGTCCCTTGGTCGTTCTGTTGATTATGATCTTTGTCATGTGTATGGTATTCGTGGTGGAGCGGTATTTTTCGCTGTACGGTGTGGCCAAGGGCAAGAGTTCGGTGCAGGTCTTTTTCAAGAAGCTCATCCAGTCGATCCAGAAGGATGATTTCGACGGCGCTCTGGCTGCCTGTGACAAGCAGCGCGGCACCACCGCCAACGTTCTGCGCGCCGGCATTGAGCGTTATCAGGAAGTTAAGGCTCGGGAAGGTATGGAAGGTGAGAAACGAATCCAGTTGACCCAGTCGGCCATCGAAGAAGCCAACGCGCTGGAAGGTCCGCTGTTGGAACGTAACCTGATCGCCCTGTCGACGATCGCTTCGATCGCTACCATGGTTGGGCTTCTGGGTACTACCATCGGTATGATCCGTGCCTTCGCCGCTACCGGTAATGTCGAAGGCGGTCTCATCGACGCCCAGGCGCTGTCCGTCGGTATCTCCGAGGCGTTGGTTAATACTGCCGGTGGACTTCTTTCCGGTATCCTCGGTATTTTCTTCTACAACTTCTTCGTGAACAAGGTGGATGCCTTTAACTATACGACCGACGAAGCCACCTTTGAGGTTATGCAGATCCTCAAAGACAAGGAAGGAATCTAATCCATGGCCGGCAAGCGACGCGTTTCCATCAGGATCGACATGACCCCGATGGTGGATATCGCCTTTCTGCTGTTGATCTTCTATATGGCGACGACGCAGTTTAAGCCGCCGGAAGCGCGTGCGGTCGATTTGCCCGAGTCACATTCGATGATCGAGTTGCCGGATAAGGACGTAATCAATATCACCATCACCAAGTACGACTCGATCTACGTTGACTACATCGGGCTGGCCGAGATCGAAATCGAAGGTAAACTGGTCACAACGAAAGTGCGACGGGTACGGCTCTGTGACAAGTACACGGTGACCACTGAAGTTAACCGGGCGCGAGCACAACTCTTCAAAGCGCTGATCGTCATCAAAGCCGACCACCAGGCGTCTTTTGGTGCGATGCAGGATGTGATGAAGAAGATGCAGGAAGACGGACTGGAGCGCTTCCTGATCATTACCGATCTGGAATCGTCGGTCGGCGAGACTGAGTGAACGGATGAACTGGTTCGTGCGTTTAATATATAGAGACGGATATTGACCGAAGGAGTGTGAGCATATATGGGCGGTGAAGTAGCAGAACGAGCACCCAAGGGTGGAAAGAAGGGTCTGAGGCGGCCAAAACGCCGGATCTCTATCCGCATCGACATGACGCCAATGGTTGATATCGCCTTCCTCCTGTTGATCTTCTACATGGTAACAACAGTGTTCGCCATGCCGCAGGCAATGGAGATCAATCTGCCGCCTATTGATGAAGAAGAGGAGATTGAGATCAAAGAATCCAACCTCCTAACCGTCAGGGTTGACCATGAAGGTGTCTACTGGTGGAATCTCCGTCGAGTTTCGCCGGACAACCTGCCGCAGTTGATACCAACTGCCGCCAACACTCCGGATACCGTTGCTTATCGGTTCAATGCCGATAGCCTTCAGGGACTCTTGATCGCCCAGAACCGGGCCAACGATAAACTCAACTCTCTGGTCCTGATTCATCGCGACGCCACTTATGCCGACATGGTCAATATCCTCGACGAAATCGACCTGATCGAGCGTTCATGGAATGCCTACACCGCCGAGCAGTTGGGTGTCAAGATAGGGGATATCCCAAGGGACCAGAAGTTCTCCTATCGTTACGCTATCGGCGAGTGGGAAGACAGAGACGACAAGATTATGGATGCGGCGCGAGCGGCCGTAGCGACAGTGCCGGCAGGAGGTGAAGAATAATGGCTGTATATCCTCTATGGTCACCGTACGGCGCGTATGAACTGAAGTCCAAATATCAGCGCAATTTTCTCTACGGTACCGGGCTTATTCTGGCTCTGGTGCTCTTAATCCTGCTGGTGGCTTGGTTTGTGTCCCGAGAAGATGAGATTGTCGGCGGCGGTGCTCCAGTCTTGGTCATCAAGACAGTAGCCGATCTCGGCCCGCCGCCGAGTATCGCCCGCAAGCCTCCCCAGGTTTCCGTGCAAGCCCCTCAAACGGTAGCCCCAAAAGTTGGTATTCCCAAGCCGGTGGCCGACGATGAAGTGCTTGACGAGGATGTTGTGCTGGCTACCCGTGATGAGTTGGCCGAAATCGTGGCGCCTGACATCGCCACCGTAGCCGGCGACGGCGATATTGAGATCGATATCTCCGAGGACGACTATCTCCCGGCTCCTGACGAATTCGTTCCAGTGGAGATCAATCCGGACATGATCTACACTCCGCCTTTGGAGTATCCACGGTTGGCCAAACAGGCCGGGATCACCGGTGATGTTTGGGTCCAGGCTTTGGTGGACAAGGACGGCAATGTCCGTGACACTCGGGTCGGCAAGTCTTCAGGAACCGTCTCTCTGGACGATGCGGCAATCAAGCAGGCGATGCAATGCAAATACAAACCTGGTATTCAGAACGGGCGACCGATAGCCTGCTGGGTTACGTATAAGGTAGAGTTTACGCTCGATAATTAAGCGACCGTCACTCATAGATTAGCGGGTAATGGGTATCTGCCGTCACCGGGAGGTGTCCCATGACTGGTCAACGTCAGGCCTCGGCCTGTGCGAGAATCCCAACCCTCTTTCGCGAATCCACCGCCGTTCTCATGAAGGTAACCTATCAGCAGCATATGCTGTACGGCATTGCTGTGGCTGTAACAGTCGTCCTCTTGCCCGCTCTGCTGGCATCCTATTGGCCGATGGAACAGGCAGACATGATCGAAGTTTCGCCTGTGCCACCCAGGGAGCTGCCTTTATGCCGGCCATCAGCAATCGTCAACCGGTGCGATGTTGGGTCTCAATTCCTGTTATGTTTGAATTGGAGTAGCTATCTGGTCGGTCTTCTCAACAAAACCGGCTAATCTGCCGATATAATCTGACAGGAAAGAAACGGGGACGAACATCTATGACTCAGAGTTCCGATACCAAAGTAGCTCTTGGCAACATAATTGAAACCGTCGGCGAACTGCCGGCCTCACCCGCGATTGTCAGCGCGGTCATGGGGCTGACGGCCGATCTGGACTCCCGGGTGGAGGATATTTCAAAGGTTCTGATGAGCGATCAGACTTTGACGGCCAAGGTGCTCAAGCTGTCCAACTCGTCTTTCTATGGTCGCCCCAAGAATGTTGCTACCCTTGAAGAGGCGATCATGATTCTCGGTTTCTTCACCGTCCAGTCAATGGTGGTGGCGACGTCGGCGCACTCTATGTATACCAACGACGACCAGGAGGGTTACAAGGTTAAACTGTGGCGCCACTCTTTGTCGGCGGCGGTATCGGCTCGACAGATTGCCAAGTCGATCCGGCATCCGGAGGCGGAACAGGCTTTCATCGCAGCGCTGATGCATGATATCGGTAAGCTTGTCATGCTACAGAAAATGCCCGTCCGTTACAAGGAGATCGTTGTTGAGGTGGAAGCCACTCGTGCTTCATTTCTGGAGATTGAGACGCGCGAATTAGGGTTTAATCACTGCGACGTCGCCGCGCTGCTTCTGGAAAAGTGGGACTTCCCGCCGAGCCTGATCGACGCGATCTTCGCTCACCATTTGCCGGCCCCGTTTAATGAGGACGGTCCTGTACCGGTGGCGCACATTATCCATTTGGCCAATTTCATGGCTAAGACACTGGATGTCGGGTTCCGTGACGCTGCCGTAGACAACCCGGCTGAGTTGGAGTCGGCACGTATACTATCATTGGATGAAGAAAAGATCAATGAACTGCTCGCTGAAATCACTGAACACTACCGAACTGAAATAGGAATTTTTGAAGAATCATGAATCGTACCCTATCCAAAGAACTCAGACAGAAGCTTGAGAAGTTCTCCAATTTGCCCTCGATCCCGCAGATTATCTTCAAGATCAAGCAGGTTTCTGATGATCCCAAGTCTTCAGCCGCCGATCTGGCCAACTGTATCCTCTCCGATCATCAACTGACCAGCCGGATTCTTCGTATGGCTAACTCAAGCTACTATGGCAACTACGCCGGCAACATCAATACCGTTACTCATGCCATCGTGATGATGGGTTTTCGTGCCGTACACAATATCGCTATCTCCATGTCGGTCTATGAAGTGGTTAACAAACTCTCTGAGAACAGCAAGTTCGATTTGACTTCCTTCTGGACACGGTCGCTGGCTTCAGGCGTAATCTCCAAATACCTGGCCCACCACAGCAATCAATCGAGACTGATCGAGGTGGCATTCATCGCTGGCTTCATCCATGATATTGGTCAGGCGGTTCTGGCCTGCGCCTTTTCGGACAAGTACGGACAGATCAGCAAGCTTGATCCGGATGCCCCCGACATTTGTGGGACGGAGCGAATTCTGTTAGAGATCGATCATCAGGAAGCCGGCGAGTACATCGCACGGCTCTGGAACCTGCCGGACAGTCTGTCCAAACCAATATCGAGCCATCATCGTATCGGCCTGCCGCCCAATGTCAACTCCGAAGAAATCGTTGTCGACCTGGTGTACCTCAGCGACATGCTATATCCCCATGTGATGGGAGGCACCGACCCGGAATCGCCGGCCTACCGCGCAGTAATTGCTCAGGCCCAGGCGCTGCTCAAGATTTCCAAGCAGGACCTGGTAGATCTTCTGACGGTATGTCGTGAGCAAGTTTCCGAGATCGCCAAAGACCTCCAGATCGATATCGACGACGAGTTCGAGCAACAGGCGGTGCATGCAACCGATGAAGACGAGCACGGTATGCGTGAACAGATCAGCAATCAGGAAGTGCAACTGGCTTTCCTGCGCAACTCGACACGTGCCCTGATGGAGGCCAAGGCAGCCGACGAGATTCTGCAGGTAGTCTGCGAGGCGCTCTTCCGCGGCTTGCAGATGGGCATGGTCATCGTCTTTGAGTACGACTCCAAATGGGATAGTTTCGCCGGCAAGGTCGGTTTTGGGTTGGAATCACAACAAGCCGTGCAGGCCTTGAACCTGTCAGCCAAAAGTGGTCTGTTCGAGCATCTGCGCAAAACCGGCAACGCCGTCACCTTTTACCAGACGAATCCTGAATTTCAAATGACCAGCGATGAGATTGATCGACTCAAAGTAGATAGCTTCGCCGCTGTCCCCCTCCGCATTCTGGACGACGTCCAGTTCGTGGTGCTGGCCGCTCCGCCGCGGGATGCCGGCGCCATTAACGATGATACTCTCGCATCAATAATGTCATTGACCAACCAGGCGGCTATGGTACTGGAGCGCAATTTGCTCAAGGCGAAACTGATGCCATCGTAAAATCCTCTGCCGGCCCGCCCAACCCGTTTGTGGGCGGCAGACGTCCTCGTCTGCCCCTGTGCTTCGACTGCGCTCAGCATGACATCCACGTGGCGCACGAGGACGTACACCACGCACAGTACAATCAGTCACTGCTGGTGCAGGTGGATCTTTTTGCGTTTGTAATCGATGGTGATCTTGTGGCGATATAGAAAACTCGCGCCGAGAATCCCCTCGAACTCAACCCCTCGTGCCGACTGGCGCAAATTCTGCAAATCGTGTACGGTAACCATCACACGATCAGAAGACACCTTGTCGTCGAGCTTGATTGACTCAACCGTGGACCGTTTGCCAACTTCAGTGGCTGCGCCCAACCGTGCGGCCAACTCAGGCGTGACAACGGTGTAGGAAGCGCAGTAGTCGAGGATCATGTCCGCTGTGACGCTGTCGTCAAAAGTTGCTTCGACGAGGATAAAGTGACGCCTGGTCCTGAACGGTACGCTAACGTACTTCTTAGTAGCAAAGATGTCCGGCTCTTCCATCTGCATCTCAAGCAGGTGGCGCGGATAGTCGACCGTGACGTAGAATCGTCGCAAGAGCTCGTGACCCAGCAACCCGTCGGGATACCCTCGACTCTGATCCTTTATCAGGGCGCCGAGATCGATAGCCGCTGCCCGCAGGTTGTACAGTCGTTCCTTGCCTACTTTGAGTGATCGCAGTTCCACCCAGGACACGTCGCTGGAACCATCGACACCGATGACCTGTCGCGGCGGCGGTCCCCCCACCTTCGAGAGATTGTTTTTCTCTGCGAAATCGCGATCTATGTACAGTCGGTCGGCGCCCGTGTCGATCCCGAAACGTCCTTTGACGCGGCCGTCGATCAGGACCTCAACTTCTACTAACCCGCGTTCAGGATGGAACGGAACCTCGACGGCAAACGCGAGCGCGCTCACGGATAAAACAAAGAGCACGACCCTGATGGCTCGCATGGTCATTGACTGAGTTTTGTACACAGTGTTCTCCGGCCAATTGTTACGAGAGATCCTTGCGTCGCCTGGCGAATGATACGACACAGCCAAGCAGCACGATCGTGGTGCCGATCCATACCAGGAGAATCATCGGCTTCCTGGTAATATCAAGCACCAGCACTTCCGGCGTGCTGGTGTCCAGTCCGTGGATATCGAGAAGCACAGCACCCTGATCGGCCAGGATCTTTTCTATGTTTATCGGCATGGCGCCGGCCGAGTCGAGGCAAGCAGGTTCGCTGATGTACCTGGGATTGCCAAACTCGTCGGTGGTCATAATCAGCGCGGGTGTGATGGTGTCGATGGCGCCTTCATGCTCCACCTCAAGATGTGTTGCTATCCGGAGATCCTCGGTCGACCCTCCGTGGTTGCCCATATCGAAGCCCAGGAAGGTCAGGCGGTAGCCCTGTAGTTCGTGCGTTTCACCTTTGGCGATCTGCAGTCCGCCGCTTTCCGCTGACTGAATCTGCTGTGGAGCCAGGTAGAGATCATTCAGCCAGTATCGTTCGATATGCGGCCGCTTCATAAGCCCGTTCAGCCGGCGTGAGTAGTACAGTTGCGGACGGACCTCGTGAGAACCATCACCATCATCAAGGGTAAGGATCAGTTCGTTCTTTGGGTGCATGATGTCGTTGGCCATGCCAAGGTATTCCAACCGCACACCATAGCTGCTGCCGCCCTCTTCAGTAGTCAGTATCAATTGCTCGCTGGTGGCGAACGCTGACGACGCCAGCACGCCGATCACCATAATACCGAATCCAAAATGGGTCAGATGCCCGGCCATAGAACGCCACCCGTTGGGGAGGCTGCCGAAAGCCGCGGTGAGATTGGTAACGGCGGCCATGGACGCCATGGAGAACAACATCAGATAGAGCGGTTCACGCACGCCGACCAGCAGGGAGATCACCAGACCACCGGCCAGCGCTGCGAATGAAGGAATCAGTCGACCCCACCAGTCAGGTTTCATCAGGTACATCACCATCCCCGTGGCGACCAGGCCAAAGACCAGCACAAATGCCAGAGAGGCCGTGGATAACAGGAAGAACAGACCTACGCCGATGACCGTTACGGTCAGGGCCACGAATACCAGGCGCATCGGCCACGACGATAGCCGGAAGCTATCCTGTCGGGTCAGCGGTGAAATAGCCAGAATCAACGAGTAGACTATGGCTAAGGGCAAGGCGAAATCATTGTAGGTGGTGACATCAGCCGCGCGTGGTTCATCAGTGAAAACCGATGTAAGAAACGGTAGCGAACTCCAGAAGAGCACAATCATAGCGAAGGCAAACAGTAGCGCGGTGGCCGCCACCAGAGTGAAGTCCCGTCCGTAGAAGTTGTAGTCAATCGGGACGTTGCCAATCGACCGCAGTCTCGGCACAAAGAGAGCCACCGTCAGCACCACAAATGCAATCATGAATCCGATGAGATAGACATTCGTACCCAAGTTGACAAAACTGTGTACCGAGAAATCGGCCAGCACGCCGCTACGTGTGAGAAAAGTGCCATAGACTACTAAAATGAAGGTTAGCGCACTCAATAACAGGTTCGTTTTGCGCAAGGCTCCATTGGTTCTCTTCTCCAGAAGCAAACCGTGAATCAGAGCAAGTGAAGCGAACCACGGAATCAGCGATGAATTCTCCACCGGATCCCAGGCCCAGTAACCGCCCCAGCCGAGGGTCTTGTAAGCCCAATATGCTCCCAGGATATTTCCCATGCCGATCATCAGAGCCGACACCGCCACCCAGGGGAAGACGCGCTTGACCCAGTCGGAATAATCGTTGATGATCAGGGCCGCCATGGCCAGGGCGAACGGTACACCAGTCGCGGCATACCCAACGAATATCACCGGCGGGTGGATCACCATCCACGGATCCTGCAAGAGTGGATTCAGACCGTAGCCATCAGCCGGGACGACATCGGCCAATGCGAAAGGCGAGAGACGGACAAGGATGAACAGGAAGAAGAGATTGACCAGCGAAAAGACGACCATCCCCCAGTCTTTATAAATGCCGCCCCGCTTGATGATTACATAGCCGAATAAGGCGCTGAAGAACAGCCACAACAGGTAGGTGCCTTCCTGACCGGCCCACAGCGACGATAGCAAATAGAAGAATTCGAGCGAGCGATCCGAATACTCGGCGACATATTTGATAGCGAAGTTGTGGCTGAAGATAAGATAGAATAGATACGCCACAGCCAGGCCGACGCAAGCGACGAAAGTGTGATAGCTCTTTCGCGCCAGACCTTCAAACGAGTGATGGCCGCGCGCCATACGGTAGAAAGCGAATCCAACCAGCAGGTTCAGGCCAAAGGCGAACAGTACCAGCAGATCTCCGGGGGAATTCCAGCTCATCAGCTATGCTCCGGCTACTCTGGCACTGTCGGGATGTTTTTGCGGGTCCTGGTATTCGCCGCCCTCACCCTGGTACTTGGAAGGGCACTTGACCAGCATCTGGTCGGCCTGAAAGACGCCATCGGCGCTCCTGCCCTTCAGCACGACCGAGGTGGCTTGTTCGAAATTGCCCGGCACCACACCATAGTACACTACCGGCAGACGGACGGCGGTAGCTTTGTTGGGCGCTTCGACGTCAAAAATGGCGAACTCCAGACGCCGTTCGTCGGTGTTAAAGTTCACGCGGTCGAAATCGATTTCGCCCATAACCTGCACCATGCGTTCCGACGTCCGGGCCTGTTCGATCGACACGTACTGAATGGTCGTCTTCATGAATGAATACGCGCCCCAAACAACAAACAGAACGATTATCAAGCCCCCGATAATATACTTGGCGCTCAACGGTTCTTTTCCTCGAGCCTTTTGACTTTGTTGTCGAGCCTCATCAGATAAAAGAACAACCCGAACCAGACCACCAGTGTCACGGCCATCGCCGCGTAATTGCCGTCCATCTAACTCTCCACATCTTCACGGACGCGAACCAGACGGCCAACACGACCGGACAGGTTCAGCATCCAAAAATATAGTACGGTATACAACGCCAGAGATGAGAAAAAGATCGTCCCAACTAACGGATCCATGGTGAATTTCATGCTGGAGTCGACAATCGAGTCCTCCGGGTGCAACGACGGCACCATCCGCGGCAGCACAAAAATCAGAAAAGGCACGGTGACAAAAGCGAAAATCGAATAGACTCCCGACAACGCAGCCCGCCGGTCGGGATCCTGAACGGCTCCTCTGAGTGCGAAATAGGCGCCGTAGATCAGAAGCAACACGAACACCGAGGTCTGCCGAGGATCCCAGCTCCAGAACAACGATCCCCAGGCGATCCTGGCGAAAATAGAGCCGGTGACCGTCGCCAGCAGGCAGAAAACAAAACCGAGGAGGGCCGTCTCAACAGCGCGGTCATCGAATTCTATGCGACGGCTTCGCAGATATCGAATGGAGTAAACCATCGACATGGCAAAAGCCAGGACGCAAATCCACGCCTGCGGAATATGATAATAGAAAATCCGGCTCGACTCACCGATCTGTTGTTGCGGGGCCGGCGTGACGTAACTGGCGATAATCATCGCTGTCATGCCGACGAATAATAGAACTTTCCACCACATCTCGATAGTCTCTCACTCACTCATACAACTTGGCGCCAGTATAACCCAAACTCGGGGGAAATCAACTTGTTTAACCCATCATGTTGGCAAGGGTTCCCGGCTGGTTTGGTTTGTAGTGGCCGAGTCCCGTAGGTCGGAACCCTCTTAGCGGTTCCGACTTTCTAGGGCAAGAAGTCCCGTAGGTCGGGACCCTCTTAGCGGTTCCGACTTTCTAGGGCAAGAAGTCCCGTAGGTCGGAACCCTCTTAGCGGTTCCGACTTTCTAGGGCAAGAAGTCGGAACCCACAAGGGGTTCCAACCTACGAAGCTGCCGCCCACAAGATTGACGTTGCGCCTCAATCCTGCCAAACGAACTTGAAAAGCAGCAGCGAGGCGGTGATCATCACCACGGCATAAGCGAACAAAAACTGAAGTTCAGCGAGAGCCTCACCCAGTCCGGAGCCGCCGAAGACTTTCTCCGTTGCGGCCACCAGTGCGATGAGTAGCGGCATCAGAATAGGGAACGACAACACCGCGAACAACGCTCCTTTCACCGAGGCCCGCGAGATGATCGCGGCCACCAAAGTTGTCGCACCGCTTAAACCGATTACGCCCAGTGC
This sequence comes from bacterium, assembly GCA_030605565.1. Classification (GTDB taxonomy): domain Bacteria; phylum Zixibacteria; class MSB-5A5; order GN15; family FEB-12; genus JAJRTA01. The sequence goes on from JAUWIB010000040.1 coordinate 16,574, forward strand.
AAGGACCGGCAGGAAGGAAATGATATGTTCTGCGGGAGCGTCGGTGAAGATGAAGAAAAGGGGCGTCACCACCATCGTCATCGTCGTTAGCAAGCTGAAATTGAAAGTCAGTTTGCCTATGTAGACCGGGTCCGGATCGGCCATAAGTCGCAAGGGCAGAGCGGTGCCGGTTTCCTCCTCACGGATAAACACGTGGGCCAGTCCGGACATGGCCGAGAAGAAAATCACTATCCAGAACAGCGCCGAGAGCAGCTTCGGAGACAGCCCACTTTGCCCCAACGAAAACGACACCACGGCCAGAGTTGTAATGGCGAACATCAGGATAGCGTTCAGAGCGTAGCGACTGCGCAACTCAAGGCGCATGTCCTTGGCGTATACGGCCAACGCTTTACTGACCAAGCCGGCACTGCGCGGTGGCAAGTTGGTACTCCTCTTCTTCGTTAGTGGCGATGATCAGGATGCTGTCGGCGCGAAGCTGTTCCACCAGTTGGACCACGATCTTTTTTCCTTCGCGGTCGAGGTTGGAGGTTGGTTCATCGAGAAACAGATAAGCTGGGTTGCTCAAGAGGGCCAGGGCGTACTTGAGCCGTTGCTTCATGCCTGATGAAAACTCGGCTACCGGATCGACACCTCGTCTCTCAAGGCCTACTTGCTGAAGGACGGCGTTGATCTGTTTGCCGGTGACATGGCCGCCGGATACGGTGATGAAGAACTTCAGATTTTCTTCAGCCGTTAATTGGTCATACAGATTAAGATAAGGCGACACGAAAGATACCAGTCGTCGTCGGGCGGCATCGTCCAGTTCGGTGTCACCCTCGGCGAAAGTGACGCTGCCTTTCGTGGGTCGCTGCAACCCCAGCAAGGTCAGTATGAGGGTCGACTTGCCCGAGCCGTTGGGTCCGATCACGGCCAGCGAGTCGCCGGTGGTCAACTCAAAATTCAGGGCGGAGAAAAGCTTGCGCGCACCGAACCGCTTGGCCAGGTCTTTTGCCGTGAGTCGAAACATATCGGCCAATTAGTCGGAAGATGCAACCAATGCAAGCAAAAAGTACTGTGATAATGGTATCTAACGGGGTTCACCGGCGTCCGGCGAAGAAAAGCCTCAGCATGTATACTACAAGCCCGATGGCCAGCAGAAAAAAGACCAGGAATAGAGCGAACACCGACCACTGCGGCAGCACCGGAATCGTGGACGGATCCCACATGCCATCCAAGCGCACCAGCCTAAGGACGTGACGCGCTGCAACCATGCCAAACATCGACGTGAACAACATGATCCCGGCAGGAAGGAACTTCTTTTTGAAAAAGAAATGAATGGACCCCAGTGACAGAAAGAAAGCGATTGTCACTATCCAGATACCGCTCGTGCGCATGAACGGCAACAGGAAGTCGCCCAACATAAAGAGATACACCAACCCGGTCAGCATCGCCATCACCATTCCGACCAGATAGGCGCGTCGCCCGGTTTCATATACGGCCGGGGTATCCCGGCCCAGCAGACCTACGAAGAAGCCTCCCACCATGAGCGCTCCGAAGATCGTGTGCAACCATCGATACAAATACGAGCCGACATCCGGATTGATGGCCCACCCACTCTGGGTCTGGAGGTAAAGCGTCCCCATGAGAATCGGACGTTCCGCCATCGAGAATACGGAGCTATAGACGAACGAGACGTACAGTAACCCGACCACGGCAACGGCGAGGTAGGCGGGCAGCCGCTTGACAGCTTTGTCCGCGGAAAACGCTGCTCCGTAGAAGAAGTAGTAAGCGACTATTGCGGCCACGATTATCATCAGCCAGAACCAGCCCGAGACAATAGCGGCAGAATAGACCAGACGATGGTAGGTCAGTTGCAGGAACAGAAGCGGCGCCACTCCAAAGGTCACCGCGCCCGCCATCACTGTCGGCAGAAGTCTAATATACTTCTTCACCGCCGGCTGTTGCCATTTGGCGTCCAATCGGCTGAGCAGCAGAACCATCGTGCCGCCGAATATGAAATTCATGGCGGCAAAGTGGACAGTAAGCGTCACCAGGTGCAGAATTGTTACTATCCACAAGGGGGCCGACAGGAAGTTATGATCCGGCAGGTTCATGGCGTCTTGCTCTCCGCTTGTTCGGTCATGAATTGCAGGTACTCTATAAGGGCCTGTCGCTCGGCGTCGTCACCGGTAAAGGGCGGCATTTCCTCGGCGAAGTCCTCGGCCATGTCGAGAATGTCGTTGATTTCCTCAGGATCGAGCCCCAGCAAAGATTCCGACTTGTCGTTGTAACCGTAGAATTCGTGACACTTGCCGCAGCGAATATCGTAAACTTTGTGCCCAAGTTCGGCGCCCTCCAGGGCATACATGGCCTTTAGCGGCCCATGATCGACACGATTATATAAGTGCCCGGCGATCATAGCCGCCTCATTCTCTATTCCCAGAAACGGTGGCATGTTGCCCTTGAGGGCGTGAGCGCCTTTGATGATACCGGCTATGAATATCTCGTCGGTGCCGTCGAAGGCCGGTTTCAAAGGATGGTATCCATCGATAGTGTGACAACGACGACAAGCATGGCGTAACAGATCGGCGCCGTCGTCACCGGTCCGGAACACTATATATGGCAGCAGTCCATCCTCTCTGTAATTGTCCGCCATCGCCAGTGCCAGGCCGTTGCCATACATGTAGTCATAGATGACAAACGGCTTGCGGATCGATTCTCGGAACCACTCGAAGGAGCCAAACCAGGCCAGCCCCAACGCCATCATGACGACAGCCACGCCCAGTGAAACGTGGCGGCGCATCACCAAACCGAACAGCAGAAAGGCGATCATCAAGGCCATCCCGAAACGCCAGGCGAAGCTCCAGGCATCCAGCGGCGTCGGCATCATCTCAATCGCTGTGGTGGTGACCGCGCCGGGGATGCCCTGCCAGTACCACCAGAGAGAGGGAAGGATGATAGCCATTCCGATAAGTCCCCAGGCGGCATTATAACGCACCGTGCTCGCTTTGAAGTCGCTTCTTGGATATAGCGAAATCACCAGCGTGCTGTACAGTCCGGCCAGCATGACGCAGACGCCGGTGCGCAGCACCAGCGACGACCAGAAGGTGTCATTGAAAAAGCCGTCGAAGAAACTGCCGGTGGTCAGCCAGTCGCCGGGTGTCAACATGAACGACAGGATGCCGTTGATGATAAACAGCGACATCCAGGCGGCGCCGAAGTAGATCCATCCGACAACCAGGTGGTTGCGAGGTGTCATCTTGTCCCAACCGTACAGATAGATGATGGCGGCCAGGATTTCGATCAGGAAGAAGCACCACTCTGACGCCCACGCCCAAACGAAATGGTGGATCAGCGCCTCGGTGGCGGCCGGGTTCAACAGACCGATTATGAACCAGATGGCAACACCGGTCAGCGCCCCGAACACCAGCGTCACCAGCACGAAGAACTTGCTGAGCTTTTTAAGAAAGTTCAGTTTCAGAGTGTCGCTGTTCCGGCGGGCAAAACTCTCGGCCACGACCAGGTAAAGGCCGCCGCCGATGGCGAAATGCGATACGAAGACATGCACGACAGCGACAATCGCCATCAACAGGCCATAACCGACCGATATGTCCCAGAATGGATAGTCCATTATTGTCACTAATTGGGTCGGCCGGCTTCTGGTTCAGCATCTACCGACCGGCAGTACTAATGCATGGCGAACCGGCGAGTTGTTGTCAACTAATTTGTCAGAAGAATCAGGACTCGTTTTCGTGCCAACAGCGAGCCAGCACCCGCAGCCAGTTCTCACGGCACAATTTGGTCAGGGATCCTTCGTCGAAACCGGTGCGGCCCAGGGCTGCCACCAGCTTTGGCAGCCCCGCGACATCGCCAAGTTCCTTCGGAATCGGGGCACCGTCGAAATCACTGCCGAAGGCTACATGTTCAACGCCGATCCGGTCGGCGATGTAGGTTATCTGATGCACGATGGCGTCCATCGGTGTGTCCGGATCCAGTTGACCGTCACCACGAAGATCGTTCTTGAAAAAACTGACACCCACGACCCCATCGGATTCACCGATAGCGTCGAGTTGCTTGTCAGTCAGGTTGCGCGCAGAACCGCACAGAGCATGAGCCGCGCTGTGCGAAACTATCAGCGGCGCGCTGGTGATCGCTGCCACATCCCAGAACCCTTTCTCATTAAGGTGGGCCAGATCAAGCATGATACCAAGGCGGTTACACTCGCGCACAAGCTCCCTGCCGGCGTCGGTGAGGCCGGGACCGACATCCGGCGACGAGGGATACCTGAACGGCACGCCGCACCCGAAAGCATTCGGGCGACTCCAGCAAATACCCAGCGAGCGCAGACCGCGGTCATAATACTGTAGCAGGTTAGTTAGATCGGAAGCTATCGTCTCGGCGCCCTCGAAGTGCAGCACGACTGCCAGCACGCTGTTTCCCAAACACTCTCTGATCTCATCGGTAGAGCGCGCGAGTTGCATTTGACCCTGAGATCGATCGATCAGGTTGAACAGGCTTGTCGTTAGTTTCTCGGTCGTATCACGAGCCGTGTCGAAATCAACGGGCGCTGCCAGCTTGACGTAGTATCCGTTGTCAGTGAGCGTTACGTCCTCTTTCGGCGGACCTTTCAACCAATCTTCGTTGGTGACGAAGACGGCGAACATACCACCACCGAATCCGCCGGCTCTGGCTCGCGACAGATCGATATGCCCTTTGTCGCTTCGTTCAAAGAACGAACGTCCCCCTCCGCGCTCAGGGTAATAGAGGTTCATAACGGTGTCGTTGTGACCGTCGAAGATGAATGGAGTCGGCGCCGTAGCTATTTCCTTTTCACTTTCTGTTTGCACAGCACGCTGTAGAACTCATTGAAAATGAGTTCCTTGGGTTCGTTGCTGAACGGTCCGAGTTGGAAAGTGTCGTGCAAGCCCTCTATCGGTTCACGGAGAAAATGGGAGCTTCCATCGACCCCGACAACCCGCATAACCACCGGCATCCTGAATCCGGCATCGACATCTCGAGTCAACACTTCGCCTTCGACATAGTACCCGTCGTCCTTATTGACAACACTGTACTCTACGCGGTAGTCGGGGAGGTTGCGGCCGTAAAGCCAGTGTTTGAAGAACCAGTCCAGCGGTTCGCCATAATGCTTCTCGGCCAGTTTAACAATGTCGTCGTTGGTGAAACTCTTCATGCTGGTAGTCAGCGCCAGTTCGTGCATGAACTTCATGAAAGCACGGTCCGAACCAGTTTCAACATCGTACATAAGCAGGCGCAGCATGTGCAACACCCACAGGCCCTTGTTCGACCGGATTTCCGTTTTGGCGCGACTGCCGACGGCCAGCGGTGAATCCCGCTTGAGGTCATCGGTGCGATAGACGGAGTCACGTCGGTGTAATAGATGGGAGTAGCCGGTGGAACCGAGGGCATCCTGGAGAAACAAGACGGCGGCGTACTCTGGGGCGGCTTCGGTGATCCACGTTTCACGATCGGTGGCCGGCCGCATCAGGGAACCGAACCACTGTCGCGCCGCCTGCCGTCCGGCCACGGAGTGAAAACCGCCCAGTGCGTGCATGGCGCCCTCGGTAACACATGCGATCTGCGGTATGCACAAGATGCCAGGCATGCTATAGGTCCCGGCCGGGCCGACATACATCGAAAACGCCCCGATCGGCGGACCAAACTGCGAGGCCATGTAGTTGAATGCCTGTGTCGAAACTTCCTGGTACATCTTATGAGGGATAAAACAGTCCGAATACTTTTTGTCCATCAGTTCCCAATCCAGGAAGTTGAGCGACAGGCCGATGTCGGAAGGGATCACTACGGTGTCGAGACCGGAGGCATAGCATTGGAAAAAGAACTTGCGGTACAGGTTCTGCGGCGTAACGCTAAATGTCTGCCGTCGGCCGTTCAGCTTTTCCACCGGTCCGGCGCCGGGCATGAAGTAGTTGTAGTCCTTGGGTGTTATGAAGGTGAAAGCGTGCGGAGTGACCTGAGGGTCCTCCACCCAGGGCATAGCATGATCGAACTGCTTGCCGTGGTACCATAGGGTAAACGTCATGGTATCGCCCTGGTGACGATAGTGCGGCAGGGCCAGACCAATAAAGGAAAAATCATTGCGACGATGGTAGTCCAGAGGTTGACCGTCGTAATATATCGAGTCGGTCTTGAGGTTGGGATGCAGAAACAGCGAGATAAACCTGATGCTGTTGACATTGATTTGTACTTGGATCGTTGTCTGAGCTGCTCGGAGAAACTTCCCGTCAAGGCCGGACATTTCTATGTCGGCCTGGCGGTCGAGAATGGTGGTGGGATAAGCGATTTCCGACATCCGGGCATCATCGTAGACATTGCTCTCTTGTCTTTGAAATGCGGCGCCGACGGTGGCGACAACGTCTCCGCCCTGATACTCATAGGCAACCCTTACTTCCTCCGGTCGGCTCGGATCGAAAGTGAATGTATACCGATTGAAGTCGATCCAGAAATAGCCGTCAGCCCGCCGTTGGTACAGTGACCTTAACAACTGAAAGTAGTTGTCATAGGTATGATGGAGGGTTGGCCTGAAGAATATTTCCCCTTGCGGTTTCTTGGCGCCCAGATTGAAATGCTTCCACTTCAACTCGGCAGTGTCGGTGGTAAATCTCTCTTTCAGTTTCAGATCGAAATCATCCCCGATCCGAATGAAACAAGTCTCAAAGTCCTCATTGACGATACTGTCACGGGCCACCATCAAGAGCGATTGTCGTTCCAGATGTGAGGGAATATCGATCTCGGCGTGGCCCTTGCCGATAAAAATGGCCGTCGTAGGGCGGTCGTCAACGTAGCGAAGCAGATAGATAATACCTTCGTGGAAGGTGACCGTCGCTACGTCCTTCTCATATACGAAATCGCTGACGGTGAGTACTTCGCACGCGTGGTTCATAAGATCCTCGGAGAGGACCTTGTAATCGGTTTTCATCTTCTTGGCGAATTCGGAATCAGATGCGGTCACCATGCCGGTCAGCGCCACTATCATCAATGCTGTAAACATTATCCTACAAAACATCGTTACTCCCTTCCAGAGGTTGTTCTTCCCTGTAAGACGTTCAACTCACTGTTAACGTCCAATTGGTCGAGCGATCTTGTGGCTCTTCCACCGGGCAAGAGTGCTCGTGGCGCTCCATGCCTGCACGTCACGCAGTGAAAAGCCCGGCGTCGCTCAGCGCCGTTGATCCAATAAGGTTACTTTACGTCAAGCGACCTCGACTGTCAAACGAAAACCGAGCTACTCAGATGCGCAGTCATCCGACCTGAAACGGCGTGTCAGTCCTTGACACTCATAGCCACTGAGCTATACTATAAGGGTAACCCTCAATTTGGAGGAGTGTATGACATCGTATATCATGGCTATGACTCTTAACCCGAATGCCAAGAAGGAACATCCCGATCTAACGCACCAGGTCGATGAGTCCATCGATGCCTTTGCCCGCAACGGCATCAAAGTGGATCGGATATTCGCGACGCTGGGACGTTATGATTATCTTGTGCTGTTCATGGCTCAGGATCAGGTGGTGGCTTTCAAGGTTGCCTCAGACATCAACGCCCTGGGCCTGCTGGAGACTGAGACCTGGCCGGTGATCCCGTACGAGGACTACCAGCAGTTGATGCAGTAGCAGTAAGGTTCCGAGAGGCTGTCCGAGAGGCTGTTTCAGTCGCGTAGCGGCGGGGCTTGTCTCCGCCGAGCCAAAAGCGGCGATCATTGGGGTGATACAAGGCCGCCCTCTGAGCGGGATGTCGCGCGGGGAGTTATTGTCCCAAAAGGTAGTTTCGCAGGGTCCTGATCTCGACACAGTCGGGATTGTGACCCTGCGGTCTTCCTCAAGCGGTTGAGGAACTGCGCATTAGAAACCGGCGGTTCTCACGACCTCCTTCGGATGTCGAAGGAATCACCAGAACAGCCGCTTTTGCGACGGCCTCTTGAGGGGTGACGTAAACTTTAGGCCGCCGACCGTTCGCTTAATTGCCCTTGATCATGCCCACGGCGACAAAACCGAGGATCAGCAGGACGACAAATGCCAAAGCCAGCAGGTTAAAGTATTTGTCGATAAACTGCTGGATGCGGTCCCCATACTTGCGGTACAAGAGACCGATCAAACCGGCGACAACGAAGAAGCGTAGTGAGCGGCTGACGGCCGAGGCGATGAAGAACGGGATGAAAGCCATGTCGAAGAAGCCGGCTGCAATCGTGAACACCTTGTAAGGTATCGGCGTGAAGCCCGCAATGCCGACGGCCCAGGAACCGACCTGCATGCCGAACATCTCTTTTTCATTGAACCAGTAGTGGGCCGTCTCGAGCAGGTCTTGCGGATCGCTTCCCGAAATCCTGGCGGTCAGCATCAGCATTGTCTCGCCGATCAATTCGAAGGCGTAGTGACCGATTAGATATCCCATTACGCCGCCGATCACCGAGCCTAATGAACATACCAGCGCGAACTTTGCCCAGCGGCGATAGGCTCCCATACACAGCGCGATCAACAGAGCATCCGGCGGTACCGGGAAAAAGGATGCCTCGGCCATCGACAGAAAAAACAGAGCCCACAAGCTATGTTTGGATTCGCCCCATTTGAGCACCCAGTCATAAAGCGCCCGAGTCCATCTCAGCGGCGCTATCAGTACGTCGATCATCGCTGTCCGTTCTTTGACTTCCCGCCGTCCTCAGTTGAGTTGGGATCATCGATTTCCAGTTTCAAGCGAGCCAGCCGTTTATCTTCCTTCTCCAGTACGGTGATCTTCATATCGGCAATCCTGAGCGATTCCTTTTCATTCGGCAATCGTCCCAGGGCATCGATAACCAAACCGGCCAGGGTCTCAGCCTGATCCTCCGGCAGGTGACTGTTCATTAGCTCGTTGACTGCGCCGGGCCAGACGGACCCGTCGGCAAAGGCGATCGAGTCGGAATGACGCACCAACTCCGGCGCTGCGTCATCGTCCTCCTCCTGGATTTCACCCACTAACTCCTCCAGGACATCCTGTAACGTTACGATCCCGGCGGTACCGCCGAACTCGTCCAGCACAATCGCCAGCCGATACTTCTTTCGCTGGAAATCATGCAGCAGCCGCGATGCCGGTAACGAGTCGGGAACAAATGTCGGTTTGCGTAACAGATCGTTGAGGTGGATCAATTCCGGGTTGAGTTTCTGCAGCACCAGGTCCTTGGTAAAGATGACACCGACGATGTTGTCGATTGTCTTGTCATACACGGGAAACCTGGTGTAGCCGTGACTAATAACAGTGTTGATGATTTGGTCCGAGGTCGCCTGCTTCTCGATGCCGACCACTTCCGTCCGCGGGGTCATAGCACGACGCACGGTGGAGTCGGCGAAATCGAACACTGATTTGATCAACTTCTCTTCGATCTCATCAAAGACACCCTTTTGTCGCCCTTCGAAGATCATAAGATTGATCTCTTCCTCGCTGACCGTGGCGCGACTGGGGTCGGGCCTGACACCCAGCAAACGCACCACCAGGCTGGCGGTACCGCTGAGCAATTGTGAGAAAAAGGAGGATAGTTTGATGAACAGCGTCATGGGTTGCGCCGAATAACGGGCGTAGCGCTCCGGATAGGACAGGGCAAGATACTTGGGTACCAGTTCACCGAAGATGACCGCCGTAACCGTAATGCCAACCGTCACCAACCCGACCGACAAGGGTGTCGCTGCTTGCGCCAGGTAACCTATGGATGAGCGGCTCAGGAGTCCCTGCAGATGTGTGACAACCGTCGCTCCACCGATCACTCCCGCCAGCGTGCTGAACAGGGTGATGCCGACCTGGATGGTGGCCAGGAACTTCTCCGGCTGGCGATGCAACTTCTCTGCTGCCGCCGCACCGCGTTTGCGCTGCTGGACTTTTTGTTTGAGTTTGCTCAGGCGGCTGGCTATGACTGAGAACTCCGCCAGAGCAAAGAAGCCGTTGGCCATTATCAAGACCAGAATAGCCAGCAACTCGACCATGACCGAACTGGTCATACTCTCACCCTCCGCCGAACACCCGTTTGGCGGGGCTTTGCTATGTCGCCTTGATCAGATCCCTGCATATCCCTGTTGGTAGGGCAACTCCTCGGCTAGTTTGTTGAGTTTCTCGATTCGTTTCTCCACCGGCGGGTGAGTTGAAAAAAGGGATGACATACCCTTCCCGGAGAGCGGATTGATAATCATCAGATTAGCCGTAGCCGGTTGTCGGTCGAGATTCATGCGAATAGGCGCGCGGTGCAGTTTGCCCAGGGCCGAGGCCAGGGCCGCCGGCTTGCCGGTGATCCGCCCACCCTGCCGGTCCGCCTTGTATTCGCGCTGGCGCGAGATGGCCATCTGAATAACCATTGCCACCAGCGGCGCAACTATAGCTGCAACCAAAAGGCCGATTCCACCGCCCCGGTTGCCATCGCTCCGGCCGTAACCGCCAAAGATCGCGCCCCATCGGGCGATGGAGGCAAGGATGCCGATCGCTCCGGCAAAGGTGGCGGCAATAGTCCCTATAAGCATGTCCTTGTTCATTATGTGCGCTATCTCATGCCCGATCACACCCTCCAACTCATCCTCGTTGAGCAAGCCGAGAAGTCCTTCCGTAACCGCTACGGCGGCATGTTCGAGGTTGCGACCGGTAGCAAAAGCATTGGGCGCCTTGGACGGAACAATGTACACCTTCGGCATCGGTATCATCGCCTGCGTTGTGACCCGTTTTACCACCCGGTAGAAACGCGGGTGGTCGGCTTCGGTGATCTCCCGCGCTCGGTACATCCTCAGCACCATCTTGTCCGAAAACCAGTAGGTGACAAAGTTCATGACGCAGGCCAGCATAAACGCCAGAATCATCCCAGCCCGGCCGCCCACCAGATACCCCACCCCCATGAATACCACCATCAGGGCGCACATCAGAAATATGATCTTAAGGCTGTTCATTTCAACTCTCGTTCTCTATTCTACGCAAACAGACCACTTCCAGTCAACTCTTTTAAGGGCTGATCCATCGACGACACTCAGAAATAGAAGGTAGCCATCACAGCCGCAGCGGTGTTGATGTTGGTTCCGTTGGGATTGCCGAACAGGTAAGAATGCTCATCGGAGAACACAACATTCACCTGAGCCTCGACACCGACGCTGAATTGATCCTGCAAAAAACATTCGCCGCCAAACATGCCGCCAACGAGATAATCGGTCAGAGCTTTCCCCTCATGGGGAGATCGATGCAAGGCGCCGGCGCGAAGGCCGTAATAAGGAACAGCTTTGTTGCCGCCGTGATTGACCCGCACCGCCAGCACAAAGCCGACATCGGTGGCGAAATTGCTCACATGTACCACACTCAGCGACGGGGTTACCACCAGTTTCTTCGAGGCCCAAACGGGAAACCCGATATCGGTCTGACCACTTTGCCATGACGCCGTTAGACCAACCATGCCTGCGTGGGGAGTGGCCTCTGCTGCCGCTTTACCGGCGATGAATAAGACCAGCGACACCAGCCAGATAACGGTGACCGGGCGTCTCATCAGCTTAACGATCATGCGAACCTCCATCAATAGTCTGGTTGGACCAACCTCGATCAGCGGCAGGAATGTTCTGCGGAACTGTCCTCATCGCGGATACTCATGGAGGTTGTCGCCGACGAAAATATCAGTAAAAGTAATCTTCTCTCCCACCGCCAGCCAAATGCGATAGAAACCGTTGGGGGCGGCTGTACCGGCAGAGGTATCACCGCCCCACCTGATGACATAGTGCCCGGCCTCCCGGTCATCGTCCACCAGCACCTTCACGGGAGCGCCGTCTGACGAAAGGACATCAGCGCCGCCCCATACGACCAGGTCCGATGCGGACTCGCCGGGACCAAGGGCGCGCACCAGCCAGAGCGTTACCCGTCCCGGATGGGGCGGTACCACAAAGGTGATGTTAATCGGTGGAACGGAAGGGTTGGGGTAGGCTACAATCGAATCAACCGGGTTACCCCAGGCGCCTGTTATGGTGCTTTTGTCGGTCAGCCACATGCCTGTCGCCCGTGGTGTGTGATGATGCAGAGTGCCGGTCGGGTTAAACTTCTCCCAATCAGTGCAGCCGGGCAAGGTGGTTAACATCAACCCAATCAAAGATACCACCAACAGCACCGCAGCTCGTGCGCGGGTCGTGCGTCGGGGTACGTCTATTTCCTGAGATCGGTATTTCTGACTCTGCATGCTATCACCTCGCGAATGGACACAATATGGCATCCATGTCCCTGGTAGTCAAGCGGCATCGTCTCTGGCCACCACTGATGGCCTTGTTGTTCGATTCCTTAAGTAGCCTGCATAATGACGTGCCCGTGTCGCGTCGGCGTGATCTTCAGATTGCCCCTGCATGCCAGTCGATATCAGCCGTTACTTCAAGATGGTTCCGTGGGGAGAACCGGGTAGATGTCCGCTGCTCAGACAATAGAGCCGCCGACTGACTGACGTAAGTTGTTGTGTGTCTCATGATTAGAAAATGTGAGAGAAAGGCCGAAAATTATTGCCTTGACAGACGATAGGGGTAAATGTATTATTGTTAATTGTGAAGCATTTCACATGAGTATTGAATCGGATTGGCGATTGACTTAGGAGATTCGATGGATATCCCTTCGGGGAGCCCGACCAAAAAGAGGATTTCGGAATCGACGATTCACCGGCTCTCTCGGTATTTCCGTACCTTGTCTCTTTTGGAGAAAGAGAACTTCGAGACCGTTTCGTCCAAGGAACTGGCTAAACGAGAAAAACTTACGCCGGCTCAGGTGCGCAAAGACCTTTCGTTCTTCGGCTCTTTCGGTACCCGTGGACTGGGTTATCCGGTAGCTGAGCTCAAGGCCAAGGTGTCCAGGATTCTCGGCATCGATCGGATCTGGCGGGTCGCGTTGATCGGAGTGGGTAATATCGGTTCGGCGATGGTCAGCTACAAGGAGTTCATCAAGCAGGGTTTCCATATTGTTAAGCTCTTCGATAATGATCAGCGGAAAATCGGCTCGAACCATAAAGGCATAATAGTCTCGGATATCAAGAACCTGCGGACTGAACTACAAGATGACCGCATAGAAATGGTTATTGTTGCGGTACCGGCAACGGTAGCACAGTATATCGTGGACGTCGTCGTCAAGGCGGAGGTGAAGGCGATCCTGAATTTCGCCCCAATCAACCTGAAGGTGCCGCCTGGCGTTCATGTGCGCAACGAGAATATGGCAATGGAGCTTGAGTATCTCTCTTTTGCGATGGTGAACCACCATTCACCGAAAGGAATCGGCAAAGCCTAAGCCGCTTCAGGGATGGAGCGGCGGGTACCTCTTTTAAGCGTCTTTGCGCTTAAGGGCTGACGGCTCGCGAGAGCGGGCCGTCTGTTATTATTAGGATCACCCATAATTCCGAGGTGAGTCGCACAATCTTTAATCCCAGGGACAACCACCGAGTATAAGGTCAACGGATTATGAGACACCAGATGGAAAAACTTCGTATCGGGCTTGCGGCGGTTTCAGCGGTGCTGCTGATCTCCTGCCCCGCCCTCGCAGTGGATTCGCTCGAGACCTACCTTAAGGCCGGTGCCGACCTGTCGGCCAAAGGAGATGACAACGGGGCGTTGGCCGAATATCAAAATGCTCTTCGACTGGATGCTGACAATCTCGTTGCCATCAGAAATATCGGGCGCATCTACTCTCAATTAGATGATCAGAAGCAAGCCAGGGTCTTTCTTGAGCGAGCCTTCGAAATGAATCCGTCCGATGCGCAAGTGTGTAACAACCTTGGCGCCGTGTTTTCCAATACGGGCAATAGCGGTGACGCAATTCCGTATTTCGAGAAAGCTGTTGCTCTCGATTCCACTAACGAAATGTACCTGACCAACCTCGGCCAGGAATATACTAAGGTGGGGCGGATCGGCCTGGCCCTGCCGTTACTGCGTACTGCCCGGGCCCTCGACCGGCGAAACGCGATCATTCCGTACAGTCTTGGCAACTGCTTCGCCGCCAGCCAAAGTTACGACAGCGCCGAGTTCTATTACCGGTTGTCGGCCGCATCCGGCGGCCGACCGGCCGAGCTATACTACCGACTGGGGACGGTTCAGAACCGCTTGGGCAAGACCTGGGAAGCGGCGGAGTCGTTTGAGGAGGCGCTGTCGCGCCATCCTGATTTTCAAGTGTGTCGCCAGGCGTTGGCCATGCTCTATCTCGCCGACAAACAGTTCAGCGCCGCCGCCGAACAGTTCGAGGTTTTAGCCACGGCCGACAGTTCATTCTTTCCGGCCTGGATCGGCCTTGGTACGGCTTTCGCTCTTGATGGAAGGGCCGAGGATTCAGACCGGATCCTGAAGCATCTTTTTGCTATTGACTCCACGCTGGGTTTCAAAATGCTCGAAGTCCTCGCCCAGCAGCAGTTGGACCCAGGTCCGGCTAAAGACGAACCGTAACCCGAAAATCCTAATACTGTCTCAGAAAAGCCGTGAGTTCGACAGAGGCTGACTCAATCGTCCCCCACCATAGAGCTTTGCCCTGAAGACGACGGCGGACTGCTCAGGGTATCCGACAGTAGCCGGGTCAGAAGCGACCAAACAGATTCCTTACGCTGTTCCAGATAGCGGCAGGTTGCGACTGAGTCAAGAACGCAATCAACGCGAACGTACCGAGCAGCCACTGAAATCCAACGGCGGTCTTTTGTCTGGTGGAGAAGTGGGAAAGAACCCTCCGCTTGAACGTGAGTGGGAAGAATACCATCGAACTGAAGTAAAGGGCATTAAGGAAACTGTCCACCTTGGACGGCTCTGGCCAGTTCGCCATTCCCTTGAAAACGTATGTGTTTACTGCATTGGTCATCTTCCACTGGTAGTAGAGTGCCCAGAAGGGGATCAATCCGACAACCCAATAGAACAAGAGGAAGGGTTCATATCCCAATCCCATCGTCCGGTAATAGATAGCTGTCAAACCCCATTGCGGCCATTTCCAGAACTCGCACGCAGTGTTTCTGGTGTAAGTATGAGATTGGTTTTGATACATCGTCGACCTGGCAAGGAGATAGGACAATTCATGCTGCGCTCCGGCGTCCTCCTTGAAACTCTTGCGTTTCAAGTGCTCGATAATGTCCTTTTTCGCGAAATAGGAGAGTGTTTCCTTAAGACAAATGTGCTCGAACTTCTCTTCTTGGATATCCAATTCAACGAGGTTGTTTAGCAACAAAACCGCACCCGGCATGAAGGTCGTGCGTCTGAAGTTAAACTTGTGACTTTTTTCTGAGCCCAGGACCAACGTATCACTGAACACAGCGTCCGTAAAACTAGCGGTAGTGTCGAATCGTGCGTTGCTGAAGTTGGTCTTGCCATTGAACTTGGCATTGTTGAAATCCACGGGGCCAAAGAATTTCACCCCCACAAACCTGACATAGCCGTCAAACCTGGTATTGACAAAACTGGCCCTGGTGTCAAACGTACTCTCCTCGAAACTGGCTCCATCCCAGAATTCACTAGACGCGAAGCTCGCGGTGTATTCGAAACGAGATAGATCGAATTGTGTATGGCCCTCGAATGTTACAGCGAGGAAATCGGCCGATCCCTTAAAAACAGCATCGTTAAACCAGGCAATGTCTCTAAAGACTGCGTGGTTGAACCGAACGCCTCTTTGCGGGAAAGTGGCGAACTCAAACTTAGCCTTCTCTTCGAACATAAGAGGGGGATCCATATTATTCGAAACGAATCCACTACTATTAAGTATCCCGCCGTAGGGATAGGTTGTCGGATTTGAGGGCAGTCCATTCCCGGCCATAGTTATTGGCGTCATCAATATGGCATAGATTGCCATGTAGAGCACTATGCTCGCAATTCGCATGGGGAATCCGTTCTGCATCTAATCAGTTGGTGATACGTACGAAAATACCACTTCATCGGCTCCTTCATAAGGCCCGTCTGCAGGTTCCCCCATAAGTACCTCCCCAACCTGTATCGGCTGTCGGCGCGTCCTCGGCCCTTACCGCCCAAGGAGTAAATGCCGACCCGGAATACTCGTTAGTAGGCGTGAATGCCATGTACCAAGAACGTGCCTGCGGCTATGACATCACCCTCCAACACCACGTTTATCTCATAGCTGACGATCTTCGAAATATCTTTCTTGCCGTTATTATGCCGTGTACCGGCTCCCCTGGAAGCGTAAAAATCATTGAACGGCGCCCGAAGTTTCACCCATCCATTCTTTTCTTTCAGTGTGCCGTTATCGAAGTCGTACCACCACATTTCGTCTACCTTGTGGCCGTGTTTCTGGAACTCTGCCAGGGACCTAACGTCTGACATGGTGAGACGCAGCTTGGCGTTGGAGGGAAGCTCTACCTGTAATTCGAGTTCGAGTCCCTCGCATCCGCTCATGTCCAACACGGATGTAAACTGCTTGCATACGGACAGCCAATTCCCCCATGGAAAATGGGGTGGCAGTTCGTACTCGATCTTCATTACGCCGTCTCGTCCGTCGACCGAAGGCCAAGACAACCTCGCAGTTGCCCTGTCATAGTAGATGCCATACTCTCCCACCGTGATTGCAGTTTCGTCTCGAAACGGAAGGTACTCACTCACGGTTGGTTGCTCCGCAAGATTGCCTGTTTCACCACATTGAATCTTCACGCCTGCCAACACCGGCTCGCCTGGCTGGGCGCTGGTTTCCTTGTCGGCTTGCGGCTCCTGTACGGTCTCAGCCCCGGCTCGATCGGTTGTTGCCTGCTCCTGAGGCTGCTCCGCCTCCTGCTGGCTGCCACATGAGCTTACCAGAAAAGCAAGGCACGCTAAACATGTAAGCATCGCGTTTCTCATTAGTACACCTCCTAATGGCTGAATCGTTCTGTGTCACAAGAGGAATACTCTCATACCACACTTCTTATTCACAGTTTATAGAGTCCATTCATCCCGATTGGTGGCCTAACCTGTCTCGAAGAAATGCAAACAGCCTGTTCGAATAGTTCCACCAACTGATGCCTGGCCAGTCAATTGCCTATCGAAGTCTAACACTGCGTATCGACGAGAGTATAGTTGTCTCACGGACAATAGTCAAGTTCCACCGGTAATTCTCTATGCTATTCTCTGTTCAGGTGGTCCTCATGCGTCGTAGACCGTATGTTGGCCCGAAAGCTCTTACTACATGGCGTCAAGCTACGGCTGACCCTGCTGGTTACTCTCTGTACCGCGCGCAGGGACGTTAATTCACACCAAGTTTCAAATCTGCTGAATCATGGTCCGAGTTTTTTGTTGAAGCATCCATCCGTTATCCGCTTTCATTAAGTGTATGTGGCAGTTGTGGAAGTACATGGGAACGTTGCTCGCCTGCGTGGTGCTCCTGGGCGACGTTGGTCGGGCTGAAAACGAGGTCGGTTACCTTTATGTGGAAAGCGACCCACCCAACGCGCACCTCATTATTGACGGCGACCATGAGCGGTTGTTCCAAACGCCGGCGCTTTGTACGCTGTCGATCGGCGAGCATCAACTCACCTTGTACACTGAGTACTATCAACCCAATACGGTCCAGGTCATAATTGCGCCGCGGCAGGTCCTGCGCAAAAAGATACGGCTGATCGCCTCTCTCAAGGTAGAACGCCAATCGGACAGCGGTATGAATTTCTACAATGTTCCGGGCGATCTAACCATCCTTACCGATATCTTCGGAGTCACGGTTTTCCTGGATGGCGTCCGGATAACTATGACCGCCCCGCTGACGCTGCCGTTGGTCCCTTCCGGTGTTCATACAGTCAGAATCGAGCACAACGACCTTTCATTCGATACCACTGTCACCGTTACGCCGGCCGAGACAACGCTTCTCGAATTGCACCTGCTTGAGTTGTGGGGACTGGATACCTCACAAAGCCAACCCGACCCGGTATCGGTGCTGGTCGAGATTGAGTTACCTGGCTGCCGTTATCATCGTCTACGACCTGTCGTGGATAGTTCGCCGTTCGACTCCGCTCAGACTTATGAGGGGGATGTGAGCAAGAGAGAACTATACGCCATGAGTCGTCGGTACGAAGTCCCGATCTGGGATGACAGCGCTGTCGGCATGCGTGGAGTAGATCCGATTATTCGTGTCCTGACGACCGATACAGTCATAATTATATCGCATCGACGCGCCGTCGAGCTTGGTTTCGCGCGGTTGCCCCAGGCTCATGACCTGGATGTGGAGATGCCGGCGATGACAGTGAGCCGCGTTTTGAGTTGCCCTCGCGGCCAGGGTGTCAGGTTCGAAATAGAACTGTTCGCGAATCAATCCAACAAGTTCACGACGTTTGACCAGCTTGAACCGGTTTACAAGCGGTTTCACGTCCCGGCCGACCTCAACGACGGGGGGGAGATCAACGTCCGCATCATAATCGGCGCCGAAGGGGAAGTACACTTCCGCTACTGGTGAGTTGCGCCTGCCTGATCGCTGCGCTGGGTTCTGTCATCGAAGTTGTTTGTGGTGGCTGAGTCTTCAGGGCTTGTTGAAAAACCCTCCACAGCGTCATTGCGAACCCGCAGCAGGCGGGTGTGGCAATCTCAATTCGTTTGAAGACAGCGAAAGAGAGATTGCCGCGCTCCCAACGACACGAGTGTCTTCGGTCGCTCGCAATGACGAGAAAAGGAGCTTTTTCAACATTCGGTAAAACTAGTCTGAACTATCGATCAGGTCCCAGCCGTCAGAGTGACAACCACCAGGATCGAATCGACGGTGAAGTCGGTCGGGGTTGCAGCCGACATGGCGAAGAACTTGAACTGACCACCTTCGGCCAATGCCTTCAGCGTTTCAAGGTTGGTGAGATGCGAGAACGAATCGGCGTAACCGACAAACGTTTGTCCGGTTGCAGCCAGTGGTATATCCAGTACTTTGGTAGCCCCTGCCACTACCTCGCTCTTGGATGATAGACTGTCCAGCGCAGATGTTATCGGGGCAACGTAGCAATTATATGTGTTGGCTACTCCTGATTCATTGGTCACCCATAACTCGAATCCGACATTGTCGATATCCTTGATGTTATCCTTGTGGTCAGTCCAGACATCATCGGAGGTGACGTCGACATCAAAGTAGTAAAAATCATCGGATCCTGCTACCGGAAAATCTTTGAATAACATCGACACGACAAAAGTACCGCTCAGGATACATCCGACTAGCAGCAGCGAGGTCAGAGTGGCGCCGATCAATCCGAATCTGTGCGTTAGTTTTTTCATGGTTGTGCCTTCCTACAATGCAAAATGGTAGTTAACGCCTGCGGTTACTATCGCCGCCTTCCTGGACCCACCCCCCTCGGTGCCGACAACCACGAAACGTCCGCGGGCCTCCAGGCCAAGTTTCGGTCCCAATCCGACCTCCAGGCCGATACCGCCGGAGATACCGACCTCGCTCTCATCGACCTGCAGTTCGTCGTTCTTGGTTTTGTAGATCCCGATTCCGGCAAAGAAGAAAGAGGAAACTCCCGGGCCACCAATTGAAGAACCCAATAGGGCATCCAGTCCAAAGGAGGTCAGTTTCGACCCCTCGGGATCACCGATGACATCCTCGAAATCCGGATCGCCGTATTTCGTGAATATGATGTTAGGTTCGAATGTTATGAACGACGTTTTTATCCGACCCTTGAAACCGAACACCGTGCCTTGTGACTGATCGTCCTGCACGACCGGAATCGCCAAGCCGCCGAAAGCACCGGCCCCGGCTGAGATACCGGCCGCCATCGCAGGTTGGATCAGCAGCAACAGGCCGACTGCTAACATCAGTAGCTTTTTCATATTTCCTCCGTGGTCTTAGGGGAAGAGATTAGACTCCCGCTTGTTTAGCTTGATCCTACAGTCTATCGTGGTGGTCAGGCGATGTCAAGACTGAAATGACGAGGTGTCAAGGCAAAATAGAAATGTCCTATTCTGTTTTGTGGTCGGCATACGTCCCCGTGCGCCGACAACTTTTCGGGGTGAACGCGGTAGACGAGGATGTCCACCGCGCACGAAACACCAAAGTCAATTTTTGGTATCACAACAACCTCATGCTGAACGGAGTCGAAGGCGATAAATCGCTTTTTTGCGCTACGCGTGTCCCCCCAACCTCACCCTGAGCGAACAGGATCCCAAACAAGTAAACATCAAAGGTTTTTGGAAAGTCCCGAAGGCCAGAATCCAGTCTTCAATTCCGGGGTGGCCCGGACGTTCGGGCCACGCAGTCTTATAGGGAAAGTTTGTCTTCAAACCTGCCGATTGTGGCGGGTTCGAAGACGGACCCGCCCTACGAATCTGGCGGCGTGAAAATGGGTTCGTTTTGCGTGTTTTTGTATTCGGATAATAGAATCGGTGGTGATTACGAGGCCGGCATGGTTTGGCGGTGATGAGCGCGGCGGTCTGTTTTGTACAGGTAGTCATTGGGCCGATCCTTTTGCTAACGGATGTACAGTCGCGTTTTGATTGGAATTGATATTGTTTTTGTGACGAAAGAACCCACCAGCCGCTTCGCTCTTGGTGGGGTACCGAAATCTTATAGGGAAGGTTTGTCTTCAAACCTGCCGATATTGGCGGGTTCGAAGACGGACCCGCCCTACGAATCTACTGGCGAACTGTCTATGGGCAGTCGGCACAATCACACCGACAGGGTGGCGGACCACCGGTGAACATGTAGTCTACCAAGTGGACCAGATCAGAAATGTCGATTGAACCGTCGCAGTTCATGTCCGCTTCCTCAAAACACGGTGGAGGATCACCACCGGTGAACATGTAATCCACCAGATAAACCAAATCCGAGATGTCAATGTTGTCACCTGGGTCGTAATCGACATTACCCCTAAGCGGCGGTATGCAGCAGCCACCAGCGAAATCCTGCCAGTAGCCGTGGCTTAGCCCGTAACTGTCCGAACTCCCCGTACCGACAGCGGTCTGACCCACCGTACCCATCAACCTGAAACTGGTCGACGATCCCTCAGTGCCGCCGGAGGAGATGACTTGCCAGTTGATCTGTTCGCCGGTGGCGGGTTCGGCAATCGACACCTTCGTAGTGTTGGCGCAAAAGCCAATTTGAACAACAACGAGAACAGAAACTGCCAACACAGCCAGTTTTGCAATATCCTTCTTCATTAATGATAGTCCTCCGTTTCACTTGCTGACGCCGAATTCAATAGGTCAAAACTCCTGTAGTTTTGACACCTTAATAGTCAAAAGCGTAGGGCTTTTGACCTACAAAACTCATGTCACTGTCCCGGGCCAACCGCTATCCAGTAGGCACTTCGACCCCCGGGTTGGTTTGGGCGCCCATTGCGTAATGTAAAGCCAGTTGTCGTCACATTGTAAACGAACCAATTGCCATGTTCATCGCAGCCCTGATCTCCTTTGTAGCCAACAACAACAGAAGGGGGAGCCGCGAACGTTACAGTGAATGTCACATCCCGTGTTCCGCACTCAGGGACGTTGTCTTCGTAGCCATAATCCATGATCGGGTTTAAATGGCTTGTTCCATCAACTGTTAAATCTCCCGTTATGTGGACGTTTCCATCAACTGTCAGTTTTTCGTCCGGCGTTGTTGTGCCGATACCAACGTGACCATTGCCAGCATCAATGAAGAATGCAGCTGTATCTGCTTCGGACTCGACACGAAAATCAAGACCCCAACCAGTTTCGTTAATGACAACTTTGTCTGGCCCCGGCTCATTATCATACGTGGTGATTATTGGAATAGTACCGGCAGCAAGTTCAAACTGATTAGGTAGAAACCTCAGGTAGGTATGATTTCCGTTATCGTTGTGATAGATGTATTCATCGACGCCTATGTTGCCAGCAACGTCAAGCGTGTAGTCAGGACTGGAGTTACCGATTCCGACCAGGTCCGTACTGTCCTGCAGCCTGACGACCGCACCATCGTCAACCCAGCCACCGCCTGGGGATAAGGCATACTCTGCCGTGTCAGAGCGGAGCGCGTTATAGGCGTAAGGCACTGACACCAGCCGTGTGCGCGGTGTCATCTCCGGATCAGAGCGAACTGTTGAACCAAGCCAACGATCTGGATTGACAAATAAAGTGTCTGGAATTGGATTAACTGAACCCAACAGAACACTGAATGCGCCATTCTTGTCGGTCTCAACAAGGGTAGTTTGGGCCCATAACTCTGTGCTGGTGGTTGAATCATCGTAGATTCTGAACGATACAGTTGCAGTGTCGTTCCGAAGAGGTCTTCCCGTTGAGTCTTCCAAGACGCCCTGGTAGTTGATCATCTGTGGCACGTCGGCTATGGAAACCGAGACGCACAGAGAGACGGCCACGACAAGTGCCGTCAGAGTCAAGACACACTGTCTCATGATTACCTCCTCTTAGAAGGTTGCGATTTAGGTTAGTACTTTTTCGATGCCATGCAAAATGTCGAATCTATGGTTAATGATAGCTGATGTGGCTGGCTATGTCAAGTCCGGAGCCTCGGATTCTCGCAGCCCGAGCGGGTTTTTCGTCTGTAGCTGCTGGTCGAGTGAACCACTTACCCCTGCATTCGAACATTCCGAAGATACCTTGGAATTTCCTGTCGCTGGTCAGCGCAACCATGAGGTGCCTACCCCCACCCAGAAAACAACTTGTTTTTTGAATGGTGAAGGCCTATTTTTCTCTTGAGCGAATAGATATGTGGACGCCATTCGTCCTTGTTTGCCATGCAAGGCAGGCGAGGGACGCGCGTCCGTGAATAGGCAAGAAAAGGCGAAGCCATAGGATAAGGGGAATCCCGATGAAGTTTGAAGACTCACTGTTGGACGACATAGTCATTTTGAATGTCTCAGGCAAGATCATGGGCGGCGAAGAAACCACCATGTTTCACGGCAAGCTGCACGAGTATATCAACCAGAACAAGAAGAACATCGTGGTCGACCTTTCCAGAGTCGATTGGGTCAACTCGGTAGGGTTGGGGATGCTGATATCGGCGCTGACGACGGTTAAGAATGCCGGTGGTCGGTTGGTGTTGGCCAATATCACCAAGATCGAATCGATCCTGACCATCACACGGTTGATCTCGGTATTTGAGCATTACGACAGTCGCGAAGAAGCGCTGAAGTCGTTCGCCTGAGGATTCGCTGTCAATCGCACAAGCATCAAAGCCCCCGACTCGGGGGCTTTTTGCTTAGTAGAGCGATTCCTATCCTTGTGCCCGCTGAGTCTTCAGATTCAGTGGGTCGAGCATGACTCGATCTATTCGTGGCCGAGTCTGAAGGGAGTGTTGACAAACCCTGGTTAACGTCCAGGCTGTGTCGCAATACGGTTTCGCTGTGTCTTGGACACGCCAAAGGCGTCGGCGTGACCCTGCGATTCTTGCTAAGTCGTTGTGGGAATGCAGGCTTTTGAACCGCCAGTTCACACGCTCGCCTTCGGCGAACGCAAG
>JAUWIB010000151.1 GCA_030605565.1 bacterium
TTTGTAAGATCATGGACATATTGACCGATCAGACGACGATTTGAACGGAAAAAAACGTTACTAACGAAAACGCCCTACGATACCACAACTCTGTACGACGGCAATGTAGATTATGACACAGCCTGTCCGCTCAGGGTGACACGGTCAAGCCGTGTTTTTCGCGCTGCGCGCGAAGCGCAAGGAGCCGATTTATCAGTCTTCCCACTTCGGGGAGCGTTTCTCCATGAAAGCCGACAGACCCTCGTGGGCGTCTTTGGTCGCCATCATTTCTTTGAGATAGATCTGCTCCACCTCCGAGATCGCCTTGCCAAACGGTTTGCCGAGTCCGGCGCGCATCGCCTTCTTGGTCAATCGCAGGATCGCCGCGGAGTTGCCGGTCAACCGCGCCAGCCATTGTTCGCAATCCTTAGCGAACTCCTCCCGCGGAAAAATCCGGCTCACCAGGCCAATCGTCCGAGCTTCTTCAGCTTTGATGACATCGCCGGTCAAGAGCAGTTCAAACATCGGCTTCAGATGGCCATAGTGCGGAAACTCCGCCGCCGCCACCGGTGGGAAAACGCCCACTTTGATCTCCGGCTGACCGAACTTGACTCCGGCCGCGGCGATCACCATGTCGCAGAAACAGGCCAGTTCACACCCGCCCCCGAGGGCTGCACCATGAACGAAAGACACCGTCGGGCACTGGAAACCATCCAGCAAGCGAAACATCCGGTGGAACACGGCGATCATCTTTTCAACCAGGTCGTCCGTGTGCTCGCTGACATCGACACCGGCCGAGAAGGCCTTACCGGTCGCCTTGATCACCAGCGCCTTCAGATCGCCACCGCTGTCAAGCGACGCCAGAGCGTCATTGATCTCCTCCATCATGGCGATGTTGAGGACGTTCAAATCCTCGCGCTGGAGTGTTATGGTCGCGACCTTATCGGCTACCTGGAAGCCTATGTGTTTATAATCAGGCATTTATGCCCTATGCCTCCCGCTTGATAAGCATGGCCATAGACACCCCGCCGCCACCACAGATAGCGGCCAGGCCGGTCTCGCCGCCACGTGTCTTCAGTGCGTGGTAGAGCGTAACGATGATACGCGCACCTGATATCCCGGTCGGGTGCCCCAGCGCGATAGCGCCGCCATGTACGTTCAGTTTGTTGTGGTCCCAACCCAACACTTTCTCGTTGGAGAGAATCTGTATAGCAAACGCCTCGTTCACTTCGATCAGGTCGGGGTCGTTGATGCTCATGCCGGTTTTCTCCAGCACGGCCGGAATCGAGATACCGGGGCCTTCGCCCATCGTCGAGGATCCAACTGCTATCGAGGAATAAGCGATGAGCGAAAACAGCGGCTTGATCCCAAGCGCGTTGGCTTTCTCTCTACTTGTGAAGACCAGCGCACAGGCGCCGTCAGACATAGCGCAAGCATTGCCGGCGGTTACGGCGCCGCCTTCTTTGCGAAACACGGCTTTTAGTTTGGCCAGCTTTTCGACAGTCGTGTCGCTTCGGGGGGTTTCGTCTTTGTCAAATGTGATCGTTTCCTTGCGCGACTTCACCTCGACCGGCGTGATCTCTTCATCGAACCAGCCTTCGTTCCTCGCTTTGACCGCTTTTTGATGCGACTCGAACGCAAACTGATCCTGATCTTCACGCGGTATCTTGTACTTGTCGACGAGGTTCTCAGCGGTGGTACCCATCCCCTGTCCAATCAAGGGATCTATCGAGTCCGACCAGCCGTCCTCGAGTTTCTTGTCCCCCATCTTGAACCCACTCCAGCGCACGTTTTTCAAGAGATACGGCATCGTCGACATCGAATCGAAGCCACCGATCAAGACGATCTCCGAATCTCCCAGCCGGATCGACTGACTGGCCAACTGGATCGCTTTCATTCCCGAGGGGCAGGCCATGTTAATGGTCTGGGTCGGCACCGACTCCGGGATACCGCCCCACACCGCCGCCGTGCGCGATGGGTTCGGTCCGTTACCGGCCTGACGACAACTACCGAGAATGACGTCATCGATATCATCAGGCTTGACACCTGCACGTTTCAACGCCTCGGCAATCGCCACCGCGCCGATGTCGAACGACGGCATGCTCTTGAGCGTACCACCGAAACGGCCCATCGGTGTCCGGCAGGCGGATATACAAACTATGTCTTTGAGTTCCATCTATGTTCCTTCCCTTGGTATTGTTATCAGATATACTGGCCGCCGTCGATTTTGATCACCTCGCCGGTGATGTGGCGCGATTTCTCGCTGCACAGGAACGCAATCACCGAGGCGCATTCCTCCGGCGTGCCGAGCCGAGCCAGGACTGTTTCGTCGACCGCCTTCTGCTTCACATCATCGGGGAGGTCAGCCATCATGTCGGTTAGGATCATGCCGGGGGCGACGGCGTTGACATTTACAGATGCTCTGCCCAACTCTTTGGCCACCGCTTTGGTCAGGCCGATAATGCCCGCCTTGGCCGCGGAATAGTTGGCCTGACCGAATTTGCCGCGCAAGCCGTTGATCGAGGTAACGTTGACGATCCGACCAGACTTCTGCGTGCGAAAGTGCGGCGCCACCGCCCGGATGAAACTGAAGTACCCCTTGAGGTCGGTGTCAAGCACCGTGTCCCACATTTCCTCAGTCATTTTCCAGACGACACCATCGCGGTTGATGCCGGCATTGTTGACGAGGATATCGAGTTTCCCGAACTCCGATATGACCTGCTCAACCATCTTGCCGACCTCATCGTGATTGGACACGTCGCATTTGATAGCCAGCGCCTTGCGTCCCTCGCCGCGAATCCGGTCGGCCAGGGCGTTGGCTTCGTCGGCATGTTTGCGATAGTTGACGGCGACATCGGCGCCGCATTGGGCCAGGTATAGAGCGGCAGCGGAACCGATACCGAGCGATGAGCCGGTGACGATGGCCGCTTTGCCGGTTAGATCAAACATATAGGTATCTCCTAGTTCGTTTCCTGTATTAGGGGCAGACTTCTGCCCTATGCTCGCCTTCAACAAGGGCCGGCCGTAAGGCCGAAAGAGTAACTTGTTACCCGTCGAGCTTGGCGCCGCACATGCCGCAGAACTTGTGCAGACCGGGAAGCTGGGTCGCGCCACACTTGGAACAGGTCAGCTTGTAAGGTCCATACTTGAATTCCGAGGAACCGCCTTCGGCGGCCAGCTTGCGCAAGCCCATGTAGTCCGACGGGCGCTTCTCCACAAACGCCGCCATCCCTTCGTTCGGCTCCCATGACGTGAAGTGCAAAGTCAACCAGTCGCGAGCGTGCCCGATTGTATTGTACCAAACCTGCTCTTTCCAATAGTTGACCTGACTCTTGGTGTAACGCATACACTCCGGGAATTTGTTGAGCAGCTTCTTAGCCATCTCGGCGCAGGCATCGTCGAGTTGGGCGCGAGGGACCACCTTGTTAACCAGACCCCAGTCGAGCGCCTTGTCCGCGTAAATTTTCTCGTTGAGGTAGAGAATCTCGCGAGCGCGGCGATCACCCACCACGATCGGCAGCCACTGAGTCGCGCCGCCGCAGGCGACCGAGCCGACGTTTGTGCCGATCTGACCGATGTAGGTATCGTCGGCCATGATCGAGAGATCGCAGGCCAGATGCGACTCATTGCCGCCGCCGACCGCCATGCCGTTAAGGCGACAGATGACCGGCTTGCCGCATTTGAAAATGGATTCGATGTAACCGGCGAATATCGCCATGTACTTAAAGTAATCACGCGGCCTTTGTGTGTAGTAGGAGGCGTACTCCTTTACGTCACCACCGGTGCAGAACGCTTTTTCGCCGGCGCCAGTGAAAATGATAACACCGACAGCATCGTCCCAGGTGGCGTCGGTGAAAGCCTGAGTGAGTTCCATCAGGCAGGGTGTTATGCGTTGTAGTATTTCGGCCGGTTGATCGTGATGGTTGCGACCCAATCTTTCTTCTCGTAAAGAACTTCCTTGAAACCGTATTCGGCTGGGTCTTTGGGCTGAAAGAACTGCATTTTTCCCTCTTCCATGTTATATGTTTGGCTTTCTTATGTTCTGTAGCTAAGGCATAATAATCCCGAACCGCCGGCTGGTCCGGCGCAGTCGTTTTCTCTGGTAGTGCTTCAAGGTAGTCAGCCGACCGGCTGAGGGCAAGCGGAATTTGGAGTGGGGACGCGCGCACGGGTCTTGGCGTCCATGTAATCTACGGCGTGTGGCCCGGACGTTCGGGAGTGTTGATAAAGTCCCTTTAGCGTGTTGCGGCGGGTCTTGCGAATTCGTGTCAGCGAATTCGTGTGACCCGCCACCGTTGTCCAACAAGGAGTTGGGTGTCGGGTCACAACCACGCTTTCAGCGTGTCCAAGTTGGAATAAATCGCCGCCCGGCAGGTGTGAGGTTTTATGTTTGCAGAATTTGATGTTAAAGAAAAAGTCTCCTATCATATTAAAACGAGGTCACAATGAAGTGCCTCAAACATGACAGGAGACCGTTATGAAAACGTATGGTGGTATCGACCTGGGGGTCAAGTCAAGTGCTTTTTGTTTTATCGATGAGCAGGGACAGATTGTGGCTGAAGGTGAAGTGACAATGGATAAGCAGTGTTTGAAACGCACCTTTGCCTCGTGGGAACCGATGCCGATGGTGGTTGAAGCCTGCCCGATGGCCGAGTGGGTCTGTCAGCTTCTGGAGGAACTTGGTCACGAGGCGGTCATTATTGATGCACGTCAGGCCAAGGCGATAATACACAGCAAGAGGAAAACGGACAAGATAGATGCCCGCAAGTTAGCGCAGATGTGCCGGACGGACTGGTATAACCGGGTCCACCGGAAGTCACCATCAGCACGTGAGCTTCGATGCAAACATACGGTGCGCAAGGGATTGATAAGTATACAGAAGGGGTTGAGCAGTCGCATCCGAGGTATCTTTCGGGTATACGGTGTTCAAGTCGGCCTGGTGGCCCAGGGAGATTTTCACGAACGCATTACATCCTTGCTGGGGCGGGTTCCGGAGGGGTTAACGGCAGGCTTGTCGGCGTTGTTGCGAGTGTGGGATGAGACGACGAAAGAGTTGCACGAGTTGACACAGCAACTGAAGCGAGAGGTGAGACAGGATAAGTTGTGTTGTCATCTGATGACTGTTGATGGCGTTGGTCCCATTACCGCCAGCACCTTCATAGCGACCATCGATGATCCTGGTCGTTTTGATAATGGTGATCAGGTAGCTTCGTATCTTGGTCTGGTGCCCCGCGAGTATCAATCCGGGGAAACCCATTTCCGTGGTCGCATCACCAAGGAAGGGGATCGGTTGTTGCGGTCCTTGCTGGTGGAAGCGGCGACGGTGCTACTCTGCCGAGTGAAACGACGAAGTAGTCTCAAGGACTGGGGGCAGCGTCTTCAGAAGGGGAAAGGTTTTGGTAAGGCGCGGGTGGCGGTGGCCCGTAAGCTTGCCTGCCTGTTGTACACAATGTGGACATCGGGTGAGTCGTTTGAACCTTTGACGGTGCGGCCAGTCATTACTGAGGAATAGTTGTAAAAAAAGCGATGGATAGATCAATTGGTTTCGTAGTGGGATGACCTCGGGTCGGGTCTGAGAATCAGATCTCGAGTTTCAAGCGTGAGGCTCCCACTCCGATTCCATTTTGCGGCAACGACCGCGTAGAGAAGCCTGAACGACCGATTGATCAACCGTTGCAAAGAGTAACCGAACTTGTTAACAAACTGAAAGAAGAAAAAAACACGATAGAAGACTTGACAAAACACGGCGATTTAGAGAAGACCTGACACAACAGCACAAGGGTTTGCCAACAAGCCCGTTCGTCCGGGTTTCGTGGCGAGCACCTCGGGAAAGGAGACCCGGACCGAGGGGAGTGTTGATAAACCCCAGAAGCCGTCATTGCGAGCAACCGAAGACACTCGTGTCGTAGCGACGCGGCAATCTCAACTGAACCGTGGTGTCGGGTGTCTCGGCCCGACACCGTTCGATTGTACGCAAGAACTGTCAGGCAGAGACGCCTGAAGGCACGGGGAATCGAGATTGCCGCGCTCCCTACGGTCGCTCGCAATGACTACCACAGGGACTTTATCAACACTCCCTGAAGGCTTGGCCATCACAAGGGAACAAGGAACTCGGTACCCTACCCAGAGCGCCAGAGCTAGTGTAGTGTTTCATTCAGATGATATTTTATCAAGGACCGCCTTGGCTCGGCGGACCTTGGCCAAGATCTGTTCAGCTTTAGCCGTCCAAACAAAGGACTTTGGATTCTCATTGTGTTCGGCAATGTAACTTTCGATTGCTTTGACGAGCGCTTTGACGCTGTTGAACGTGCCTCGGCGAATTCGCTTGTCGGTGATCTCGCGAAACCATCGCTCTATCAAATTAAGCCAGGAGCTGGCGGTCGGAGTGAAATGCATG